>JAFKJW010000182.1:0-15122 GCA_017305925.1 Hyphomicrobiales bacterium | reverse complement strand
CGAGGGCGCGCGTATAGGGGGGGACCGGGTTGCGTAGCAGCGCCGCCGCCGGCGCGATCTCCACGATGCGGCCGCCGCACATCACCGCGACGCGGTCCGCCATGTATTCCACCACGGCCAGATTGTGGGAGATGAAAAGATAGGTGAGGCCGAGCTCTTTTTGCAGATCCTTCAGCAGGTTGAGGATCTGCGCCTGCACCGACACGTCGAGCGCCGACACCGGCTCGTCGCAGATCAGCAGCTCCGGGCCGAGCGCCAGCGCCCGCGCGATGCCGATGCGCTGGCGCTGCCCGCCGGAGAAGCTGTGCGGGTAGCGGTTCATGGCGCGCCGGTCGAGCCCGATCGCTGCAAGCAGCGCGGCGACGGTCTCCTTGCGCGAGGCCGGCGTGCCGCGATTGTGGATCTCCAGCGGCTCGCTGAGGATGTTCTGCACGGTCATGCGCGGCGACAGCGACGAGACAGGGTCCTGGAACACCATCTGGATCTTCGCGCGCAGCCGCTTCAGGTCCTTTCCGGAAGCATGCAGCACGTCGATCGGCCCGTCCGCGCCGTCGAAGAGGATGGAGCCGCTGTCCGGCGTGACGGCGCGCATGATGATCTTGCTCACCGTCGTCTTGCCGCAGCCGCTCTCCCCGACGAGTCCGAGACACTCGCCGCGCATCACGTCGAAGCTGACACCGTCGACCGCGCGGATGGCGGTCCGCTCGCCCTTCGATCGCCACGCGGCGCTGCGGATCGAAAAGGTCTTCGACAGGTCGCGGACCGAAAGCAGCGGGCCGGGCGCTCCGGCGGCGCGCGCGCCGAGCAGGCTGCCGACATCGACCGGGATCTCGCGCAGCGCCTGAAGCCGCGTGCCCGGCTTCATGTCGAAATGCGGCACCGCGGCCATCAGCCCCTTCAGGTAGGGATGGGCGGGCTGGCGGAAGATGGCCTCCACCGTTCCCGCCTCCATCACCTGGCCGTGATACATCACCACCACCTCGTCGGCGATGTTGGCGACGACGCCGAGGTCGTGCGTGATCAGCATCATCGCCATGCCGAGCTTCTCCTGGAGCTCCTTCAGGAGTTCGAGGATCTGGGCCTGGATGGTCACGTCGAGCGCGGTGGTCGGCTCGTCGGCGATCAGCAGCGCCGGCCGGCAGATCAGCGCCATGGCGATCATCGCCCGCTGCCGCAGCCCGCCGGACAGTTCGAACGCATACATGCCGAGCGCGCGGGCCGGGTCGGGGAAGCCGACGAGGCCGAGCATCTCCTCGGTGCGGTCCCTGCATTCGGCCGCCGACAGGGTCTTGTGGATGCGCAGCGGCTCGCCGACCTGGTCGCCGATCGTGTGGAGCGGCGACAGCGAGGTCATCGGCTCCTGGAAGATCTTGCTGATCCGGTTGCCCCTCAGAGCCCTTATCTCGGGGCCGTCCACCGGAAGCCGGAGGATGTCGGCGGTTTTCCCGGTGAGCGGGTCGTTGAAGAGGATACGGCCCCGGATGTGCGCGGTGCGCGGCAGGATGCCGAGCACCGCCTGGCTCGTCACCGATTTTCCGGAACCGGATTCGCCCACGACCGCCGTCACCCTGCCGGGCAGGACGCGCAGGCCGACATTGCGGACCGCATGGATCGGACCGCCGACGATCGAGAAGGATATGCTGAGATCCTCGATCCGCAAGAGATCGATCGGAGATCTGCTGTCCACTGCCACCCCTTCGGCAAAGGGCTTTTCCGTACGGAACCTATAGCAGCCGTGCCGCGCTGCCTAGACCGCAGGGAAGAGTGGGGTTCAGGCCTCGGTCTTGCGGGTAAACTGCCCTGCCGGACGGAAGCGCCACAGATATCCCGGAAGGATGGCGTCGGTGGAGCGCGGCTCGATGCCCAGCCCCGGCAGGGTGCGGCCTTCGGCAATGGCTGCCTGGGACACCACATTGTCGTGGCGCAGCAGCTTCACCTGGTCGCGCGTCAGCAGGGGATTGGGAAGCAGGCCGAGGACCGACGCCTGGATGTCGGCGATGAACCATGGAACTGGAACGAGCAGCCGGCGGCGGTCGATGACCTCCAGCATCTCTTCCATGAGCTCCCGGAACGTCGAGATGTCGGGCCCGCCCAGCTCGTAGATCCGGCCGCCCGCCACCTTGCCGTCCACGGAGCGCGCCACCGCCTCCGCCACGTCGCCGACGAAGACCGGCTGGAACCGCGTCCCGCCGCCGCCGATCAGCGGCAATGCCGGCGAGTAGCGCGCAAGCGTCGCGAAAAGGTTGAAGAAGCGGTCTTCCGGCCCGAAGACGACCGACGGCCGGTAGATCGTGGCGCTCGGGACCGTTTCGAGGACGGCCTTCTCGCCGGCCGCCTTGGTGCGGCCGTAGGCGGAGGCGGAAGCCGCATCCGCGCCGATCGCCGAAAGATGCGTCAGCCCGACGCCGGCGGCGCGCGCCGCCTCGGCGACGGCGCGGGCGCCGAAGGCCTGCACCGCGTTGAAGGTCTGGCGGCCGCCCTCATGCAGGATGCCGACCAGGTTCACCACATGGTCCGCGCCCTCGACGGCGCGGTCCACCGACCAGCGCACCCGCAGATTGGCCTGCACCGGCTGTATCTGGCCGACATTGCCCAGCGGCTGGACGCATCCGGCGAGGTCCGGCCGGCGCACCGCGACCCGGACGCGGTATCCGCGCTTTGCCAGCGCCCGCACCACATGGCGGCCGATGAAGCCGGAGCCGCCGAAGACGGTGACGAGTTGCGGTATTTCGAGGATTTCAGTCATGGTCTGCTCGGCTCTCGGGCGGCGATGGCTCCGCTCCTCATAATCGCTTTTTGCCGCGACGCAAAGCGCTGCGGCCGCGGCGAAAGGCGCCGACGAAAAAGCCGGCCGCGCGGCAGCGCGGCCGGCTTCGTCATGAAAGGCCGGAGGAGCCTATTCGGCCGCCTGGTATCCGGCGATGCCCTTGATCTCCAGGAAGTCGTCCAGCCCGTACTCGGCGTATTCGCGGCCGTTGCCGGACTGCTTGTAGCCGCCGAAGGGCAGGCTGGCATCCCATGCCGGATAGTTGATGTAGACGTTGCCGGAGCGCATCTGGGACGCGACCTTGCGCGCCTTCTCCATGTCCTTCGCCTGGATGTAGGAGGCAAGGCCGTAGACGGTGTTGTTGGCTTCGTCGACGACCTGGTCGATCGTGTCGTAGGGCATGATCGACAGCACGGGCCCGAAGATCTCCTCCTTGGCGATGCGCATGTCGGGCGTCACGTTGGCGAACACGGTCGGGCGCACATAGTAGCCGCGGTTGAGGTCGGCCGGGCGGCCGGGCCCGCCGGTGAGCAGCGTGGCGCCTTCCTTGATGCCGCTTTCGATGAGGTCCTGGATCTTCTTGAACTGGACCTCGCTGACCACCGGGCCGAGCTTGGTGTTGGCCCCGTCGGCCGGACCGACGGTGAACGTCTCGGCCGCCGCCTTGGCGTAGCCCGCCGCCTCGTCATGGCGGGCGCGCGGCACGAACATGCGGGTCGGCGCGTTGCAAGACTGGCCGCTGTTGCCGAAGCAGCCGGCGACGCCCTTGGTCACGGCGGTCGGCAGGTCGACGTCGTCGAACAGGATGTTGGCCGACTTGCCGCCGAGCTCCTGATGGACGCGCTTGACCGTGTCGGCCGCCGCCTTGGCGACCAGGATGCCCGCCCGCGTCGAGCCGGTGAAGGACATCATGTCGATGTCGGGATGCGCGGACATCGCCTCGCCCACCGTCGGGCCGTCGCCGTTGACGAGGTTGAAGACGCCCTTCGGCACGCCGGCCTCGTCCATGATCTCGGCGAAGATGATGGCGTCGAGCGGCGCGATCTCGGATGGCTTCAACACCATGGTGCAGCCTGCCGCGATGGCCGGGCCGACCTTGCAGGTGATCTGGTTGAGCGGCCAGTTCCACGGCGTGATGAGGCCGACGACGCCGATCGGCTCCTTGACGATCAGGTTGTTGCCCTTGACGTGGCGGAACTCGAAGGTCTTCAGGGTTTCGGCCATCTTCTCCAGATGGGCCAGCCCGATGCCCACCTGGCTTTCCAGCGCGAACTGGCGCGGCGCGCCCATCTCGCGGGAAACGGCAAGCGCCAGGTCGTTGCGGCGCTTCTTGTAGATGTCGATGATGCGGTTGAGCAGATCCAGCCGCTCTGCGACTTCCGAGAAGCCGAAGGTGCGGAAGGCGCGCTTGGCGGCTGCCACCGCCTTGTCGACATCGGCCTTCGAGCCGAGCGAAATCTGCGCGAAGGCGTCCTCGGTGGACGGATCGATCACGTCGAACGGATGCGGCGTGACCGGATCGACCCAGGCGCCGTCTATGTAGAACTGCATATTGTGGGACATGGTGGTTTCTCCTCGAAGCGTGAACGAAAGCGTTATATCGGCGCGAACCTAATGGGCCGGGTTCCGGCCTGTCAATTCTTCCCGGGCGGCGGCAGCCCTTCGCGAAGGCTTGATGAGGGTGAGGGCGTGCCGGGGAAGCCGCTTTCGCTCTTTAGCCAAATGCGCCACAGTCTGTCGAGATCCCGAGGGAGGAGCCGCCATGAACTTCGTTTTCTTCTCGCCGCATTTCCCGGCGAACGGCGCGGATTTCTGCGCCGGCCTGCGCAACGCCGGCGCAAACGTGCTCGGCATCGGCGACGCCCCCTATGAAACGCTGCCGCGCAAGCTGAAGGAGGCGATGGGCGAATATTACCGCATCGCCGACATGGAGGACTACGACCAGACGTTCCGGGCCATCGGCCACTTCATCCACAAATGGGGCCGCATCGACCGCTTCGAGTCCCTCAACGAGCACTGGCTGGAGCTGGAGGCGCAGATCCGCACGGATTTCAACATCTACGGCACCAAGCTCGACTACGTGCAGAACCTGAAGCGCAAGTCGCGCATGCGCGCCTTTTTCCGCAAGAGCGGGGTCGCCACCGTGCCGCAGGGCAAGGCGTCCGACCGCGCCGGCGCGCTGACCTTCCTGCGCCGCGTCGGCTATCCGGTGGTGGTGAAGCCCGATTCCGGCTCGGGCGCGGCCATGACCTACAAGATCGGCAACCAGCGGGAGCTCGACGCCTTCCTGGCCGCGAAGCCGGCCGGCGTCGCCTTCGTCATGGAGGAATTCGTCGACGGGCTCGTCGTCACCTATGACGGGCTGGCCAATCGCGACGGCGAGGTGATCTTTGCCGCCTCGACGGCCTACGACCAGAGCGTCATGGATATCGTCAACACGGACGGCCATATGAGCTACGTGACCGCGCCGTCGATCGACCCGGTCGTCGAGGAGGCGGGGCGCAAGATCCTGAAAGCCTTCGACGTGCGCGAGCGCTTCTTCCACATCGAGCTGTTCCAGACGCGCAACGAGGGCAGGATCATCGCGCTCGAGATCAACATGCGGCCGCCCGGCGCCTGGATCACCGATGCGATCAACTATGCCTACGATGTCGACGTCTACCGGATGTGGGCGGACATGGTCGTGAAGGACGCCGCGGCTCCGCCCGCCAAAGGCAAGTATTTCGCCGCCTATGCCAGCCGCAAGGACCATCTGCCCTATCGCCACCGCCACGAGGCGGTGCTGGCCGAGCTCGGGCCGAAGCTGCTGCACCATCAGCGCGTGGAAAAGATCTTCTCCCGGGCGATGGGCCACTATGCCTACCAGTTCCGCGCGAAGAAAATGCAAGACGTGCGTGCCGCGATCGACTACATCCACGCGCCTCAGGACACGAAGAAGACGCCCCTCCATGCAGACAAGCTACCGCAAGGCGCACAGCCGTAATCTCGGCCGCGACATGGAATACAAGCGCTACGGCCATGCCGGGCGCCCTGTCGTCATGTTTCCCACCTCGCGGGGGCGGTTCTTCCAGTATGAGGACACCGGCTCGATCGCGGCGATGGCCGAGTTCATCGACGCCGGCCGCATCCAGATCTTCACGCTGGACGGCGTGGACGAGGAATCCTTCTTCAACGAGCGCGCCGACATCGCCCGCCGCATCGGCCGTCACGAGGCCTATTTCCGCTACATCCGCGAGGAGGCGATGCCCGAGATCCTCGGCATGGCGCAGGCCTCCAACGGCGGCTGGGCCATGAAGCCGCTGATGGCCGGCTGCTCGATGGGCGGCTTTCACTCGTCGAACTTCGTCTTCCGCTTTCCCGACGAGGTGTCGGGCGTGATCGCGCTCTCCGGCGTCTACTCGACGCGCGACTTCTTCGGCGACGCGCTGGACGGCGACATCTACTTCAACTCGCCGCTCAACTATCTGCGCGGGCTGGACGATCCGGCCATCCTCGGCCGGTTGCGGGCGCTGCGGCTGATCTTCTGCTGCGGCCAGGGCCGCTGGGAGGAGCGGATGCTGGAGGAGACGCACCAGCTCGAGGGCATATTGCGCAGCCGCAACATCCCCGCTTGGGTCGACTATTGGGGAACCGACGTCGACCACGACTGGCCGTGGTGGCACAGGCAGCTCGTCTATTTCATGAACCGCTGGCTGGACGACGACCTTCAGCACCGGCTGGCCTGAAGCCGCCTGAGCATGTCGCCCGAAGCGGCAACCGGTTTCCGGACGACGACATGCGATAAAGCAAGGACCTGAAACGTAAGGAGCGAATCCGAAGGATCGCGACGCGCTTCAGGGCACATCGATCTCGATGAGGAAGGGCTGGCCCGTGGCGCGCGCCTCGCGCAGCGCGTCCGGCAGCTCCCCGATGCCGCTGAGCCGCCTCGATCCGATCCCGTAGGCCCCCGCGACGGCGCAGAAATCGGGCGGCGCGGGCGAGACCCCGACCGGCTCGACCGAGACCGCGCGCATCGACAGCTCGATCTCGCGGTATCCGTTGTTGTTCCAGACGACGAAGATCACCGGTGTCTGCGCGTCGCGCGCCGAGCCGAGTTCGGCGAGCGAGAACTGGAAGCCGCCGTCGCCCGACAGGCTGACCACCGTCTTCCCGGGCGCGGCGATCGCCGCGCCGATCGCCGCGGGCGGCCCGTAGCCCAGCGCCCCGAAGCCCGTCGCTGCGTTGAACCATCCGCCTGCGACGTCGTGATCGTAATAGATGTTCGCGGCATAGACCGGCTGCGTGGAATCCCCGACGATGATCGCGCCCGGCAGCGTGTCGCGGATCGTCTCGACGGCTTCGAGCAGCGGCCGCATGTAAGGCTCCAGCTCAGCCCGCGCCGCCTCGCGCGCTGCCGCGGCCCGCTCCGCTCCGCCATGATGCCCGGCGGCGTTCTTCCGCACGCTCTCGCGGATCGCCGCCGCGATCCCCGCCAGCCCTTTCGCCGCATCCGCCTCGATCGCCACCGTGGACGGCCGGCGGCGGAGCTGCCCGTCGTCGATGTCGATGCGCACCAGGCGCTGCGGCAGCACGAAGCCGCCGTCCCCGTACATGTCGTAGTCGGTCGGCCCGAATTCGGTGCCGACCGCGATGACCAGGTCGGCATCGGCCATCAGCTTGCGGATCGCCGGCAGGCTCGGGGCGGCCGGAACGCCCAGCGCGTGGCCGTGCAGCAGCCCGCGGCCGTTCGTGGTCGTGACGACAGGGGCGTCGATCAGCTCCGCCAGATCCTCCAGTTCCCCGCCGGCGCGCTTGGCGCCGCCGCCCGCCAGGATCAGCGGCCTTTCGGCGGTGGCCGCCAGCCGTGCGGCGTCGAGGATCGGCTGCTCCATCATCTTGAGGTCGTCGCGCCACTGCCGGGGCGCGGCGGACGGCGCGGCGGGCAGCCCCATCACGTCGAGCGGGATCTCGATATGAATGGGGCCGGGGCGGCCGACGGCCAGCCGCGCGAAGGCTTCGTTGACGGCGTCCGCCAGTTGCTCCGGCCGCTCGACCCGCGTCGAGGCGAGCGCCACCTTGGCCATGAGGCCGCGCTGGTCCGGCAGTTCGTGCAGATGGCCGAAACCCTTGCCGAGGCTCGCCAGCGCGTTGACGCTGGAGATCACCACCATGGGGATCGAGTCGGCACGCGCCTGCCCCATCGCGGTGATGGCGTTGGTCAGGCCCGGCCCGGTGATGACGAGGGCGACGCCCGGCTTGCCCGAGACGCGCGCATAGCCGTCCGCCATGAAGGCGGCGCCCTGCTCGTGCCGCGGCGTGACATGGCGGATCGCCGAGCCGGCGAGGCCGCGATAGAGCTCGACGGTGTGCACGCCGGGGATGCCGAAGACGACCTCCACGCCGTTCTGTTCGAGCAGGTCGATGAGCGCTTCGCCGACGGTCTTCATGCGCGCAGCACCGGCCGGGTGAGGCAGGTCGGGCCGCCCTCGCAGGCGATGCAGAGCGCGTCCGCCTCGAAGGTGCGCACGGTGCAGCCGGCGGCCTCCATCGCCGCTTTCGTCTTCGGGAATCCCGCCACGGCGATCACCTCGCGCGGCGCGGTGGGCAGCACGTTGAGGCTCAGCCCGTTGGAGCTCGCGAACTCGCCGGCATCGCCCTCGACCAGCCGGATGCCGCGCGCCTTCAGCATCTGGTAGAAGGCCGCCGGCAGCAGCGGCGCATGGACCAGCGCAAGGTCGTCGGCCAACGGGCTCACCACCGACATCAGATGCAGGCAGGCTTCCTCGCCATGCCAGAGCGGCAGGTCGAAGCCGTGGACGGAAATGCCCTTCGGGGTGAGGACGGCGGCGAGCTGCCGGATGCCCTCCTGGTTGGTGCGCACGCCGCGCCCGACGGCGAGCGTCGTCCTGTCCACCCAGACGCAATCGCCGCCCTCCACCTGGCCGGGCGCTTCGATTCGGCCGAGGATCGGGATGCCGAGCGCGGCATAGGCTGCCTCGTGCAGCGCCGGCTCGGGCGCGCGCAGCGGCTTGCCCATGCGCAGGATCAGCGCGCCGTGATCCGTCATCAGCGACGGGTCGTGGGTGAAGACGGAATCGGCCAGCCCGTTCTCGATGTCGTCGAGCCAGAGGATTTCGGCGCCGGTTTCCGCCACCATCTCCGCCAACTGCCCGTGCTGCGCGGCCGCGCGTCCGGCGTCGAAGCCCGGCCCGTAATGCCAGCGCGCCGCATCGGCGCCCCGCATGGCGCTGCCGGCGGCGCGCATCAGCACGCGCCGCAGCCTGCCGGCCATGGACTGGGAGCCGTAAAGCCCCGGGTTCGCGGCATCCATCCTGCACCCCTTTCGTGCCTGCCGGTATAGGCATAGCGCCCCGGCAAGGGCGGCGGCAAGGGGAAGGCATCATTCGGCCATCGATCCGTCCGGCCGGGCGGGTTGACGGGAGGGCCCGGCGCGGTCCATCCTGACAAAGGGAGAAACGGGACTGCGCGACGGTCTTATGGGTGCGGGGACGAAAGCGGGCCGGGACGGCCGATGCGGCGGAGGGTGCGGGCAGTGAGCGTTCCGGCTTCCCAGGCGGCATCGCTGGACGACTCTTCTGCCAGTACCGGCCCCGCCGAAGCCATCCACATCGAGAACCTGCACAAGAAGTTCGGCCAGCTCCACGTCCTGAAGGGCGTGTCGCTGTCGGCCAGGGACGGCGAGGTCGTCGCCATCATCGGCGGCTCGGGCTCCGGCAAGTCGACGCTGCTGCGCTGCATCAACTGCTTGGAGAACCCGACCAGCGGGCTGATCCGCGTCAATGGCGAGGAAATCCGCCTCAGGCCGGCCGGCGACGGCAACAGCGTGCCGGCCGACCGCCGCCAGATCGAGCGCATCCGCTCGCGGCTCGGCATGGTTTTCCAGAGCTTCAACCTGTGGAGCCACATGACGCTGCTGGAAAACGTCATCGAGGTGCCGGTGCACGTGCTGGGCGTCAAGCGTGCCGAGGCGGTCGAGCAGGCGAAGAAGCTGCTGGCGCGCGTCGGCCTGGCCGAGAAGCACGACGTCTATCCCGCCTTCCTGTCCGGCGGCCAGCAACAGCGCGGCGCGATCGCCCGTGCGCTCGCCATCCAGCCGCGCGTCATGCTGTTCGACGAGCCGACCTCGGCGCTCGATCCCGAGCTCGTCGGCGAGGTGCTGCGCGTCATCGCCGACCTGGCGAAGGAAGGCCGCACCATGGTGCTGGTCACGCACGAGATGAAGTTCGCGCGGCAGGTCGCGACGCATGTCGTCTATCTCTACAATGGGCAGGTCGAGGAGGAGGGACCGCCCGAGGAATTGTTCGGCAACCCGAAATCGGAGCGGCTGAAGCAGTTCCTGAGCAACATCCACTGACAAGAAGACCAATGGGAGGATCGACATGAGGAAGTTTTTCGCAATCGCCGCCGCCGCCGTTGCGCTGGCCCTGGGCGGCGCCGGCACGGCGTCGGCCGAGCAGGTCAAGGTCGGGTTTTCGCCCGAGGCCTATCCGCCCTTCTACGTCCAGGATGCGTCCGGCCAGTGGACCGGCTGGGAGGTCGACATCACCAAGGCGATCTGCGCCGAGGCCAAGCTCGACTGCGTGCTGACGCCCATTCCGTGGGACGGCCTGATCCCGTCGCTGAACACCAAGAAGATCGACGCGATCATGAACTCGATGTCGATCACCGCGGAGCGGGAGAAGGAGATCGATTTCTCCGACAAATACTACAACACGCCGACCGCCGTGATCGGCCCGAAGGGCGAGACGTTCGACGCCACGCCCGAAAGCCTCAAGGGCAAGATCATCGGCGTGCAGGTGTCGACCGTGCATGCGGCCTATGCCAAGAAGCATTTCACGGATGCGGCCGAGATCAAGGAATACCAGACGCAGGACGAGGCGAACCAGGATCTCGTCGCCGGGCGCATCGACGCCACGCAGGCGGACTCGATCGCGCTCGACGCGTTCCTGAAATCCGACGCCGGCAAGGAATGCTGCGACCTCAAGGGCTATGTCGCGCCCGATCTCGAGGTGCTGGGTCCCGGCGTGGGCGCCGGCGTGCGCAAGGGCGACACGGAGCTGAAGGACAAGATCAACGCCGCCATCAAGGCGATCCGCGACAACGGCAAGTATGCGGAGATCACCAAGAAGTATTTCGACTTCGACATCTACGGCGACGACGTCCAGTCGAACTGACGGCGACCGGCATGCGTCGGCGATCCCCGGCCGGGCGGACATCCCGGCCTCCGCGCGCAGGATGACGTGATGGACGCGCTGCTCACGCTCGCCGCCTCCGGCATCGGCGACCTGCTCGCCTTCGATCCGCCCGGATGGGGCAGCCGCCTGCTGACCGGGCTGATCGCCTCCGTGGAGATCGCGGTGGGCGCCTTCGGGCTCGGCCTGCTGATCGGCGTCGGCGGCGCCTACGGCAAGCTCTATGGCGGACCGGTGGCGCGCGATCTCCTCGAAGTCTACACCACGGTCGTGCGCGCGGTGCCGGAGCTGGTGCTCATCCTGCTTCTCTACTTCGCGGGCACGGACCTGGTGAACAGGCTGCTCGCGGTGCTGGGCTACCAGGCGGTGGATATCAACGGGCTGATCGCCGGCATCGGCGTGCTGGGCGTGGTGCAGGGGGCCTATTCCACCGAAGTGCTGCGCGGCGCGATCCTCGCCGTCCCGCAGGGCCAGATCGAGGCCGCCCGCGCCTATGGCATGTCGCCGGGCACGATGCTCCGGCGCATCACGCTGCCGGCCATGCTGCCCTTCGCCATTCCGGGACTCGCCAATCTCTGGCTGATCGCCACGAAGGACACCGCGCTGCTCGCCGTCGTCGGCTTCGACGAGCTGACGCAGACGACCCGGACGGCCGCCGGCGCGACAAAAGCCTATTTCACCTTCTTCTTCGCCGCCGGCATCCTCTATCTGGCGCTGACGCTGGCCTCCACCCTGGTGCTGAGCCGCATCGAGCGCTGGGCGCGGCGCGGCGTGCCCTCGCTCGCCGGGAGCACATGATGGCCGTGATGTCGGATGCCGCCGTTCCGCGGCCGAGATTGCAGGCCTGGCTGAAGCCGCACCGCATCGGCCTCATCGTCCTTGCGCTGGCCATCGTGCTCGCCGCGGTCTTCCTGATGCGCTGGGACTGGCTGCCGAAGTACCTGCCGCTTGCCTTGCAGGGCCTGTGGCGGACCATCTGGCTCCTGGTGCTTTCCGTCGCGTTCGGCCTGGCGCTCGCCATCCCGCTGGGGTTCGCGCAGGCCGCGGGGCCGGTCTGGCTGGCCGTTCCGGCGCGCGCCTTCTGCACCGTCATACGCGGCACGCCGCTGCTCCTCCAGCTCTGGCTGCTCTATTACGGGCTGGGTTCGCTGTTCCCGCAGTTCCCGTGGATCCGCGAATCGTTCCTGTGGCCCTATCTCAGGCAGGCATGGCCCTACGGGCTCCTGTCGCTGACGCTCTCCTATGCCGGCTATGAGGGCGAGGTGATGCGCGGCGCCTTCGCCGGTGTGGCGCGCGGCCAACTGGAAGCGGCGCGCGCCTACGGCATGCCGCGCTTCACGGCCTTCCGCCGCATCTGGCTGCCGCAGGCGCTTCACAGGGCGCTGCCGACGCTGGCCGGCGAGACGGTGCTTCAGCTCAAGGCCACGCCGCTGGTCGCGACCATCACCATGGTCGACATCTACGCCGTCGCCTCCAGGGTGAGGCAGGACCTGTTCGTCACCTACGAGCCGCTGCTCCTGCTCGCGCTCGTCTACATGATCATCACCGGCATCCTGATCTATCTTTTCCGGATGCTCGAAGCGCGCATCCCGCAACGGCTGGGGTGAGCATGAGCGACGCGGTGGACCTCTCGCGCGACGAGGCGACGGATCTGTGCATCGGCGCGGCGATGCGGGCGGGCGCCTCGGCCGCCACGGCGCGCTCGCTGGCCCGCGCCTCCGTCGCCGCCGAAGCCGAGGGCAAACCCAATGTCGGCCTCGCCCATTTCGTCGACTACCTGAACGCCATCGAATCGGGCCGCATCGACGGGCGTGCGGTGCCGTCGATCACCTGCCCCGCGCCCGCGATGATCCATTCGGACGCGCGCGCAGGCGCGGCGCATCCGGGCTTCGACATGGCGTTCGAGCGTCTCGTCGCCATGGCACGGGAGATCGGCGTCGCCCTCTTCGCGCAGCGCAATTCCTACACATGCGGCGCGCTCGGCTACTTCACCGAGAGGCTGGCCGGCGAGGGGCTTGCGGCGCTCGCCGCCACCAACGGGCCGGCCCTGATGGCCGGGGCCGGGGGCACCGCGCCGGTGTTCTGCACCAACCCGCTCGCCTTCTCGGTGCCGGTCGCGTCCGGCCGGCCCCTGACCATCGACCAGGCGTCGAGCGCCACGGCTTTCGTCAACATCCGCAAGGCGGCCGCGGAGGCAAGATCCATTCCGGAGGGTTGGGCGGTCGACGAAAGCGGGCGCCCCACGACCGATCCGCAGGCGGCGATGAAGGGCGCGCTCCTGGCGTTCGGCGGAACGCGCGGCGCCAACATCGCGCTGATGGTGGAGGTTCTCGCGGCGGGGCTGGCCGGGGCCAACTGGTCGGTGGATGCGCCTTCCTTCATGAGCGGCAATGAAAGCCCCGGCACCGGCATGCTCGTCCTCGCCATCCAGCCCTCTTTCCTCGATCCGGACTTCGCCACGCGGGCAGCGGCCTATCTCGACCGGCTGCATGCCGAGTTCGGCATCTACATACCCGGGCGCACGAAGGCGGAGACCGCCCCGCCGGCGCTCCTGTCCATACCGCGCGCGCTGCATGAGCGGCTGGCCCGCTAGAGGGCGAGCCGCCTCGCCTCGGCAAGCGTGCGAGCGGTCTTCCGGGAGGGCGGGGCGGAATGCTATGGATGCCGTATGAGACACGCGCTGCTGATTCTGGCCGCCCTGCTTCTCCCGGTGCCGTCGGCATGCGGCGCCGATCTCACCTTCTTCATGAAGAATGTCGCGCCGAGGGCCGTCGTGGTCGAGTTCTCGAGCGCCGCGAAGGGCACGCGCTGGCCCGGCAACGACCAGGTCTACCTGCTCGAAAAAGGCGAGAAGAAGTCGGTGACGATCAGTTGCGAGGAAGGCGACAGCATCTGCTACGGCGCCTGGGTGAACGGCGACGACACGATCGTGTGGGGCGTCGGGCCCGACAACGATCGCTTCTGCGAGACGTGCTGCCGCATCTGCGCCCATGAGAAGACGGAACCCATCGTCATCGGCGAATGAGGAAGATGCCGTCGGTGCGGCTGCCCGGCCTCGCGTGCTCCCGGGGGCATATGTACGCTGTCCTTTGCGGAACGGCGATCCTCGCCGGCTGTGCGCGGCACCCGCCGCCGTTGCCGACGGGCGAGGCGGCGGTCGCGGCCTCGCAATCCGAGCCGCCGACGCCGGGCGTGAAGCCGCTTACCCTGGAGCAGGAGGAAAACGTCGCGGACGTGAAGTGAGGGGTGCTCCTTGACGCGGCACCGCCTTTTGCCCAGAAGACGGCGGGAACCGGCCGGTCGGATCGGCGGAGGGCATAGTGAGCACGTCCGGACTTGTCCAGCTTGCCATCTCGACGATCATCTTCCTGCTCGCGGCGAGCCTGGCGAAGTCGTGGGCGCTCGCGCCCTCGATGTGGAAGCTGGTGGTGACGCTGCTGCTCTACACGGGCGGCAACCTGATCATGCTCCGGCTCGTGCGCGAGTTCGGCATGGCCGCCGCCTTCAGCCTGTCGGCGGTGATCCAGCTCGTCGCCGTGACGGTGATCGCATTCACCTTCTTCGGCGAGCGCCTGGACAACGTTCAGACCATGGGCGTGGTCCTGGCGGTCTTCGCCGTCTGCATGATCACCATCGGGCCGTGGCTGACGGGCCGTTGAGCCCGGCTGCCGGTCGCCGCGCCGCTGCCGCCGCAATCCCGCCGGAAGTCGAACGGATTTGCGGCTTCATCCCGTTTTTGCCGTAATTTTTCTGTCTGGCTACGCATGCCGGCCCGGCTGAACAAGGCCCGCCGCCCGCTTTTTGGCCCAAACGGAGAGACGACATGCGTACCATTCTCACGAGATCCGCTCTCGCAATGCTGCTCGGGCTGACAGGCTTGCCGCTCGGCGCCTCTTTTGCATCCGCGCAAGGGGTCGAGTTGCGGATCGACCGCGACGGGGCAAGGATGCACAGGCGCGAGCGCTGCGATCCCGACTTCGAGGACTGCCGCATGGACCGTGACCGCGACTTCGGCGAACGCGAGCGCGGCTGTACGCCGGAGCGCGCCCTGTGGAAGGCCGAGCGCATGGGCATCCGACGCGCCCGCGTCGTCGACATGGATCGCCGCACGATCGATGTGCGCGGCCGCGACCGCCGCGGCGATCGCGTGATCGTCACCTTCG
>JAFKJW010000015.1 GCA_017305925.1 Hyphomicrobiales bacterium | reverse complement strand
CGCCGATTCCCAGCGCCAGAAGATAGACGACCAGACTGAGATAGGGGCGCCACGTCTGCGCGCACGCCTTGCCCGTCATCCACGCGGCCCATCCGCCGAGAAGACAGGTGACGAAGAAGAACTGCCAGACCGACGCTTCCTCGTAGAGAATGCCGCTCATCCGATCTCTCCCGACATCAATGGCGCCCGCCTTCGAGATAGGCGGCGCGGACCTCCGGATTGGCCAGCAGTTCCTGCCCCGTGCCGCTCATCGTGACATTGCCGTTGACCATGACGTAGCCGCGGGTCGCCAGCTTCAGCGCGCCGAAAGCGTTCTGCTCGACCAGGAACACGGTCAGCCCCTGGCTGCGGTTCAGCTCGCGGATCGCGTCGAAGATCTGCTTGACGATGAGCGGTGCGAGCCCCAGCGACGGCTCGTCCAGCAACAGGAGTTTCGGCCGCGCCATCAGGGCACGCGCGATGGAAAGCATCTGCTGCTCGCCGCCCGAAAGCGTGCCGCCGCGCTGCGCGGCGCGCTCCTTGAGGCGCGGGAAGAGCGTGAACACCTTCTCGACGTCCTCGTCGAAATATTTGAGGCTGTCGAGGCTGGCGCCCATCTGCAGGTTTTCCATCACCGTCATGCGCGGAAAGATGCGCCGGCCCTCGGGCGACTGCGCGATGCGCAGCCGGGCGATCTCGTGGGTCGGCATGTCGGTGATGTCGGTGCCGGCGAAGGTGATCCTGCCGCTGCGCGCGCGGGGACTGCCGAAGATGGTCATCATCAGCGTCGACTTGCCCGCCCCGTTCGCGCCGATCAGGGCGACGATCTCACCCTGGTTCACCTCGACGGAAACGCCGTTGAGCGCGCGGATATTGCCATAATAGGTCTCGACACCCTCAACCTTGAGCAGGGATTGTGCCATCAGCCGCGTCCCCCGCGCTTGGTGGTTCGGGTCTTCGGAGCGGCGTCCGCCCGGGCCCGCTTTGCGAACGTCTTGGCCTGGCCGATCCAGTCCTCGCGGTCGATGCGGCCGTCAAAGGCCAGGTAGGCCTCGGCCGCCTCGATATCGGCGCGCCTCCAGGCCGCGATCTGGTCGAAATGGAAGATGCCGTGCTCGTTGAGCTTCTTCTCGTTCACCGGCCCGATGCCCTTGATCTCGATGAGCCGGTCCGGCTTGCCGCCGCGCGGGGCGGCAAGCGCGTTCGACAACCGGGCAGGCGTCCTTCCGGCGGCCGCCGATCCGCGGCCCTTCCCCGCCGCCTGCGCGGCGGCCGGGCGGCCGGCGGCCGGTGCGGCGGCGCCCGATGCGGTGGCCGTTCTCGTCCGGGCGGAGGCGGCGGAAGCCGCGCTCGGCTTCGCCGGCTTGGCCGTGCCGGATGCGGAAGCCTTCGTCGACGATGCCGCGGGGCCGGTCTTTTTTGCCGCGCCGGCGGCAGGAGAAGCGGCGGCCGTGCGGGAGGCGCGGCCGGACGGCGCCCTTCCTCCGGTGCCTGCGGCCGGCGCCCTCTCGATGCCGGACGCCTCGGCCTTCCCGGCGGGGGTCGCGGTCCCGGTGCGCGCCGGCCCCGCTCCGGCCTCGACCCGCGCCGCCTTCGAGGCGCCCGGCGAAACCCTGACGACCTCGCCGCCCGCATCGGCGTGGCCGACCGTATCCGAGATCGGGCCAGCCATCAGCGAGGAGGAGACGGACGGCGCCTGCGACGGGCCGGGCTCGCCGTCGAGCTCTTCTATGACGCTCTCGTCGCCCACTTCGCTGAGAACCTCCGTGACCTCCTCGTCGTCCACGCCGAGATAGGCGGCGATCACCTTCGGGTCGCTCTTCACGCTGTCCGGGTCGCCGTCGGAGATCTTGCGGCCATATTCGAGGACGACGACATGATCGGAAATCTGCATCACCACCGACATGTCGTGCTCGATCAGCAGGATGGAGGTGCCGGTATCCTTCTTGATGTCCAGAAGGAGCTGGTTGAGCGCCAGCGATTCCTTCGGGTTGAGGCCGGCCGCCGGCTCGTCCAGGCAGAGCAGTTCCGGCTCGGTGCACATGGCGCGCGCGATCTCCAGCCGCCGCTGCGCGCCATAGGGCAGGTCGCCGGCCGGATCGTCGGCCCGATCGGTCAGATCGACCTTGTTCAGCCAGAACTTGGCCTTGTCCATCGATTCGGCCGATGCGCGCTTGTAGCTCGCGAAGCCGAACAGGCCGAGGAACGTGTAGCCCGACGCCCGCATCAGCACGTTGTGCTGGGCCACGAGGAGGTTCTCCAGCACGGTCATGCCGGAAAACAGGCGGATGTTCTGGAAGGTGCGCGCCACCTTGGCGTTCCTGGTGATCTGGTAGTCCGGCAGGCGCTCCAACAGGTATCCGGCGCCGTCCTGCCGGCGCAGCGTGATCATGCCTTCGCTCGGTTTGTAGAAGCCGGTGATGCAGTTGAACACCGTGGTCTTGCCGGCGCCGTTCGGGCCGATCAGCGCGGTGATCTCGCCGCGCCGCGCCTCGAAGGAAAGATCGCCGATCGCGACCAGTCCGCCGAACTTCATCGACAGATGCTCGACCTTGAGGATCGGATCGCTCATGGACGCCACCGTATTCATCAGCCGTGGCCTTCCTTGGTGAACGAACCGGAGACCGCCTTGCGCTCCTTCAGGAACGCCGTCGGCTCGCGGCTGCCGACGAAGCCGCGCGGCTTCCACAGCATGACGATCACCATCGCCAGGCCGAACAGCAGCATGCGGTAGAGTTCCGGCGTGAAGTCGGGGCCGAATATCAATTTGAGGAACTGGAGTTCGCGCAGCACCTCCGTGCCGCCGATCATGACCACGGAAGCGACCGCGATGCCGGTAAGCGATCCCATGCCGCCCAGCAC
The DNA here is from genome assembly GCA_017305925.1 of Hyphomicrobiales bacterium. Lineage (GTDB taxonomy): Bacteria > Pseudomonadota > Alphaproteobacteria > Rhizobiales > Rhizobiaceae > Arvimicrobium. Next base: position 2,496 of record JAFKJW010000015.1, on the reverse strand, counting down.
GACGATCGCCAGGATGATCGCCGATTCGAGGAAGACGAAGGATTCCGGGCTGACGAAGCCCTGGCGGGCGGCGAAGAAGGAGCCGGCGAAGCCACCGAACATCGCGCCCGTCGCGAAGGCCGTCAGCTTGGTCGTCGTGGTGTTGATGCCGAGCGAGCGGCAGGCGATCTCGTCCTCGCGCATCGCCTCCCACGCCCGCCCGACTGGCAGGCGGCGCAGGCGGATCGTGACGAAGGCCGTCAGCAGGCAGAGCGCCACGGCGAGATAGTAGAGGAATATCTTGTAGTAGGCGCCGGACTGCGGGATGCCGAGCACCTTGGAGATGTAGTTCGGGTCGGACACGTTGAAGGTGAAGAGGCCGAAGAAGCTGACCTTGGGGATGCCCGATATGCCGGCCGACCCGTTCGTCACCTCGCGCCAGTTGATGAGCACCAGGCGGATGATCTCACCGAAGGCGAGGGTGACGATCGCCAGGTAATCGCCGCGCAGGCGCAGCACCGGGAAGCCCAGTATCATGCCCCACATCGCGGCCATGATGCCGGCGGCGGGCAGCAGCACCCAGAACGACCAGCCGAGATGGGTCCCGAGCAGCGCGTAGGAATAGGCGCCGACGGCATAGAAGGCGACGTAGCCGAGGTCGAGCAGGCCGGCCAGCCCGATCACGATGTTGAGACCCCAGGCGAGCATCACGTAGATCAGGATCTGGATGCCGAAATTATCGACCCATTTGAGCGATCCCTGGAAGCCGAACAGCAGCACCATCGCAATGGGAAAGATGAGCAGGAAGCCGATGCCGAGCGCGTTGAAATTCTGCCGGATGAAGCCGGGAGGCGCCTCGACGACCGGCGCCCTCGCCTTCTCGGCCTTGCGCCGCTCGATCCACGGCTGGAGCCAGGCGACGGCGACGAAACGGGCGATCATGACCAGAACGACGATGACGCCGAGCAGCCTCCAGCGCGGCACCAGGATCAGCTCGTTGCGTATGTTCTGGTCGGTCTTGAGCCCGATGAAGAGCACGAAAAGGCCGAAGGAGAGGACGCCCGCATAGAGCGCCTCCTTGAAGGCGCGGGCGAGCGTCGCGTCGTCGGAACGGCCCGTGGTGGTGATGGCAGCCATGTCGGACCCTTCCTAGACTTTTTCGACTTCGGGACGGCCGAGGATGCCGGACGGCAGGAAGATGAGGACGATGGCGAGGATCGAGAAGGCCGCGACGTCCTTGTAGTCGATGGAGAAATAGGCCGACCACATCGATTCGATGAACCCGATCATCAGCCCGCCGATCACCGCGCCGGGGATCGAGCCGATGCCGCCGAGCACCGCGGCCGTGAAGGCCTTCACGCCGGGCACGAAACCGTCGGCGAAACTGACGACGCCGTAATACATGAGGTAGAGCGTGCCGGCGACGGCGGCCAGCGCCGCACCGATCACGAAGGTGGACGAGATCGTGCGGTCCACGTCCACGCCGAGCAGGCCCGCCATCTTCTGGTCCTGCTCGCAGGCGCGCTGCGCGCGGCCGAGCGGTGTCTTGGCGACGAGATACCAGAATACGAGCAGCAGCACGGCCGTGACGGCCCAGATGATCATCTGCTTGTACGAGACCGTCACCGCATAGGTGTCGGACGGGATCACCGTGATCTCGCCGCGAACCAGTGGCGGCACCGCCTTGTTGCGCGGCCCCTGCGTCACCTGCACGAAATTCATCAGCAGGATCGACATGCCGATCGCCGAGATCAGCGGGGCGAGACGGAACGAGCCGCGCAACGGACGATAGGCGACGCGCTCGATCGTCCAGCTCACGAGCGAGGTCAGCGCCATTGCGGCGACGAGCACGATCAGCAGGGCGAGAAACACCGAACTGACGCCGAGCCAGAGCGTGAGGATGAGAAACGTGACCAGCGCGATGAAGGCCGAAACCATGAATACGTCGCCATGCGCGAAATTCACCATGCCGATGATGCCGAACACCATCGTGTAGCCGATCGCGATCAGCCCGTAGATCGAGCCGAGCGTGATGCCGTTGATGATCTGCTGGACGAAGACTTCCATGATCGAAGGGCCCTGTTTGGCTTACGGCCGCATGGACGGATCATGCACAACGCCGCATTCCCCCGGATTCTCCGCCTGATATCAAGGGCAATCTCGCAAGATGTGTCCGAAATCCGAATGCAAAAAACCCGCCGGCTTTCACCGGCGGGCTCTCGCTCAAACGTTCGGAGGGAACGCTTAATCGTTCAAGGTTTCGCGCGCCTTGTCCTTCAGGCCGCCGACACTGTTTTGCACCTTGCCTTCGATCTTGTCGGCCTTGCCCTCGGCTTCCAGCTTCGCGTCGCCCGTGACCTTGCCGGCGGCTTCTTTGACGGCGCCTTTCACCTGTTTGGCGGCGCCCGCGATACGGTCCTTGTCCATTCTTCGCTCCTTCGCGTTGTGCTTTCTTCAACGCCGGTCACGCGGAATGGTTCTCGGCCACCGCACCAATACGTCAGCCGCCCGTCTTGA
>JAFKJW010000014.1 GCA_017305925.1 Hyphomicrobiales bacterium | reverse complement strand
CGGTCGCCGAGGCGGCGCTGGAGGCGGGTCTGCCCATCGAGGCGATCGTCACGCGCGCGCCCGAACAAATCCACGGCGATGCCGCACTCGCCCGCCGCGCCGCCACAGTCTTGCGCCAGGCCTGGTGCATCATCGCGGCAAAGGGACGCGATCCGCTGGATCTTCTCGCCGGGGCCGATCGCGTGCTCGTCGACCGGGAGGGCAACCTTGACACGACGCTTCTGGCTTAGCCTCCTCGTCCTGCTTGCGGCGCTGTCTTCTGCGCGCGCCGGGGACGAGCGCGCGGCGCAGCCCCTTCTCAAGCCCGAGCAGAAGGCGATCTGGGCGCAGATCGCAGGCCAGCTCGGCACGCAGCAAAGCTTCGCGCTGGTGATCGGCATCTCGCAATTCGACAGGCTGAAGGCGCTGCGCGGCGTGGAGGCGGAGGTCGAATCCGTCTCGAAGGCCTTTGCCGAGCAGGGTTTTGCCGTGGAGCGCGGCGACATCGGCGGCCGGCTGGACAAGCAGGGGCTGAAGAAGGCCATCGCCGACTTCCTCGGCAAGCATGGCGACCGCGCCGGCAACCGCCTCGTCATCTACGTCGCCACCCACGGCTATGCGGCGAAGGACCGGCGCGATCTCGGCTTCCTCGCCGCATCCGATTCCGTCCTGCCTGGCCGCGACGATTTCGAGGCGACGGCCTATTCGGTGCGCGAGCTGTCGGCGGCGCTGACGGGCATCGTCGCCCAGCACGTCTACCTGTTCTTCAACGCCTGTTTCTCGGGCGCCATGGTGCCCGACCCGGTGCGCGGCGAGGACAGGCAGCAGATGAGCAAGCCCGAGCTGCTCAAGGCGCTTTCCCCGGAGGTGGCCGCCTGGACGCTCGACCTCCTGTCGCACAATGCGCGGCTGGTGCTGACGGCCGGCAGCGACAGCCAGACGGTGCCGGACGTCGACAATCCCTATGCGCGCGCCGTGGTCGCCGGGCTTTCCGGAGAGGCGGACGCCGACGGCGACGGGCTGGTGCTGGGCACCGAGCTGGCGCAGTTCGTGCGCGGCCGCGTGGCGCGCGAGACGCGAAAGGGCCGCAGGGCCAACGACGCGGTGTTCGCCGTTCTGCCCAAGCTGGTCCCTCCCGCCGCGCCGCGGCCAGACGCGCCGCCGCGCGTCGACTATGCGTTGCAGGGGGATTTCGTCTTCCTGTCGCCGCGCGGGCCACGCGAGCTGGCGTCGGAAGGCCGCGACGAGGTGGCAGAGATCATGGCCGCCCGCGCCAGGCGGCTGCCCGCCGGACAGTTCGTCGAATGCCCGGACTGCCCGGTCATGGTCGAGATGCCCGGCCGGAAGCTGGCGCTCGGCAAGACCGAGGTGACGTACGCAGAGTGGGACGCCTGCTACCGCGAGTTCGGCTGCCGCCGCTTCCTGCCCGACCTGGGCAAAGGCCGCGGCGACCGGCCGGCCGGCGGCATGACGTGGCAGGACGCGCTGGAATACACCCTTTGGCTCGACGGCAAGGGCAAGAAGCAGTGCGGCACCTACCACATTCCCGGCGGACAGGAGTGGCTCGCGGGCACGGGTGTCGCGACGGACGGCCTCGCCGCCGTGTCGGAGACGGGACTGGCCAATTGCGACGGCTGCCAGACGGACCGCCCGCAGGGCGAGGCGCTGCCCGCCGGCTCGCTCGCCAGCAATCCGGTCGGCCTCAGCGACGTCAACGGCAATCTCTGGGAATGGGTCGAGGACGGCCCGGCCTGCGGCTTCGCCGAGTTGCGCCGGGACGGCGCGTGCGGCGAAGGCACGGTGATGGGCGGCTCCTACGCCACGGCGGCGGCGCGGCTGACGCCCGACCTGGAAGGACACATGCCGCGCACCTCCAACGAGCATCCGTGGAGCTGGCCGACCGTGGGGCTGAGAGTCGCCTGCGACCTGAAATAGACCGGGGCTACAGACGGGAATTCAGTTCGGCGAGGCCCACAGGCTCTCCTCGACCGGCAGCGGCTTGTGGTCGCCGCAGATGGGCGTCAGTTGCGGCAGGCCGTATTGGGCGCTTACCTCGGTCAGGTCCGTATTGGCGCCGAGCCTCAGGCAGGCGACGTCGAAGGCGCTGCCCCTCTCCAGGGTCGAGAGGTCCCATATCCGGACCTTGCCGTCGTCGCCGCCGACCGCCAGCCGGCTGTCGTCCGGCGAGAACGCGAGACGGGTCATGGCTCCCTCCGATCCCCCGAACGTCGCGAGTTCCGCCCCGGTGGCCGCGTCCCATACGCGCACCGTTCCGTCCACCGCCGCCGTCGCGATGCGCGTCCCGCGATGGGAGAAGGCGACGTCGTTTATGGTGTCGGAATGGCCGGTCAGGAAGAACATGCCCGTGCCGAACTTGAGGCTGCGGATGGATGCGCGCACCCCCGACGCCGTCACCGCCAGGTTGCCGTCCGGCGATATGGCGGCGCCGTTGACCGCCATGCCGCCGGTGCCGCCGCTGTCGTCCAGCGTCATCGAAACCTGTCTCGTCGCGACATCCCAGACACTCGATGTCCCGTCGCCCAGTCCGGCGACGAGACGCGAGCCGTCGGACGAATAGGCGAGCGCGATCACGGAGCCGGTCGTCGACAGGGTCGCCTGCTTCTCCCACTTCGCCGTGTCCCAGAGGATTATCGTCTTGTCCCAGGAGCCGGTCGCAAGCTGCTTTCCATCCGGCGAGAAGACGACGCGGGTGACGGCATCGGTGTGATCACCCAGCAGTTTCACCATCTGCCGCGTCCGGATGTCCCATAGGCGCACGGTATGATCGTAGGAGCCCGTCGCCAGCATCTCGCCGTCCGGCGAAAACGCCACGCTCCACACTTCCGCGCTATGGTCATTGAGCCGGGCGAACTCCACTCCCGTCAGCATGTCCCACAGGCGCACGGTCTTGTCGTTGGATGCCGTGGCGATGGTCCTGTCGTTCGGTGAAAAAGCGACCCCCCACACCTGGTCGGTGTGACCGCTGAGCTCCAGCATCGGCGGTTTCGCCTGCACTTCCCATATGCGGGCGGTCTTGTCGGACGACGTCGTCACCAGCCGGGCGTCCGGTGCGTAGTCCACCGATATGAGAGACCAGCTATGGCCGGTCAGCGTCATCGTCAGGCGGCCGTCGACGGCCCAGATGCGCGCGGTCGTATCCCACGAGCCGGTCGCGACGCGATCGCCCGCCGGGGAGAAGGCGATGCCGGTGATCGCGTTGGAATGGCCGGTCAGGGTCGCCTGCAAGGTGCCGTCCGACTTCCAGATTCGTGCCGTCGTATCCTTAGATCCGGTTGCCACCAGGGTGCCGTCCGGCGAGAAGGCAACCGCCCATACGGAGTCTGTATGACCCTTGAGTTCGATCCATTGCGGATTTTCCGAGAGGGTCCAGATGCGGGCCGTCATGTCGTCCGATCCGGTCGCGAGGCGTTTTCCGTCCGGCGAATAGGCGACCGCCCACACGGCTTTCGCGTGCCCTTCCAGCCGTCTCACCACCGAGCCCTGCCGAAAGTCCCAAATCCGCACCACGCCATCCTCGCATCCGGCGGCCAGGAGCGGCTCCTTCGGCGAGAAGGCGACAGCCGAGACCTGTCCGCTGGCCGCCTGCCCGCTGGCCGTCACCGGCCCCTTGCACTCGGTCAGGCCCCTGGGAGGCGCCTTCTTTTCGAGATCCCAGACAAAGACCGTGCCGCTGCTCGAGGTCGCAGCGATCGTCTTCCCATCCGGGGAGAAGGCCACGCCGTTGATCGCACCGACAGCGAGGAACTGATCCTTCTGCTCGCCGCTTGCGCTGTCCCAAAGCCGCACCATGCCGTCGCTGCCGCCGGTGAGCAGCCATTTCCCGTCGGGGGAGAAGCGGGCGGAATTCACGGCCTGCGGATGCGCCAGCTTCAGCCTCACCCGGAACGCGCCGAATGCCTTGGCGAGGTTGTTCACCGTGCTGATGCGCGGCCGCATGGTGTCGTCTCCCTGCCGCGGCCAGCCCGCGACGGCGAGCTTCACGGCGTCGTCGGTCGCGCCGTTCAAGCTGGCCACCAGGGAAAGCGAGGAGACCGCGAGATTGAGGCTTTCGCTGGCCCGGCTGGCCGCTTCGTCGGCCGCGAGCTGACGGTCCTTCGCAAGGGTGGTCTGCCAGCCGGCAAAGACGGCGACCGCCGCGAAGACGACGGCGGCGGCGATGGCGCCGAAGGTGATCAGGCGGCGGCGGAACATCGCGGCCCGCGCAGCCCTGACACTCGCCGCGATGAGATCGGACACGTCCTGCCAATGCCCGCCGTGGCGCTCGGCCCACGCTTCGTTGCGCCCCCCGGCCCAGCGCTCGCGCTCCAGCGCGGCGGCATTCGACAGCAGCGCCTCGGGATTTTTCTTGAAGGCGGCGGCCGATATCCGCAGCGATGTCCAGATCAGCCCGTCGTCGGCTTCCCGGTCCAGCCAGCCGACGCCCGGCTCGGAAATCCTCTTCCAGTTGCGGATGAAGGCTTCATGGCTGATGTCGATCTCGTCCTCGTCATTCAGCGCGCCGGTGCCGAAAGGACGCAGGAACGAGGCGTCGTCGGCCCGGAACCTGTCGAGGATGCGCAGGAGATCGGCGCGCTTGCCGCCCGTCACCGCGAGCAGTTGCCCGACCGTCTGCCGACGGCGGATCGCCAGGCCTTCCGGATTGCGATCGGTGAGCGCGCGGAAGATTTTCTCCACGAGCATTTCGCCGGCTGCCCCGCCGGCCGCCTCGGCCATGATGTCGTCGGCATGGCGGGAAAGCTGGCTGGAGAGGTCGCCGCCGGCGCTGTAGTCCTGGAGCGCCAGCTTCGGCGGCCCGCCGGCCGCAATCACGCCCTTGCGCCACATCAGCATCAGGCCGTGCTGGATGAGCGGGAGCTGGTCCTGCCCCATGCCGGCGTCGGCGATCAGCCGCGACGCCAGCTCGGGCTCGACCGAGCCGCCGAAAAGCTCGGCCGGCTCGCGGATGGCGCGCATGAGCGCGGGACGCTCCATGCGCGGCACAAGATACTGCGTCTCGTTCACCGTCTCGGCGAAGCCGCGATACTGCGCGCACTGGCCCAGATAGTCGGAGCGCATGGTCAGGACGGCGTGCAGCCCCTTCGGCCGTTCCGCGACGAGCCCCACCAGGAAGGCCGTGAGAAGCTTCGCGTCGGAGCCGCCGCGGCGCTCGTGCTCGAACAACTCCTCGAACTGGTCGAAGAGGATGCAGACATTCGTCTCCTCGTCGCAACCGAGGTGCCGGGCGACGGCCACGGCCGCGTCGGCGCGGTTGAGCAGGCGGCGGATGTCGAGCACCTTCGACGCATCGGAAACGCCCTCCCCGCCGGCGAGCGCGCGGGCGAGGTTCATCATCGGCGCGTCCTGCGGCCGCAT
>JAFKJW010000013.1 GCA_017305925.1 Hyphomicrobiales bacterium | reverse complement strand
CAATATTACCGCCTCGTTCCCGACACGACGCGCGTGATCGCCCGTCCCGATGGTCCGATCAAGGGCAAGGTCGGCATCGTCTCCGGCGGCGGCTCCGGCCATCTGCCCATCTTCACCGGCTATGTCGGCCCGGGCTTCCTCGACGCCTGCGCCTGCGGCGACGTCTTCGCCTCGCCCTCGGCCGACGAGATGGCGACCGCCATGCGCGCCGCCAACGGCGGCGCTGGCGTGCTGCGCCTCTACGGCAATTACGGCGGCGACATCATGAATTTCGACATGGCCGGCGATTTCGTCGAGATGGACGGGATCGAGAGCACGACGGTGCTGCTCGCCGACGACGTCGCCAGCGCCCCGCTCGCCGAGCGCGAGAAGCGCCGCGGCGTCGCCGGCATGGTGCTCACCTTCAAGATCGCCGGCGCTGCCGCGGATGCCGGCCTCGACCTCGACGGCGTGACCCGGGTCGCCCAGCGCGCCGCCGATGGCTGCCGCACCATGGGCGTGGCGCTGTCGTCCTGCACCGTGCCGCAGGCCGGCAAGCCGACCTTCACCATCGGCGAGGACGAGATGGAGCTCGGCATGGGCATCCATGGCGAGCCCGGCGTGAAGCGCGGCAAGCTGCGCCCCGCCAACGAGATCGCCGATTCCATGCTCGATCCGATCCTGGCGGACCTGTCCCTGCCGCGCGGCGAGCGCGTCGCGGTGCTGGTCAACAGCCTCGGCGCCACGCCGGTCGAGGAGCTGTTCATCCTCTACGACCGCTTCGCCGACCGGCTGGAGGATGCCGGGCTGGAGATCGCCCATCCGCTGGTCGGCCGCTATGCGACCTCCATGGAAATGGCCGGCGCGTCGCTGACCGTGCTGCCGCTCGACGGCGAGCTGGAAAAGTTCCTGACCGCGCCGGCCGCCTGCGCCTTCTGGAAGGTCTGACCATGGCGCTGACCGTCGCTTCCCTGCGCCAGGCCATCGCGCGCAACCTCGCCGCCATGGAAGTCGAGAGCGAGCACCTGACCGCCATAGACGGGCAGGTCGGCGACGGCGACCTCGGCATCACGCTGCTGAAGGCGTTCCGCGAGTTGGACAGGGTTCGCGAGGGCCTGCCCGACGATGTGGGCCTTGCCCTGATGCAATGCGCGTCCGCCGTCTCGCGCGTCTCCAGTTCGAGCTTCGGGACGCTGTTCGCCACCTGCATGATGACCGTCGCCAAGCCGACCAAGGGCATGACCGAGGTGCCCTGGAAGGATCTGCCCGGCTTTCTCGACAGATGCGTCGACGCGATGATGGCGCGCGGCAAGGCGAGCCTCGGCGACAAGACGGTGATGGACGCCGTATCGGGCGCGGCGCGGGCCGCCGCCGGCAGGGACGACCCGGCGGCGTTGCTGACGGCTGCCCGGCAGGGCATCGCCGAGGCGCTCGCCACCTTCCGCGACAAGCCGAATCGAATCGGCCGTGCGCGCATCTTCGCCGAGCGCACGATCGGCATGGACGACCCCGGCATGGTCGCCTTCAAGGTGATGGTCGACGCGCTGGACTGAGCGACAGGCGCGGGGCAGGCTTTCCTGGGCGCTCTGTCGGCCCACACTGTCGCCGCAGAATTGACCGAATGTCGTGTTTCCGGACAAGACGGCGCCATTTTCCGGCTTGGAAATGGAACCGGACGGGGCTCGCGGCGTTCATTGAAACCGGGTAGGGATGTCCTCGTTGGTCAACTCAGGAGAGGTCACGACATGAAGAAAGTACTTATCGCGGCGGCCGTGGTGGCCGCATTGGCCGGCTGCAGCAACACGGAAAAGGGCGCCGCGATCGGTGGCCTCGGCGGTGCCGCCGTCGGCGCGGCCGTTGCGCATGACCCGGCCGTCGGCGCGGTGGTCGGCGGTGCGGCCGGCGCTGTCGCTGGCGCGCTGATCGGCAATGCGACCGAGCCGGGCAAGTGCTACTATCGCGGCCGCAACGGCAGGCGCTATATCGCCGACTGCTGACGCACCGCTCCAGGCACGGAGTTGCACGCGGCGGGGCGCCATGCGCTCCGCCGTTTCCGTTTGAAGGCGTCGCGATCTTGAAATCATGCCGTCCATCCGCCATTTCCGGCGCGTTGACCCGTGTGGTGGAATGGCATGACGAACGAAACTTCCAAGACTGAAACCAGGAGCTTCGAGGCGGACGTCTCGCGGCTGCTGCACATGATGGTCCATTCGGTCTATTCGGACCGGGACGTCTTCCTGCGCGAGCTGATCTCCAACGCCGCCGATGCCTGCGAAAAACTCCGTTACGAGGCGATCGCGCGCCCCGAACTGCTCGGCGACGACCCGCGGCCGAGGATCGTCGTCAGCGCCGATCCGGAGGCGAAACGGCTCTCCGTCGAGGACAACGGCATCGGCATGAACGGCGACGAGATGGCCGAGGCGCTCGGCACCATCGCGCGTTCGGGCACGCGCGCCTTCATGGAGCGCATCGAGGCCGCCAAGGGCGGCAAGGCGCGGGGAAGCGAGGCCAAAGGGAGCGGAGAGGGCGCGGAGTTCGTCGGCCAGTTCGGCGTCGGCTTCTATTCCGCCTTCATGGTCGCCGACCGCGTCGACGTGATCAGCCGTCCGGCGGGCGGCGCCGAGGCGTGGCGGTGGTCCTCCGATGGCAAGGGCGAATACGAGATCGGCGCGGTCTCTCCCGGCGAGGCGCCGGCGCGCGGCACGCGCGTCGTCCTCCACCTGATGGACGATGCCGCTTCCTACACCGAGCCCTACCGGCTGGAGCGGCTGGTCCGGGCGCAGTCCGGCCATGTGCCGGTGCCGATCACGCTGGTCGAGAAGCCGGGCGCCGAGCCGCGCGAGATCACCGACGGCAAGGCGCTGTGGACCCGGCCGAAAAGCGGGATCGCGCCCGAGGAATACACCGATTTCTACCGCAGCGTCGCCGGCCAGTATGACGAGCCGGCGCTGACGATCCATTTCCATGCCGAGGGCCGCCAGGAATACAATGCGCTGGTCTTCGTGCCCGGCTCCCGTCCGTTCGACCTTTTCGACCAGGACCGCGCCGGCCGCGTAAAGCTCTACGTCAAGCGGGTGTTCATCACCGACGAGGCGGAACTCCTGCCGCGCTACCTGCGCTTCGTGCGCGGCGTCGTCGATTCCGCCGACCTGCCGCTCAACGTGTCGCGCGAGATGATCCAGGAGAGCCCGCTGCTCGCCGCCATCCGCAAGGGCGTGACCAGCCGCGTGCTGGCCGACCTCGAAAAGCTCGCCGGGAACGATGCCGAGGCATACGGCAAGATCTGGGACAATTTCGGCGTCGTCCTGAAGGAAGGCCTCTACGAGGACTACGAGCGCCGCGAGCAGCTCCTGAAGCTGGCGCGCTTCGCCTCGACGGCCTCTGGCGAGGGGCGGCGCAGTCTTGCCGACTATGTGGCGGCCTTGAAGGAGGGCCAGAAGGCGATCTTCTTCATCGCCGGCGACGACAGGGCGCGTCTGGAAGCTTCCCCGCAGCTCGAAGGGTTTCGGGCGCGCGGACTGGAGGTGCTGCTGCTCACCGACCCCGTCGACGCCTTCTGGGTGATGAACGCGCCGGAATTCGAGGGCAAGCCCTTCCGGTCGGTGACGCAAGGGTCGGCCGACCTTTCCGACATCCCGCTCGCTGGCGATGCCAAGCCGGAGGAGCCGGTCGGCACGGAGATCGGCGATTTCCTCGCCTTCGTGAAAGCGACGCTCGGCGACGCGCTGTCGGACGTCAAGGCATCCGATCGGCTGACCGAGAGCGCGGTCTGCCTCGTCGCGCCGGAGCATGGCCCGGACCGGCAGTTCGAGCGCCTGCTGAGCGCGGCCGGCCGGCTGGAGAAGGCGGCGAAGCCCGTCCTTGAGGTCAACCCGCGCCATCCGCGCATCGCCGCGCTGGCGAAGCTCGATCCTGAAAAGCGCGAGCTGCGCGAGGATGCGGCACATCTTCTCTACGACGAGGCGCGTGTCCTCGACGGCGACAAGCCGGCCGACGCAAAAGCCTTCTCGGCACGTCTGGCGCGGCTGATCGACCGGGTTCTGGAAGGAGCTTGATCGGCGACCGCAGGGGCAATCGCATGTGGCGTTTACCCCCACCCCTGATCCCTCCCCACAAGGGGGAGGGATACGCAAGCGCCGACGCCAAGTCCCCCTCCCCCTTGTGGGGAGGGGTCAGGGGTGGGGGTATGACACCGAGAAAGCGTCGCGAGTCCCAATCCGATCGCCCTATGCAAACCGGCAGAGAGCTTCCGCCTACTCCCGGACGGCGCCCGTCAGCGGCGGCTGGACGGTCGTGTAGGGGCGGTACTTCTCGAACGCGCCCTGCGGCACCTCCGTCTGCAACTGCGCGAGGTTGCGTTCCAGGCTCGACGGCTTGGCGGTGCCGATCAGCACGGAGGCGACCGCCGGCTCGTGCAGCGGGAACTGCAATGCCGCCGCGGCGAGCGGATAGCCGTCCTTCGCCGCGATTCTCTGCATCGCCGTCACCTTCGCGCTGATCTCCTCCGATGGCGGGCCGTAGTCGAAATGCGCGCCGGGAACCGGTCCCGTGGCGAGGATGCCCGAGTTGAAGACGCCGCCGATCACCAGCGACGTGCCCCGCTCCCGGCAGAGCGGTAGCAGCGCCGCCTCCGCGCTGCGGTCGAGCAGGCTGTAGCGGCCGGCGAGCAGGATGCAGTCGAGGGGGGCGCGGGCGAGCACGTTGAGGCAGACCTCCACCTCGTTGACGCCTAGCCCGTAGGCGGAGATCGTCCCGGAGGATTTCAGCTCCTCCAGCGCCTTCAGCCCGCCGTCGAGGAGCTGCCCGAGATGGATCCTGGTCGCCTCGATTCCGTGGGTGTAGACGCCGATGTCGTGGACGTAGAGCATGTCGATGCGGTTGAGGCCGAGCCGCGCATAGCTGAATTCCACCGACCGCATGATGCCGTCATAGGAATAGTCGTATTCCAGCTTGAAGGGCAGGGGGTCGACGAAGCCGACATCGGGCACCTGGTCTTCGGGCACCGGCCGCAGCAGGCGCCCGACCTTGGTGGAGAGTACATAGGCGTCGCGCGGCTTGCCGCGCAGGAAGTCGCCCATGCGCCGCTCCGAAAGGCCGAAGCCGTAATGGGGATCGGTGTCGAAATAGCGGATGCCGCCGTTCCACGCGGCGTCGAGAACCGCTTCGACGTTCCCCGGCGCCACCGGCTGATAGAGGTTGCCCAGCGACGCTCCCCCGAAGCCGAGTTCGGTGACATGGAGGGCCGTCCGCCCGATGCGCCGCGTCTTCATCCTATTGCTCCCCGTCGATTGCCAGGACTACATACGGGAAAGCAGGCGGCAAGGACAACCTCGCCGCGGCAGGCAACCGGATCGTCAGTACCAGCGCCGGCGGCCGCCC
>JAFKJW010000012.1 GCA_017305925.1 Hyphomicrobiales bacterium | reverse complement strand
AGCACTGGATGCGACAAGCAGCCCAGCGAAGTGTCGAAACCGTTCACAACGCCATCGCAAATGTCCTCGATGCCGTCACCCCAACAGAGTGCAGGAACTACGTCGAAAACGCCGGCTATAAGTCAACATAAATGCGAAATGATCTAGGCGGACGAGCCTCGAAGGGCGCACCCGACGTCCGGTTCAGGCCGCGTCGCGCTCGTTCTGGACGCGCGAGCGGATCGCCTCGATCATCGTCTCTCGCATGATCGTCTCGCCATGGATCTCACGCATGTGCTCGACGGCACGCCGCATCACCTCGGCCTCTTCCTCCGCGCGCGTGTGCCAGTCGCAGCCGGGAACGAGGGACCCGCAATGAAACTCCTTCATGGCAACCTCCTTGTTCGTTCGGACTTTCATCATAACACGGCGGAGCGGGTTTCGTTGCGCTTTTCGGCGCGGCGCCGAAACCGGCGTCGAAATCAGCCGTTCGCCTAGGGCCAGCGCACCTCGGGCGGCATGCTGGAGAGGATGGAGGCGACGTTGCCGCCGGTCTTCAGGCCGAAGATCGTGCCGCGATCGTAGAGCAGGTTGAACTCGACATAACGGCCGCGCCGGACAAGCTGCTCTTCCCGCTCGGCCTCTGTCCACCGGTGGCCGAAATTGCGGCGCACGAGGCGGGGGTAGATGTCGGCGAAGGCGAGGCCGACCTCCCGCACGAAGGCGAAGTCGGCGGCCCAGCCGCCTTTTTCCTCCGGCGAATGCTGCCAGTCGAAGAAGATGCCGCCGATGCCGCGCGGCTCCTTGCGGTGCGGCAGATAAAAATACTCGTCGCACCATGCCTTGAGCCGCGCATGGTCGGCCACCGCCGGGTGCCTCGCGCAAGCCTCCCGCATCGCGGCGTGGAAGTCGGCCGAATCGGGATCGTCCTGGGTGCGCCTGGCGTCGAGCACCGGCGTCAGGTCGGCGCCGCCGCCGAACCACCAGCGCGAGGTGACGACCATGCGCGTGTTCATGTGCACGGCCGGGACGTGCGGGTTCCGGGGGTGGGCGATCAGCGATATGCCCGAGGCCCAGAAGCGCGGATCCTCCGCGCCGCCGGGGATTTGCCCGCGAAATTCCGGCGAGAACTCGCCGTGGACGGTCGAGACGTGGACGCCGACCTTCTCGAAGACGCGGCCGCGCATCATCGCCATGGTTCCACCGCCGCCCGCGCCCGCATCGCGCTGCCAGGGCGTGCGCTCGAAGCGCCCCGCCGGGTGCTCCGTTCCGGGGCCCGTCAGGTCGTCCTCGATCGCCTCGAAGCCGGCGCAGATCCTGTCGCGCAGGCCCTCGAACCAGGCGCTCGCCGCTCTCTTCTTCTCCTCCATATCCGCGGGGAGGCCGGGCGGGATGTCGGGGCGCTGCATCGTTTTCTTCCAGTCCGCTGCCGGCATCGTCCGCGCCGGTTCTCCAAAAGACTCGCCTTTTTGCCGCCCGATCCCTAATCTTCCGTCCGGTTGGGTCAAGGAGTTGTTTTCGTGTCGACGCCGGCAAGGCCGCCGCTCAACGCCCTGAAGAAGCGTCTCGAACGTTCCCGGGCGGAGCGGGGCGGGCGGATCCAGGACGGGTTCCTGCGGGAGACCTTCGTGCTGTCGCGGCAGGACGCCCGCAGCAAGGCGCGCGAATGGTTCGACCGCTGGCCCAAACAGGCTTACTGGACCGAGATCGAGAGCTGGTTCGAGCGTCCCAACGACGTGATCGAGTTCACGATGCGCCGTCTTCCGGCGGCGGATTAGCAAGCCCGGCAACGACCGATCGCCGGCCGAGCTGGCGCACCGCCTCTCCCGCGACCATCGCCGCGGCCAGCGCCAGGTTGAGGCTGCGCCCGCCGCCCGGCATGGGGATGACCAGCCGCGCGTCCGCCGCGTCGTGGACCGCCTGCGGCACGCCGGCCGATTCGCGGCCGAACAGCAGGATGTCTTTCTCGCGGAACGCGAAGTGGGTGTAGGGAAGCGGTGCCCTTGTCGACAGAAGAATGAGGCGGCGCTTCTCAGCCTTCCGCCATGCCTCGAAATGCGCCCAGTCCAGATGACGGGTGAGCGCGGCCGTCTCCAGATAGTCCATGCCGGCGCGACGGAGATTGCGGTCCGAAAGGTCGAAGCCGGCCGGCTCGACGATGTCGACGGCCAGGCCGAGACAGGCGCCCATGCGCAGGATCGTCCCGGCGTTGCCGGCGATGTCCGGTTGATAGAGCGCGATCCTGATGGCGGCGGACAAAGCCATCTCCCTCGGATGTCATATGTCTTTCCGGCGGGGTAGCCAAATCAAACGCGAAGGTCTATAGAGCCGGCTCGTCAACTCGAACGCACGGAGGCGGATATGGAATGCATTGCGACCGCAGCTATCCGTCGCCTCGCCGGATGGCCCCTGATCTGATCGCGGTTCCGGTTCGACGCCTTCCCTGAAAATCTAGAGCGACATCGCCTCGGTTCCGCCTGCAAAGGGCTTCCCGCCCGGCGGAATCGCGTCATGTCCTTCGTCCCTCCAAGGCCGCCTTGCGGCCGATTCCGGGGTAGGTGCTGTCCGCAGCCGTTTCCGTTTCAACCCTTTCGCAGGGATGCATGATGATCTTCCAATGGTTTGAGAAAAGGCTCGATCCTTTTCCGGTGGCCGAGCCCGTCGAGCCGCCGAAAACGCTCTTCGCCTTCTGCTGGTTCTTCACGAAGCCGGCCTGGCCGTTCGTGCTGCTCGCCGCCGTGGTGATGGCGCTGATCGCCATCATGGAAGTCTGGATGTTCGGCTTCCTCGGCCACATCGTGGACTGGCTCTCCGCGCAGAACCGCGAGACGTTCCTCCGGACTGAAGGATGGAAGCTCGCTGGCATGGCGCTGGTGATCGCGTTTCTGCTGCCGGGCGCGGTGGCGCTGTCGTCGCTCAATACCTACCAGACGCTGTTCGGCAATTACCCGATGCGCATCCGCTGGCAGGTGCACCGCTACCTCCTGAAGCAGTCGATGGCCTTCTACCAGGACGAGTTCGCCGGCCGCATCGCTACCAAGCTGATGCAGACCGCGCTCGCGGTGCGCGAGACGGTGATCAAGTTCGTCGAGGTGCTGAACTACGTCGTCGTCTATTTCCTCGGCATCCTGGTCATCGTCGGCTCGTCCGACTGGCGGCTCGCGGCGCCGATGGCGTTCTGGCTGGCCGCCTACATCGCGGCGCTGCGCTACTTCGTCCCCAAGCTCGGCAAGGTTTCGGCGGCGCAGGCGGATGCGCGCTCGGTGATGACCGGGCGCATCGTCGACAGCTACACCAACATCCAGACGGTAAAACTCTTCTCGCACGGCCGCCGGGAGTCCGACTATGCGCGGCAGAGCATGGCCGAGTTCATGGAGACAGCCTATGCGCAGGCCCGCCTCATCACGCAGTTCTACATCGTGGTCTATGCGCTGAATTCGGCGCTGCTCCTGACGGTGGGAGGCCTCGCCATCGGGCTGTGGCTGAACGAGGTCGTCACGGTCGGCGCGGTCGCCGTGGTGATCGGCCTCGTGCTGCGCCTCTACGGCATGTCGCAGTGGATCATGTGGGAGACGGCCGGCCTGTTCGAGAACATCGGCACGGTGCAGGACGGCATCGCCTCCATCTCGCTGCCGCGGCTCGTCGAGGACGTGCCCGAGGCTCCGTCCATCGTGGTGAAGGACGGCGCGATCGCCTTCGATAACATCAGCTTCCACTACGGCAAGCAGGGCGGGGTCATCGACAAGCTGTCGCTGACGGTCGCGCCGGGCGAGAAGGTGGGGTTGGTCGGCCGCTCGGGCGCCGGCAAGTCGACGCTGGTCAACCTCCTGCTGCGCTTCTACGATCTGGAAAGCGGGCGCATCCTGATCGACGGGCAGGACATCTCCCGCGTCGCGCAGGATACGCTGCGCGGCCAGATCGGCATGGTGACGCAGGACACCTCGCTGCTGCATCGCTCGGTGCGCGACAACATCCTCTATGGCCGGCCCGATGCGGGCGAGGCGGCGATGATCGAGGCGGCGCGGCGCGCGGAGGCGTTCGATTTCATCGGCGGCCTGGCGGACGCCAAGGGACGCAAGGGCTTCGATGCGCATGTCGGCGAGCGCGGCGTAAAACTTTCCGGCGGCCAGCGGCAGCGCATCGCGATCGCGCGGGTCATGCTGAAGGACGCCCCTATCCTGATCTTGGATGAGGCGACTTCGGCACTAGATTCGGAGGTGGAAGCAGCGATCCAGGAAAACCTCTATCGTCTGATGGAGGGCAAGACGGTGATCGCCATCGCCCACCGACTGTCGACCATCGCGGCGATGGACCGGCTGGTGGTGATGGACCGCGGCGCGATCGTGGAGGAAGGTACGCATGAAGAACTGGTGGCGAAGGGGGGCCTTTACGCGCAGCTCTGGCAGCGCCAGTCTGGCGGGTTTCTGGATCTCGGGGACGGCGAGGCGGGAGACGGCATTGGAAGGAAGACGGACGGCAAGGCGTCGGCTGAGCTGACCGAGCAGAAATTGCCTGTCGAGCAGAGGATCATGCCCTTGTCCGTCGATTCGTCCACGCGAGCGTAGGTCAATGTTCGATACGATCTATCGACCCTTCGAACGCGTGATCGATCCCTTTCGCGACACGGACAGGGCCGTCCTGCCGGATACGGCGTGGCGGTTCCTGCTCTATTTCGCCGCCCAGGCCAGGGTGCCGTTCCTGCTGCTGCTTGTCCTCGGCGGACTGGCGGGAGCGGTGGACGCGGCCATGTACTGGTGCGTCGGCTGGCTGGTCGACCTGCTCGGCCGCGCGACGCCGGAGACGCTCTTCCGCGACCATTGGCACGAACTTCTCGCCTTCATGCTGCTGATCCTCGTCGTGCGCACGCTGGTGATGGTCGTCTGCGCCGTGCTCGAACAGCAGGTGATCGTGCCGGGTTTCTATTCGATGGTGCGCTGGCAGTCGTTCCGGCGCGTCATCGAGCAGCCCTACGCCTTCTATCAGAACGACTTCGCCGGCCGCATCGCCACCAAGATCATGCAGGCGGGCGAGGCGGTCGGCGACTTCCTCATCAACGTCCTGCAGACGATGTGGACGTTCCTGACCTTCGTCGTCCTGGCGGTCACGATCCTGATGTCGCTCGACCCGATGATGGGCATGGTGGTCGGCCTGTGGTTCCTCGGCTATCTCGCCATCGTCCGCTATCTGCTGCCGGAGCTCCGGCAGGCCGGCCGCGAGACCGCCGACCAGCGCGCCGTCTTCAACGGCCGGCTGGTCGACGCCTTCACCAACATCATGGCGGTGAAGCTGTTCGACAGCGGCCGGCGCGAGCACCGGCACATGCGCGACGGCCTGCTGAACTTCCAGGTCGCCGTCATCCGCCTGACGCGGGCGATCACCACGGTCCGCGCCGCAGTGGCGC
>JAFKJW010000011.1 GCA_017305925.1 Hyphomicrobiales bacterium | reverse complement strand
ACATAGGCCGGCTCGGCATCGATGCGGCCGCGAAACCGCAGCACGTTCGCCACGCCGCACGCATTGGGGAAGAAGCCGAACATCGGCGCGTCGTTCGGGCTGTCGCCGACGAACACGACCCGCTCGCGACCGGCGTCGATATCGACGCCGAGGACGTCGGATGCGAAGCGCCGCGTCATGGTCAGCTTGTCGTAGCTGCCGTACCAGCCGTTGACATGGATGGAGGACACTTTGGCGACGGCGCCCTCTTCCTCGAAGATGCGCTTGATGCGCTCGACCGCCGCGACCGGCAGCGCCGGCACGTCCTCGCAGAAGTCGATGGCGAGATCGGCTTCGCGGTAGAGCTGGTCGGCGGACACCGCTGCGCCCGGCACTTCCGCGAGGATGCGGTCGCGGACTCCGGCGAGCCTGCGGCGATCCTCCTCGCGCTGCCCCGCCTCGATCGCGAAGACCCGGCGCATCCGCCGCCGCGCCCCGTCATAGGAGAAATAGAAGGCACCGTTCTCGCCGACGACGCCGGCCACCGGCCACATGCGGGCGATCATGTCGCACCAGCCGGCCGGCCGGCCGGTGATGGGGGCGACCGCGATGCCGGCATCCGTCAGGCGCTCCAGCGCGTCGTAGGCGCAGGCATGCAGGCGGCCCTCATTGGTCAGCGTGTCGTCGATGTCGGCGAACAGCACGCTGACGCGGCCGGCGATTTCGATCGGCATGTCGGCGATCGGGCGCATCCGCTCACGCCTCCCCGGCCGCGAAGTCCTCGAGCCAGCCGGCATCGGCCGCGATGTCGAGGAAGGAAAAGCGGTTCCGCATCTCGCGGCAGTGGACCACGGCTTCCCTGTAGAAATCCGTCGGCACGCCGAGGTCGGCTGCCGTCAGCGCCCCGCCGGCGTCGCGCAGAAGGCGTTTCATCTCCGCGACCGGAATGGCCATCGGCTCCAGCTCCCGGCGGAGCGTCGGCCACAGGGCGGCGAGCTTGTCGTTCATCGCCGCCGCGGCGCGCTCGTCGAAGACCTTCGGCTGGATTTCCCTGTAGCACTGCGCGGCGATCTCGGCGCCCATGCGCCGGCCCATGGCGGCGGGGTCGATGCGGGTCGGCTTGATCTGCGGCGCCGTCTCGCTGTCGAGGAAGCGCCGCTGCAACCGCGCCATGGTCAGCGACGCCACGCCGACCTGCTGGCCATGCAGGGTCCCCGGATGCCGGTCGCCGGCGAAGCAGTCGATATAGTGCGACACCTGGTGCTCGCCCATCGATCCATGGTTCGACATGCCGGTGAAGGAGACGCCGAGGCCGCACATCGTCAGCACGCGATGCAGGTAGCCGTTCGCCGCGATGTCGCCGGACGCGATGCCGGCGGCGCGCGCGTTGAGCTCCGCCTCGTCGCGCTCCTGGATGATGTAGGGGACGGCCGAATAGGCGCTGCCCAGAAGCCGGTGCGACATCCACCAGTCGATCTGCGCGACCGAGCGCACCAGGCAATCGGCGAAGCCGGCCGCGGAAAGATGCTTCGGTGCGGCGGCGGTCACGCCGAGATCGGCGAAGAAGCCTGCCGGACCCTGCGACGGCAGCGACACCTTCAGGCCGTTCTCCAGCGTCATGGATGCCGTGGTCGAGGTGTATCCGTTCATGGAGGCGGCCGTCGCGAACACGGCGTAGCGGCGCCCCGTCCGGCCCGTGACGAATTTTGTGAGGTCGTTGACCGTCCCTGACCCCACGGCGATCACGCCCTCCGCGCCGGCGAGCTTCTCCTGCAGGGCCGCCGCCGTCGCCATGTCGGCATGCGGATGGTCGAGCACCACCGCGCCGACGGGCCCGAGCCTGCCCAGCGCCGTCGCGACCCGCGCGCCCATCGCATCCCAGGTGTCGTGGTCCGCGACGATCGTGAAGCGCTCGCCGAGCTTGAGATCGGCGATCAGCTTCGCCTCGGCGCCGTCCAGGCTGTCTTCGATGACGATGCTTTCATAGGGAACGGAAGCCGGCTTGCCGGTCTCCGGATTGGTCCAGCGTCCGGCGACGATGTCGTCGATGAGCGCCGTCCATCCACCCTCGGGCGCCTCGGCGGCCCTGTGCAGCTTCTGTGCCGTCTCCACCCTGTCACCCGTCTTGTTCCGGCGGTTCGAGACAATTGACAGCAGCAAATGTCATTTGTCAATACAGATGACAGCGCGCGTTGACAAATGACGAGGCCCTCGCGCAGATAGTCCCATGACGAAAGAAAAGGTCAGGGCGAGGAACGGCGAGGGACCGGGGGCGAGCGTTCCGACCGAGTTCGACGACGCCGTGGTATGGGCGGCCTGGCTCTACTATGCCGACGAGCTCACCCAGAGCGAGATCGCCAAGAAGCTGCACGTCTCCCGCGCCACCATCGTCAACTACCTGCAGGAGGCGCGCGAGCGCGGCATCGTCTCGGTCAACATCAGCCCGAGGGCGGGCGGACGGACGCGGGTGGCCCGCGCGCTGCTGGAACGCTACGGCCTGAAGGGCGCCTTCGTCATCCCGATGGGCGAGGAGGCCAATCTGGTGAAGCGGCTGGGCGACGCCGGGGCCCGCGTGCTCGCCGACCAGATCGAGGACGGCGATACGATCGGCGTCGCCTGGGGGCGTACGGTGCTGGCGGCGGCCGACCGGATCGCGCTGACCCGGCCCCTCGACAATCTCACCGTCGTCCAGGTCTGCGGAAGCTCGACCGGCGAGCCGGACTTCTCCGCGGAGCTGTGCACGTCGCTTCTGTCCAATCGCATCAATGCGCGCTGCGTGAACCTTCTGGCGCCCGCCGTGCTGTCGACCCCGGAGCTGAAGGCGATGCTGCTCGCCGAGCCCGTGCTCCAGAAGCAGATGGCGCTCGTGCATTCGGCGAACCGCATCCTTTTCGGCGTGGGCGATATCGGCCCGGGCGCCACGGTCCGCGCCTCGGGCATCGTCAGCCGGGCGGAGGTCGACGACTATATCGACCGCGGCGCGGTGGGCGTCATTCTCGGCCGGTTCATCGACAGGCACGGCAGGCCGATCGGCGGCGCGCATGACGAGCGCATGGTCGGGATCACGCTCGAAGAGCTGAAACACGTACCGAGCCGCATCTGCGTCGCCGGAGGCGCCACCAAGATCCAGGCGATCGCGGCGACGCTCGAAGCCGGCTACGCGACCCATTTCGTCACCGATATCGCAACCGGGGAGGCCCTGCTCGCTGGTTGAGCCGGTGCCGGATCACAGGGATGGGCCGCGCGGCGTCCCTGGCGGGCGAGTGGAAGGAGGAATGCATGGCTGAGGAACGTTTCGTCGTCGGCATCGATTCGTCGACGCAGTCGGTCAAGGCGATCGCCTGGGCGCCGGACGGGACGCCGCGCGCCGAGGGCCGTGCTCCGCATCGGATCAGCATGCCGAAGCCGGATCATGTGGAGCAGAACGCGGAGGACTGGTGGACGGCGGCCGCGACGGCGCTGCGCGCGGTGACGGCCGAGATCGATGCGGAGAGGATCGACGGGATCGCCATTTCCAACCAGCGGGAGACGATGGTGCTGCTGGACCATGAGCATCGGCCGCTCGCCCCGGCGACGCTGTGGCTGGACAGCCGCGCCCGCGCCATGACGGCCGTGCTGGCGCAGGAGATCGGGGCCGACCGAATCCACGCGACCACCGGCAAGCCGGTGAGCATCATCCCCTGCCTCTACCGCCTGCGCTACTTCCGGGAGCACCAGCCCGAGCTCCTGGACCGCGCCGCCCACATATTGAGCGTCCACGACTTCCTCACGCTCAAGCTGACAGGGCAGGCTGCCGCGAGCTGGACCAGCGCCGACAATTTCGGGATCTTCGACATCAACCGCAAGGAATGGGCGACGGAGATCCTCGCCAGCCTCGGCATTCCGCTCTCGAAGCTGCCGGGGCTCCACCGGCCGGGCGAGCAGGTCGGCGCGGTGAGCGCCGAGGCCGCCGAAGCGACCGGGTTGCGGCCCGGCACGCCGGTTTTCGCGGCGGGCGGCGACGGCCACTGCGCCGGTCTGGGCGTCGGCGCGGTCACGCCCGGCGTCGTCTATCTCAACCTCGGCACGGCGGTCGTCGGCGGCCTCTGGTCGCCGACCGCCGCGCTCAGCCGCTCCTGGCGCACGCTCGTCTCGCCGACCGGCGAGGGCTTCCTGCTGGAGGCCTGCCAGCGCGGCGGGGCGTATTTCGTGAACTGGCTGCTCGACACGTTCGGAGGAGGTAGAAGCGACCCCGGGATCTTCGAGCACCTCGAGGCGGAGGCCTCACGGCTGCCGGTCGGCTCCGGCGGCGTCATGGTCTGCTCCTACCTGCTGGGCTGCATGGATCCGCACTGGGACGAGGACGCGCGCGCGACCTTTACGGGCATGGGCCCGGAAACCGGCCTCGGCCATCTCTATCGCGCCTCGCTGGAGGCGATCACGCTGGAATTCGCGCGCGCCATCGATCAGATGCGCGCGGCGAAGGTCGACATCGAGCGGATCGTCGTCATCGGCGGCGGCGCCGGCAGCCCGCTGTGGCTGCGCATGGTCGCGGACTCGACGGGCCTCCCGGTCATCCGCAGCCTGTCGAACGAGGCCTCCGCCCTCGGCGCGGGCGTGACCGCCGCCGTGGGCGCGGGATGGTATGCGGATTTCAGGGCGGCCCTGTCGGCGATGGCCCGGGTTTCGGAGCGGGTCGAGCCGGCCATGGAGAGCCGCGCGGCATGGCAGGCGCTCTCTTCCAGGCAGGCTCTGGTCTACGAGAAGATTAAGGATCTGTAGGGCCGGACGCTGCGCGGCTCGGCTCAGTCGATCCCCCTGGGCTTGTCCGCGCCGATCTCCAGCACGATGGTCGCCGCCCGTATCACCGCCGCGGCGTTCAGCAGCAGCTCGGCGACCTGCTGCGGCTGGAAACCGTCGATCGAGTCCGCCATCTCCTTCCACGGATCGGGGCCGCCGATGGAGCCGTCCTCGATCGCCGGCGCGTCCTCGTGGCCGAGCAGCTTTCGATAGTCGCCGATCGTCATCGATGCCCTTTCGAGCAGCCGCACGGCATCGGCGTTGGATACCTGCTGGATGTCGTTCGCGGCGCGAACCAGTTCGGAGACGAAAGGGCTGGCCATACGGCTTCGGAGCTCCCGCGCTATGAAACGCCTCGCCGCCAACCCGAAGCCATCTTACGATATTCCGGCGCAAATGACATCCTGCCGCGGCGGTCGATGGGAAACGCTGGTAAACGGATCGTAATTCTTTGAAGCGTTTTTCTGTTTCGCCGGCCTGCCGGGGTCCCGGAGCTGAATGCCGGAAAGATGCATTTTTTCGGAGCGCATGGGCGGCAAAACAAACGGACGGAGCGAAACGCCCGCCTCAAGGAAACGGCCCTCGCTCTAGAGCGGTTTGCAATTTGACTGAATCGGGATTCCCAAGGGCAAGCAAATCAGATTCGATGCACTGACCGTTGGAGGTCGGACAGCATGTCGAAGCCGTATTCGATTGATTTGCGGGAACTGGCGATGGCCCGGCTTGAGTCGGG
>JAFKJW010000010.1 GCA_017305925.1 Hyphomicrobiales bacterium | reverse complement strand
GAGGTCGTCTCGCGCATGCAGCACCGCGGCACGGCGCGGCGCCGCGTGCTCATCCTGTCCTCCGCCATCGATCTGCCGCGGAGCGGCACGCCGGTGGTCGCCGCCGGGCGCGAGGCAGGCACGCTGGGCAGCGTGCTGCGCGAAAAGGGGCTTGCGGTGTGCCGGATCGACCGGATCCGCAACGCGCTCGACGAGGCCAAGCCGATCCTCGCCGCCGACGTCCCGGTCATTCCGGAAATCCCCGCCTGGGCAAACTTCAGCTATCCGGAGACGGACCGCAGCGACTCCGACGCCAAGAGCGCGGTGCCGTGACGCGGCGGCAGGCGAAGACGCCCCGCGCCTGGCAGCGCATGCTGTCCGGCCGGCGGCTCGACCTGCTCGACCCCTCGCCGCTCGACGTCGAGATCGCCGACATCGCCCACGGGCTGGCGCGCGTCGCCCGCTGGAACGGCCAGACCGTGGGCGACCACGCCTTCTCCGTGGCGCAGCATTCGCTTCTGGTCGAGCGGATTTTCGTGCAGGCCAACCCGGACGCCTCCGCCGGCGGCAAGCTCTGCGCGCTTCTCCACGACGGGCCCGAATACGTCATCGGCGACATGATCTCGCCCTTCAAGGCGGTGATCGGCGGCAACTACAAGGAAATCGAGCGGCGCCTCCAGCGGGCGATCCACCTGCGCTTCGGCCTGGAGCCGGACGCAGACGACCGGCTGCGCAGGCAGATCAAGCGCGCCGACCATGTCGTCGCCTATTTCGAGGCGACGCTGCTCGCCGGCTTCTCCACGGGCGAGGCGGTCCGCTTCTTCGGGCGGCCTTCCGGCATCCTGCTCGGTCCCGTCGATCTGGCGCCCCTCCCCGTGAAGCGGGTGGAGGCAGCCTTCGTCCGGCGCTTCGAACAACTGGAGAAGGAACGGCGCTGAGGCGATCCGCGGCGCGATTAACGCGGAATTAGACCGTCTCTGCCATCATGGCCTGCAGATATCGGACGCGGGCAGCGGAGCGGCACGTGACTGGAATAAGCTTACATGCCGCGCGCACCGCGCGCCTTTCGCCGGAAGCGACGCTTGCCGGCCTGTGCCTGCTCTACGTGCTGGCCGCGTTCGCGGTAGCGCCGGCCTGCTATCCGCTGGTCCTTTTCGAGTACGCGAAGATGATGGCGACGGTGCTGCCGGCGCTGCTGCCCATCGTCATCCTTCTGCTCGGCATCCTCCGGAACCCGCAGTCGCCGCTTTCGGGCACCCGCGCGACCCTGCGCGACTCCCTGATCCCCGGCCTCGCCGTCATCGCCGTCTTCCTGCTTGCCATTTCGGCCTTCACCACCCTGAAGTTCAGCATTCCCTCGATCGTCCCGTTCTACGCCGACCCGATGCTTGCCAATCTCGACGAAACGCTGCACGGCGCCGCCCCATGGCGCCTGGCGCATGCCGTCTCGCCCGACTGGATGCCGGCGGCGATCGGGTTTCTTTACGCACGCTTCTGGTTCATCCAATGGCTCGGGATGCTGGCGCTGGTGGCGTTCTGGGGCGACAGGACCCAGCGCGCCCGCTATCTCTGGAGCTTCGCGCTGACGGTGGGCATCGTCGGAACGCTGCTTGCGACGCTTCTGTCCTCCGTCGGGCCGATCCTCTACGACCAGTTCTACGAGGGCAGGCGTTTTTCCGGCCTGCTCGATGCCCTGAACGCGTCGAAGGACGGGGGCATCGTGGTCGGCTATGCCGACTACCTGCTCGAAAGCTATCGTGCCGCCACGCCGAGATTCGCGACCGGCATTTCCGCCATGCCGAGCATGCATGTGGCGGTCGCCGTCCTAAACGCCCTGTTCCTGGCGCGCCTCAACCGGTGGGCCGGCGTCTATGGATGGCTGTTCGCCGCCGCGATCCTGTTCGGCTCGGTCTGGACCGGCTGGCATCATGCCGTCGACGGCTACGTCTCCATCGTCGTCGTCTCGCTCATCTGGTGGGCGAGCGGACGCGCGCTTGCCGCGGACGCGCCCGGCGCTACCTGCCCTGCCGCTCCAGCCGGTCGATGAACCACTGGGTGAGCCGCACCCAGACCTCATCCTTCTCGCCGGCATCCTCGCAGCCATGGTCGAGATTGGGGTTGTCGTTGACCTCGATGACGTAAAGGCCGTCCGCCGTCTCCTTCAGATCCACGCCGTAGAGCTGCGAAGAGCGGCTCGCCGCCCAGCACGCCGATGCGCCAGTCGAACTGCGTGGGCAGGAATTTCTGGGCGATCAGCAGATCGGAATCCTGCATCCATTCCCCGGCAAGCGCCTTCAGCTCGGCAAAACCGGAAACCTTCCTGACGCCGCGCGAGAAGGAGCTGTCGGGAATCTTCAGCACCAGCGGAAAGCCCAGCGTATCCGCCGCGACCTGGAAGTCCGGCGCCCCCGCGATCATCACCGACGGCGGCACGGGCACCTTGTTGTGGGTCATCAACTCGTCCAGATAGACCTTGTTGGTGCAGCGGATCATCGACAGCGGGTCGTCGATGACGGGCATGCCCTCCTGCTCGGCGCGCCTGGCAAAACGATAGGTGTGGTTGGAGATCGAGGTGGTCTCGCGGATGAACAGCGCGTCATAGTTCGCCAGCCGGGCGAGATCCTTCTTGTGGATCGGCTCGATCTCGACGCCCATCCTGTCGGCGATCCGCGACCAGTGGCGCAGCGACGAGACCTGCGAGGGCGGCATCTGCTCATGCGGATCGATCAGCGTGGCGAACGTGTACCGGGCCGGCACGCGCGCCTTGGAAGCGCGCCACTCCCGGCCGGTATGGATTTCCAGCGATGCGAGGAAGCGCTTCTTCTCCTCGGCCGGCATACGCAGCAGCGAATGGAACCCGATCTTCCGGATCGAAGCCCATTCGGCGCTGTCGGCGATCGTCACCTCCAGCGCCGGCGCGCGGAACCAGTCGAAGAGCAGCCGGGCGAAGCGGTCCCATGCCTTCGACGGCCCGATGCCGAAGAACACCGCGACCTTCGCCGGAAACGCGCCGCCGAGGTCCTTGCGGCACTTGTTCAGCGCCACTTCGAGCTCCGGCAGCGCGTTCTCGTAGAGCTTCGGCTCGGAAAGGTCGATCATCGTCTCGACGGTCGGGATGACCTTGTGGCCGCGCGAGCCGGCCAGCAGCGAGGCATAGTAGCCGCGGCTCTGATAGGCGTAGCTGTTGGAGAGGTTGATCACCTTCTGCCGCTGTCCGCGGAACAGGCCCGGATGCGCGAGGTAGTCGCGGTTGGTGATGACCTTGTGCGGCGTGTCGGCCTGGCCGAGGTCGCTTTGACGCCCCGTGATGACGACCCAACTCATCTGTGGCCGGTTCCTTCCGCCAGAGCCTTCACGTAACGCAGCGCGGCCATGCCGTCCGCGTAATAGCCGGGTATAATGCCGGCGGGCACATAGCCGTTCCGTTCGTAGAGCGTCGCGGCGCGGCGGTTGTCTTCCCTGACCTCGAGCCCGACCGCGCGGGCGCCCCGCCGCGCCGCCTCCGTCTCGGCCGCGCCGAGCAGCAGGCGCCCGAGACCCGTGCCGCGGCGCGAGGGGCCGACCGCCAGCGAATAGAGGCGCGCCCGCCGGCTGCCGGACCGGAAGAGCAGGAGCGCGTAGCCGGCCACGATGCCGTCTTCCTCCGCCACGATCAGACTGGCGGTCGGGGCGCCAAGAAAACGGCGGAACGAGCGGCGCGAGATGCGGTCGCCCGCGAACGCCGCCGCCTCGATCGCGACGAGGGCGTCGAGATCGGATTTGCGGCCGGGGCGCAGGACGGCGGACATGGGCGGGAACGGTGGCCCCGGGGCTGGAAGGAAGACGGTCTCGGCGGGACCGCGCAGAGTCGGCCCTGAATCGCTATCGCTCCCGGAATCGGGCTGAATTGTGTCACGGTCAGGCGGGGTGGAAATCGCCTTTTCGCAGAACCATCAAGGGAATTGATCCCTCCTCGACTCCAATTCGCTTGTGCGGGCCGCCAGTCGCGCTAAACCCTCGCATCTGCCTCCAAGGAGCGGCCATGACTTCCGTTGCGAACACCTCCCGGCCCGCGGTTCCGCTGCCCTGGCTCATCATCTGCTGCGGCTGCCTGATCGCGGCGCTGACCTTCGGTCCGCGCTCGGCCATGGGCTTCTTCCAGCTGCCGATGCTCACCGAGAAGGGCTGGGACCGGACGACGTTCGGGCTCGCCATGGCCATCCAGAACCTGGCCTGGGGGTTCGGTACGCCGGTCTTCGGCGCGCTGGCCGATAGATACGGCACATGGCGCGTGCTGGCGCTTTCGGGCGCGATGTATTGCGCGGGCCTCGTCGTCATGGCGCTCGCGCCGACGCCCGGCGTCTTCTATCTGAGCGGCGGCGTGCTGGTCGGGCTCGGCGTGGCGGCCGGCTCCTTCGGCATCGTGCTCGCCGCCTTCGCGCGCAACGTGCCGGCGGAGCGGCGCAGCTTCGTCTTCGGCCTCGGCACAGCGGCCGGATCGGCCGGCATGTTCGTCTTCGCGCCGCTCGGACAGGGCCTCATCTCCGCCTTCGGCTGGCACGATTCGCTCTTCGTCATGGGTGCGATGATGCTGGTCATCCCGCTTCTCGCCATCCCGCTCCGCGGCAATTCGTCGAGCGGCAGCGCGGCGAAGGAGGCGTTTTACCGGCAGACGGCCGGCGAAGCGCTGCGCGAGGCGCTCGGCCACCGCAGCTACCTGCTGCTCACGTCCGGCTTCTTCGTCTGCGGCTTTCAGGTCGCCTTCATCACCGCGCATTTCCCCGCCTATATCGGCGATCTCGGGATCGATGCGCGCTACGCCGTCATCGCGCTGGCGCTGATCGGCTTCTTCAACATCATCGGCTCCTTCGCCGCCGGCATCATCGGCCAGCGCTGGTCGAAGCCCTGGTTCCTCAGCCTCATCTACCTCGCCCGCTCGGTGCTGGTGACGGGTTTCCTGCTCCTGCCGCAAACGCCCGCCAGCGTCATCGTCTTCGCGATCCTGATGGGCCTTCTCTGGCTTTCCACCGTGCCGCCCACCAACGGACTGGTCGCCATCATGTTCGGCACGCGCCATCTCGGCATGCTGGGCGGGATCGTCTTCTTCTCCCACCAGATCGGCTCGTTCCTCGGCGTCTGGCTGGGCGGCTATCTCTACGACCGCTTCGGCTCCTACGATCCGGTCTGGTGGCTCGGCGTGGCGCTCGGGCTCTTCGCCGCGCTCGTCCACCTGCCGATCGCCGAAAAGCCGGTCGAGCGGCCGGCACTCACGCCGGCGGCGTGAGGACGGCCGCGTCGGCGCTGCCGACCCGGCGCAAAAGCCTCTGGTAAAAGAGGCCGATGCCGATCAGCGCCGCGCCCAGTCCCATGAAGGACAGCGCCCTGAGCACGCCTTCCAGCTCGGACATGTCGATCAGGAAGACCTTCAGCACGGCCGCGGCGATCAGCACCGCCGAGGCGACGCGCAGCACGTAGGAGCGCTGCCACACGCCGAGCACCAGGACCAGCACGCCGAGCAGCAGCCAGACGGCGGAATAGGTATAGGTTTCGAGCTGGGTGAAATCCTTCCACAGGCCGATGAACTCGCCCTGGAACCAGCGGCGCACGGAAAGCGTCGCATAGGCGAAGGCAAGAGTGGCGGCGAGCAGCCCGAGCATGGCCGGATACCAGGGCGGCCGCTTGCCGCGCGCATAGAGCGCAAGGCCGCCGGCCGCCAGCGCGGGAAGCAGGTAGCCGAGGAAAAGCAGGTTGAAGAAGGTGATCCGGCCGGTCGACTCGTTGGTGAACAGCGGATCGAGCAGCAGGAAATGCTGGAGCACGGCCATCGCCACCGACAGGATGCCGAAGCCGATGGAGCCGTAGCGCATGACCGGGCTCGGGCTCTTGCGGTCGAGCGCCAGGAGGACGGCGCCTGCGCCGAGCGACATCAGCGTGTAGATCGCCTGCTCGGCGAGCGTCGGGCGGGCGGCGTCGATGATCCCGCCATTCATGGCGTGGCGGACGAGCATACCGACCGTCAGCAGCGCGAACAGGACCGCCGCGGCCTCCATGGCGAGGCGCGGCCGGCCATCGGTCGTGCGCGCGAGTTGCCAGGCGCAGAAGCCGAAGGCGAGCGCCGGAATGCCATAGCCGGGCAGCAGCGCGTTGAAGACGGGCATCGTGCCCAACGCGGCCACGCCGATGATCGTAGGGTCGACCGCGCAGCGGACCAGCACTGCAAGCGCTGCGCCGAGGCAGAGCCAGCCGAGCACCGGATAGCTCCGCCGGCGCGTCGCAAGGGCCGGCAGGACCGCCGCCAGTCCGACCAGTATTGTGGTCAGGATCGAATCGAAGGCCATGTGCAGGAACGCCAGGGCGGCGACCCCCGCCCCGACCAGCGCGCAGGACACGGCATGGCCGCCGCCCAGAGGCGGCACCTCGGCGCGCGCCAATCCCTCCGCCATGGCCGTAAGCAGCGCGATGGCGAGGAGAGCGAAAGCGGCATAGTGATAATCGCGGCCGGGATCGCCGAAGGCGAGCCACAGGCAGACGATGACGGCCACCGGAACGGCCGCGGCCCAGCCTGCCCAGAATGCCGCCCGCGCCGGCAGCGCCGCCACGTACCTTCTCGCCTTCCAGGCGCCGCCGGCGAGGAACAGCACGGCGAGAAACGCGCCGACCGACTTGAACCGATGCGGAACCGGCGCGACGCTGAAGCCGTCGAAAACAAAGTCTTCGCCGGAAACGCCGAACGACCACGTGCCGCTCAGCACGGGGCGGGCATAAACGAGAAGCACCGCGACGCCCGATCCGAACAGCAGCGGCAGGGCGCGGCGCCGAGCGAAGGCCACCGTGAACATCGCCACGAGAATGGCCGCTCCACGGGCAAACGAACCCGCCGCCAGGAAAGCGGACGTGTTGCACAGCACGAGCACGGCCACCGCGAGGAAAATCGCCGTGGCGACCGATGCCGCATCGATCGGCCGCTCTGGCCGATGCTCCTCGCCGACCGCGTTGCCGAGCCAGAGGACGGCCAGCACCGCCAGCATCGCCAGCGCGGCGAACAGCACGACGTTGAAGTTCATGCTCACCTCGGGCGTGGTGGCGAGGTAGAGCAGGATCCAGATGCCCATTCCGGCGAAGGCGGCGGTCGCGGGCATGGTCCACAGGCGCAGCCGTGCCACGGCGACCGTCGCGGCCAGCACAATGGCGAGGAAGACGAACAGCGCCCAATGGTTCGGCGCCTTGGAGGCGACCAGCACCGGCGTGACGAGCGAGCCGAGCAGGCCGAGGCCGCCCAGGGCCTGCCCGTGCAGCAATGACAGCACCACCGTGCCGATGCCGACCACGCCGAGCAGCGTGAAGGCGGCGGACGGGCCGACGAAGCCGTAGACGGCGTGCGCGGCATAGATCGTCGCGAACAGCGAAAAGGCACCCGCCGCCGTCAATATGGCGGGGATATAGGCGCCGGCAGCACCCTCCACGGGCATGCGGAAACCCGACCGGCGAACGAACTCGCCGGCCGCCAGCAGGACGAGCCCGAACAGCGCCGCGAGCGTCAGGCGCGCGGCCGGCCCGAACCATCCCGCCTCGATGGAGTAGCGCACGAGGAAGACGCCGCCGAGCGCCAGCGCGACGCCGCCCACCCGCCCGAGCGCGATCTCCCGCGGTTCCGGGCTCGCCCCGACGGCAACAGGAGAAAGGCCGTCGTCCCTGGCGGCGGCCGGTGGCGCATCCGCGGCCGGAGCCGGCTCGGTCGCGGCGGAAACCTGGTCCGTCGCGAACGCCTGCGGCGCCTCGCCCGGCTCTTCAACAGCGGGCACGGCGGGCGCGGCAGGCGCCAGATCCGCCGGCATACGGAGCACGAAGCCGAGCAGCGCCTTGTGCTCGCGCTCCATCCGGTTCAGCCTGACTTGGATGCGGATCCCCAACGCCAACAGGACGGCGAAAGCAACCAGCACGAGGATGTTTTCGAAGAACATGGGCATCCCCTCCGGCAAGCCGATTCAGGCACAATCTACGTTCAAGTATGCGATTGCGCTACGATTGCGGCGAATGCATCCGGCCGCCGTCATGCGGCGCTGCCGCCCCGCATCTCCAGGCGCGCGAAATGGCGCGCCAGCGCGGCGAGGAAGCCGGCCCGCGCCTGCGGCGGCTCCAGCCCGCGCGGCTCGTAGACGCTGCGGGCGAAGAAGAAGCCGGTCAGGCGGAACGCCTCGTCGAGAGCGGCCCTGTCGGCGCGGATCCCGGCGCCGGGCCGGAGAAAGGCCGGCAGCGCCAGCATCCTGTCGTGCCACGGCGCGCCGGCGGCGCGGGATACCGCCCTGCCCGTCTTCGGCGAGACATAGGCAAGGTCGGTCAGCGCGCCCGTCGCCGCGCAGCGCGCGAGGTCGAGGCCGAAACCCAGTTCCTCCAGCAGGAGCAGTTCGAAGCGCACCACCAGCTCGGCTGCCGCCGCCGGCTCGTCCAGATGGTCGAGCATCACCTTCATCGCCTCGTAGAGAGCGGCATGCGGATCGCGCTCCGGCAGGAGGCGCAGATGCGCGGCGAGCGTCTGGAGGGCGTGGATGCCGGCCGCGCTGTCGAACAGGCGGGCCGCGTGAAGCGTCACCGGCTCGGCCTGGAAGACGCCGAGATGCTCGTCCAGCCGCGCCCGCCAAGACAGGTCGACGAGGTTGCCGGCCTGAAGGGTCGGCTGCTGCCGGCGCGAACGGCCGCCGCGCACCAGGCCGAGATGGCGGCCATGCGCATGGGTCATGACCTCGAGGATGGCGCTGGTCTCGCCGTGCTTCCTCGTGCCGAGAACGATTCCCTCGTCGCGCCACTCCATGGCGGCAGCCTTTCACGCTTCGCGGCGGCAAATCAAGGTTTTGGGCTGTCGGGAACCCCGCCCGCCATCCGTCCTTCGGAGGCAGAACGCGAGAAACATTGTCATACCCCTGCACCGGAGCCCTTCAATGAACCCCACCATCACCGCCTTCGAACGCTCTCCCGACCGCGGCCAGGGACTGGCGCGCGACATGCCTGTCCGCTGGGCGCTCGAAGAGGTCGGCCAGCCCTACGACGTCCGCCTCGTCTCGTTCAGGGCAATGAAGGAGCCCGCGCATCTGGCGCGTCATCCGTTCGGGCAGATCCCGACCTATGAGGAAGGCGATCTCGTCCTGTTCGAGTCCGGGGCGATCGTGCTCCATATCGCGGAACGCCATGCCGGCCTGCTGCCGGACGACGCGAACGCACGGACGCGCGCGATCATGTGGATGTTCGCCGCGCTCGACACGGTCGAGCCGCCGATCCTCGAACTGACAACCGTCAAGCTGATCGAGGGCGACAAGCCCTGGGCCAAGGAGCGCCTGCCCCTGGTCGAGCATCGCATCCGCGTCCGGCTGGGCGGGCTTTCCAGCCGGCTCGGCGATGCCGACTGGCTGGACGGGGCGTTCAGCGCCGGCGATCTTCTGATGGTGACGGTTCTGCGCCGGCTGAACCGATCCGGCCTGCTCGGCGAATATCCGAACCTTTCCGCCTATGTCGCCCGCGGCGAGACGCGGCCGGCCTTCAGGCGCGCCTTCGACGCGCAACTGGCGGTTTTCGCCGCCGCGCCGGCCGGCTGATCAGCGCGGAAAATCCAGCCCCATCTCGCGGTAGCGCTCGGGGTCGTCGCCCCAGTTCTCGCGCACCTTGACGAACAGGAACAGATGGACCTTCTGTTCGAGGATCTCGGCGATCTCCTTGCGCGCCGCCGAGCCGATCGCCTTGATCGTCGCGCCCTTCTCGCCGAGCACGATCTTCTTCTGGCTGTCGCGCTCGACATAGACGACCTGCTCGATGCGCACCGAGCCGTCCTTCTTCTCCTCCCATTTCTCCGTCTCGACATGGGAGGAATAAGGCAGTTCCTGATGCAGCCTCAGATAGAGCTTTTCGCGCGTGATCTCGGCGGCGAGCTGGCGCATCGGCAGGTCGGAGATCTGGTCCTCCGGATAGTACCAGGGGCCGGCGGGCAGATGCGCGGCGAGATAGCCGAGGATGTCGTCGCAGCCGGAACCGGTCAGCGCCGAGACCATGAAGGTACGCTCGAACGGCACCCTGGCATTGGCCTCCGCCGCAAGCGCCAGCAGCGCCTCGCGGTTGACGCGGTCGATCTTGTTCAGCACGAGGATTCTCGGCTGGCGGACGCCTGCGAGATTGTCGAGCAGCGTCTCGGCGTCGCCCTTGAGGCCGCGCTCGGCGTCGACCAGCACCAGCACGATGTCCGCGTCCTTCGCCCCGCCCCAGGCGGTCGTCACCATCGCCTGGTCGAGACGCCGCCGCGGCCGGAAGATGCCGGGGGTGTCGACGAGGACGATCTGTGCGTTGCCGTGGGTCGCGATGCCGCGCACGATGGCGCGCGTCGTCTGTACCTTGTGGGTGACGATCGAGACCTTGGCGCCGACGAGCCGGTTGACCAGCGTCGACTTGCCGGCGTTGGGCGCACCGAGAAGCGCCACGAAGCCGGAGCGGGTTCCTTCGCCGGCCTGCGGTTCCTGCCCGGTCATGCCGCCGTTCCTTCCGTTTCCCATACGCCTTCGCGGACGAGGAAGGCGCCGGCCGCCGCCTGCTCGGCCGCCTGCCGCGAGCGGCCCTGCCCCGTCGCCGGATCGTAACCCTCGACCGCCAGCTCAACCGTGAAGACGGGTTCGTGGTCCGGTCCCGACCGCGCGGCGATGCTGTAGGCGGGGCGCGCGGCCGTGCGCTGCGCCAGCCACTCCTGCACCTCGGACTTGGCGTTGCGCGGCTTCACCACGATGCCCGAGGAGCGCTTCTGCCAGTGGCGCAGGATGAAGGCGCGCGCAGCCTCCATGCCGCCGTCGAGATAGATCGCG
Organism: Hyphomicrobiales bacterium; assembly: GCA_017305925.1. Taxonomy (GTDB): domain Bacteria; phylum Pseudomonadota; class Alphaproteobacteria; order Rhizobiales; family Rhizobiaceae; genus Arvimicrobium. Next base: position 1,779 of record JAFKJW010000010.1, on the reverse strand, counting down.
GCGATCAGCGCCTCCACGGCGTCTGCGAGATAGCCCTTGCCGGAATGCGCCTTCACTGTCGCATGGGCGCGGACCAGCTCATCCAGCCCGACTTCCATCCCGACCTCGGCGCAGGTGCGGGCCTCGACCAGCGCGTTGAAGCGCGGCGCCAGCTCGCCCTCGCTGGCATCGGGCAGCGCGGCATAGAGCATGTCGGCCACCGCAAGAGCCAGGACGCGGTCGCCCAGGAATTCCAGCCGCTCGTTGTTGCGCTGGACGTTGACGGCGCTGGCATGCGTCAGCGCGCGCTGCAGGAGGCCGACGTCCCGGAAGGCGTGGCCGGTCCGGCGGGCGATCTCCGCCGCCAGCGCGTCGCCGGTCGCCCGCTTCAGCGCCATCAGTTGACGAAGTTGAACAGGCGCGACGGCCGCATCTGCGTCGGCCACTTCCAGAATTCCAGCGGGCTCGCGCCGCCGGCGATCGAGAAGAAGATGATGTTGGCGCGGCCCACGAGGTTCTCGTACGGCACGTAGCCGACGGTGAAGCGGCTGTCGGCGGAGTTGTCGCGGTTGTCGCCCATCATGAAATAGTGGCCGGGCGGCACGACGAACTCGCGCGTGTCGTCGCCCACCGAATTGGGCGTCAGGTCGAGCGTGTCGTAACTGACGCCGTTCGGCAGCGTCTCGCGATAGACGTCGACGGGCCGGTCGACCTCGGTGATGTCGGGATTGTCGATCTGGCCGACCTTCTCGCGCGGCACCGCAACGCCGTTGATGTAGAGCACGCCGCCACGCATCTGGATGTGGTCGCCCGGCAGGCCGATGACGCGCTTGATGTAGTCGAGCGAGGGGTTCGGCGGATACTTGAACACCACGACCTCGCCGCGCTTCGGCTCGCCGCCCCAGATGCGGCCGGAAAAGATGTCGGGCGAGAAGGGCAGCGAGAAATGCGAATACCCATACGACCACTTGGTGACGAAGAGATAGTCGCCTTCGAGCAGCGTCGGCCGCATGGAGCCGGACGGGATGGAGAAGGGCTGGAAGAGGAAGGTGCGGATCACCAAGGCAAGCAGCAGCGCCTGGATGACGACGCTCACCGTTTCGCCGAGGCCGCCGGCCTTCTTCTCAGTCTTTTCGGCCACGCTCATCAGTTCCTCGTTTCCGGATCGGGCTTCGTCTTAGCGGCTCGGGCGATTCCGGGCAACCGGCCGGGAGCCCTCGGCGGGCGACATAGTGGAGAGATGATGGCTATTCTTCGGCGGGCAGCGCCTCGATGATCACGAAGGCCTGAGCGAGCGGGAACTCGTCCGTGATCGTCAGATGAACGACCGCGCGCCGGCCCTCGGGAACGAGCGCGGCGAGACGCGCGGCCGCGCCGCCCGTCAGGCGCATGGTCGGCTTGCCGCCCGGCAGGTTGACCACGCCCATGTCGCGCCAGAACACGCCACGCGACAGCCCGGTGCCGAGCGCCTTGGCGCAGGCCTCCTTGGCCGCGAAGCGCTTGGCGTAGGAGGCGGCGCGCTGGGCGCGACGCTCGGACTTGGCGCGCTCGATGTCGGTGAAGATGCGCCCGATGAAGCGCTCCCCATGTCGCGCCAGCGTCTTCTCGATGCGGCGGATGTCGATGAGATCGGAGCCGATGCCGAGGATCATGGGCCGTCCTCCCGGACAAGGCCTGCGATCCTTCGCGCCCCCCTCTGTCCTGCCGGACATCTCCCCCACACGGGGGGAGATCGGAAGCTTCGAAATTGCCGCCAATCGCAGACGATTGTCGCCGGCGGTGAATACAACCGATCTCCCC
>JAFKJW010000009.1 GCA_017305925.1 Hyphomicrobiales bacterium | reverse complement strand
CAAGGTGTCGCGCTACGGCGTGATCGACCGCGCCCGCGAGGACGAACAGATCGAGGCGATGGTGAAGCTCCTGGCGATCAAGACGGCGGGCACGGAGATCGCCGTGGGCTCGCTGTCGGGCGGCAACCAGCAGAAGGTCGCCATCGCCAAGTGGCTGATGCGGCAGCCCCGCATCATCCTGCTCAACGATCCGACGCGCGGCATCGACGTCGGCACCAAGCAGGAAATCTACCAGTTGCTCCGCCGGCTCGCCGACGAGGGCGCGGCGATCATCTTCTACTCCACGGACTACGACGAGCTGATCGGCTGCTGCGACCGCGTGCTGGTGCTCTATGACGGGGAGGTGAAGCGCGAGCTGGTCGGCGAGGAGATCACCGTGCATGCGCTGATCGCCAGCGCGCTCAACATTTCGACCGCCGAGGCGGCGGCAAGGGCGGGAGCGGCGGCATGAGCGAGTGGCGCTACTGGTATGCGGAGCAGCGCGGCACGCTGCTCGCGCTGGCCATCTTCATCCTGATGTTCGTCATCTACACCGCGAACCATCCGGCAGGCTTCAGCGCCAATGTCGTGCAGACGGCGGCAAACAAGGGTGTGCTGCTCGCCTTCGTGGCGATGGCGCAGACGCTCGTGGTGCTGACGGCGGGCATCGACCTTTCGGTCGGCATGATCTTCCTGCTGACCAACTGCCTCGCCTCCTGGATCGTGCTCGGCAACCCGTTCGAGACGGCGCTCGGCGTGATCGGCGTGCTTCTGGCCGGACTGCTGTGCGGGGCGCTCAACGGGGCGATCGTCATCTACGGGCGGCTCCAGCCCATCGTCGCCACCATCGCCACTGGTGCGGTCTATTTCGGCATCGCGCTGCTGCTGCGGCCGACACCGGGCGGCTCGGTCAACGAGGATCTGGCGGATGTCCTGACCGGCCGGATCTTCGGCGTGGTGCCGACCAGCCTCGCCACGCTGCTCGTCGTGGTGCTGGTCGTGTGGGTGCCGTTCAGCCGCTCGGTGCTGGGGCGCGCCGCCTATGCCTCGGGCTCCTCCGAGGTGTCCGCCTACATGTCCGGCATGCCGATCAGGCGCGCAAAATTCGCCGCCTATACGCTGGCAGGCCTGCTGGCGGCCATCGGCGGGCTCTTCCTCACCTTCTTCACCTATACCGGCGAGGCGGCCTATGCGAGCGGCAACGCCTATACGCTGTTCTCCATCGCCGCGGTGGTGCTCGGCGGCGTCTCGCTGTTCGGCGGGCGCGGCAGCGTGATCGGCGCGATCTTCGGGGCGCTCGCCTTCCGCACCATCGGCGATCTGCTCTTCGTCTTCGATTTCGATCCGCTCTGGCAGCCGCTTTTCCAGGGCGTCGTGCTGCTGGTGGCGGTCAGCCTCGGCGCCTTCGGCCTCTTCCGGGTGCGCAACCGTCTGGAGTGGTTCGGATGAGCGAGACAGGCAACCCGGCCCCGGCGCGGCACATGCCGAAGGCGCTGCGCCGCTTCGATCCGGCCGTCGCCACGGCGTTCGGCTGCATCCTGCTCCTGCTGGTCGTCGGCAGCATCTATTCGACGAGCTTCCTGTCGCCTGAATACCTGCTCCAGCAACTGAAGGTGGCGTCGTTCCTCGGCGTGATCGCGACGGGGATGATGCTGGTCGTCCTGCTCGGCCAGATCGATCTTTCGGTGCCATGGACAGTGTCGGCGGGCGCCATGATGGCCTGCGCAGCCGCCGCCTATGGCGAGGCGGGCGTTATCCTCGCCATTCCGTTCGGCGTGCTCTGCGGCGTGCTAATCGGGCTGGTGAACGGCATCGGGGTGGCCTATCTGCGCATTCCCTCGATGATCATCACGCTCGCCACCAACGCGGTCGCGCAGGGGCTGATGGTCGTCTATACCGGCGGCTTCTCGCCACAGGATTCGGCGCCCGAGGCGATGCGCTGGCTGGCGACCGGCTTCCTCGTGCCCGGCGTGCCGAACGCCGTGGTCGTCTGGGCGCTCGTCGGGGCCGCCACGGTCTTTGCGCTCACCCGCACCACTTTCGGCCGCTCGGTCTATGCCATCGGCAACCGGGAGAGCGCGGCCTATCTCTCCGGAATCCGCACGCGGCGCATCACGCTGATCGCGTTTGCCGTGTGCGGCGGGCTGAACGCCTTCGGCGGCGTGCTGCTCGCCGGCTATGCGTCGAAGGCCGCGCAATCCATGGGCGACGCCTATCTGCTGCCGGCGATCGCGGCCGTGGTGCTCGGCGGAACGTCGATCCTGGGCGGCCGCGGCTCCTATCTCGGCACCGTCGCCGGCGTGATCCTCATCACCCTGCTGCAATCGATCCTTTCGGTGATGCAGATGCCGGAGGCCGGGCGGCAGATCACCTACGGCATCGTGATCGTGGCGATGCTGCTGCTCTACGGCCGGACGCCGGCGGTGCGCTGATGGCAGGGGAGGGGCCGCCGCGCGCCTGCGTGATCGTGATGGGCGTGGCGGGCTGCGGAAAGTCCGTGGTCGGCGAGGGGATCGCCGTCCGGCTCGGCTGGCGCTTCATCGAGGGCGACCGGATGCATCCGCCGGAAAACGTGGCGCGCATGCGTTCCGGCATGCCGCTGACAGACTCGCTGCGGCGAGGCTGGCTGGACGCGATCGGCCGGGAGCTTGCCGCGATACGGGCGTGCGGCGAGGGCGTGGTCGCCGCCTGCTCGGCGCTGAAGCGCATCTACCGCGACCAGCTTCGGGACCATGTGCCGGATGCGATCTTCCTCTATCTGGACGTCGATCGGGAGGAAGCGCGGCTGCGGGTTTCCGGCCGCTCGGGCCATTTCATGCCGGCCAGCCTCGTCGGCAGCCAGTTCTCCATACTGCAGCCGCCGGAACCCGACGAAAGGGCGGTGACGCTCGACGGGCTGCTGCCGGTGGAGACGCTGGTGGAACAGGCGCTTGGCGTGCTGGGGTCCGCGTGAGGCGACCTCAGGCCGAGGTCGGCGGCCTCCTGTCCTTCCAGGGCATTTCCTGTTCCAGCACCGCCGAGGTGGCCAGGACGGTCGCCTCGTCCCCGTAGCGGCCAATGAGCTGCACGCCGATGGGGATGCCGTCCGAAGACTGGGCGAGCGGCAGCGAAATGGCCGGCTGGCCGGAGAAGTTGAACGGGAACATGAAGGCGGCGTCCGTCCACTTCGCGTTATAGGCGTCGAGGTCGGTCATCGCCATGTCGTAAAAACCCATCGGGCGCGGCAGATGCGTCAGCGTGGGCGTGACGTAGATGTCGTAGGGCGCGAGATCCGTCGCCACGCTGCGGCTGAGCTGGCGCAGCTGCTCGACGTCGGAGGCATGCTCCGTCGCCTTCAGCGAACGGCCGCGCTGGATCACCGCCCAGGTGATGGGCTCGACGTCGTTTTCGGTGACAGGGCGCCCGACCAGCGTCGCGAGAAAGTCGAAGACGACCGCGGTCTCGACGGTGCACATGCGGGTGTAAGTCTTCCATGCCGCCGTCCCGTCCAGCGCCATGTCGTGCACCTCGACATCGTGCCCGAGACCGGCCAGCGTCCTGGCCGTCGCCTCGACGGCCGCCTTCACCTGCGGGTCGATGCCGGTGCCGTTGGGCGGCGTCACCGTATAGCCGACGCGCAGCTTGCGCGGGGCCCGCCTGGAGAGGGTGAGCCAGCTTTCGGCCGGCGTCGGGGGCGTATAGACGTCGCCCGGCAGGGCGCCCGCCATCGCGTCGAGATAGGCGGCGGTGTCGCGGACCGTGCGGGAGTTGCAGAAGAAATAGGCGCCGCCGTACCAGAAGTCGCCGCTCGGAGCGAGGGTGACGCGGCCGCGCGAGGGCTTCAGGCCGACCACGCCGCAGCAGGAGGCGGGCACGCGGATGGAGCCGGCGCCGTCGCTCGCCTCGCCGAGGGGGATCAGATGCGCGGCGACCGCCGCCGCCGTTCCGCCGCTGGAGCCGCCTGCCGTGATACCGTCCTTCCAGGGGTTCTTCGTCGCGCCATAAAGCTTCGGCTCGGTGGAGATCGACCAGCCGTTCTCCGGCGCGTTCGACTTGCCGACGAGCAGGAAACCGGCGGCCTTGGTGCGCTTGACGTTCTCGCCGTCGAAGGTGGCGACGAGCTTTTCGAGATATTTCGAGGAATTGGTGAGCGGTGCGCCTTCCCAGGAGGAGGCGAGTTCCTTGAGCAGATAGGGCACGCCGGCGAAGGGCGCCGACCGGTCGACCGTCGCGGCCGCCGCGCGCGCCATGTCGTAGAGCTTGTGGACGACCGCATTGAGGCGCGGGTTGATGCGGTCGATCAAAGTGGCGGCGCACTCCACCAGTTCCAGCGGCGAGACCTCGCCGCGGTTGACCATGCCGCCGAGCTCTAGCCCGTCAGCGTCGGCATAGGTCTTCAACAGGCTGTCGGTAACGGGCATGGGTTCCTCCTCGGGATCGCTATACTGCGGGCTGGAGCACCTCTTATCCAGCCCTTCGGCTCTCCGACGCTTAGGCCAGATCGATCGCCTTCTTCTTCTCGATCGACTCTTCGGCGGCCAGCACGATGCGCAGGCTGTTGACCGCCGCGTCCATCGATTCCGACAGGTCCAGATCCTCCCGGATGGCCTTCAGGAAATAGGCCTGCTCGCGGTCGCAGAGTTCCTGGTGACCCGGCTCGTCCGTCATGGAGAAGATCTCGTCCGGCTTTGCCCAGTTCTTGTCCTTGTCCACCGCGGCATGGTGGATCTTGATGGCGTCGGTCTTGGTGTGCTTGTCGATATTGGCGGAGTCCGACAGCTTGTCGGCTTCCTCGACGGTGCCGCCCTGGTTGGCGACGATCGAGACTGCGCCGTTCGGGCCGACCACGTCCTTCACGAAGAAGGCGACCTCGCTCATCATCGGCCCCCAGCCGGCCTCGTACCAGCCGACCGAGCCGTCGTCGAAGGTGACGTGCAGGTGTCCGTAATTATCCTTGTCCGCCTCCTTCCAGAGCTTTGCGCCGATGCCATGGACGCGCACGGGTTTTGCGCCGGTGAGCTGGCACATCACGTCGACATAGTGCACGCCGCAATCGACGATCGGGATCAGCGAGTCGATCAGGTTCTTGTGCCAGTGCCAGGCCGGGCCGCTCGACTGCTGGTTGAGGTTCAGCCGCATGACCAGCGGCTTGCCCAGCGTCTTGCCCATCTCGATGAACTTGATCCAGGAGGGATGGACACGCAGGATGTAGCCCAGCACCAGCTTGCGGTTCTTGGCGCGTGCGGCGGCCACGACCTTTTCGGCGTCCTCGATGTTGGTGGCGATCGGCTTTTCCATGAAGACATGGCAGTTCGCCTCGATCGCCTTCAGCGCATATTCCGCGTGCGTGTTCGGCCATGAATTGATGGAGACGGCATCCGGCTTCGCCTCCCTCAGCGCCTGATCGAAATCCTCGTAGAGCGGGTAGCCCTTCAATTCGTCAGGGATCTTCTTCGACTTGATCGACCGGCTCATCAGCCCGACGATCTCGAAGCCCGGGTTGCGATGATAGGCGCTGGCATGGGACGCGCCCATATTGCCGAGGCCGACGACGAGGATCTTCACTTTGTCCGGCATGGGGACCTCCCTGGACTATGCTGCTCTTTCCGCGAGGTAAG
>JAFKJW010000008.1 GCA_017305925.1 Hyphomicrobiales bacterium | reverse complement strand
GACCGGGACGACACGGGCGCCGAGCCGCGCGGCGATCTCCTGCGAGCCGTCCGTGCTGCCGTTGTCGGCGATCAGGACCTCGCCGCTTATCCCGGCGCGCCTGAGGAAGCCCGACGCCTTCTCGACACATACGGCGATCGTTTCCGCCTCGTTGAGGCATGGCATCAGGATCGTCAGCTCGACCTGGTTCGTCGTGATGGCGCTCGACGGTGTGAACGCGTTCATGGTGCCTCCGGTTGGGCCGCGAACAAGCGGCCGGCACGTCTCGCCAATGTCCTAGCCGCAAATGATTGGCGCGCTGTTAACGCCAGGTGTCATGAAACGATGCAACGGCGTGCCGGCGCCGATTGAAGGCGGGATGACGAACCGCTACACCCGCTTCCCGAAAGCCGCAGAAACCGGAGCGCGCCATGTCCCTGAAGATCGCCGTGCAGATGGATCACGTCTCCACCGTCAACATCGACGGCGACACGACCTTCGCGCTTTCGCTGGAGGCGCAGCGGCGCGGGCACGCGCTCTTCCATTACACGCCCGACCGGCTCACGCAGCGCGACGGCAGGATCTTCGCCCGGCTGGAGGAGATGCGCGTCAGGGACGAGAAGGGTGCGCACTATACGCTTGGCGAACCGGTCCGCACCGACCTTTCCGAGATGGACGTCGTGCTGCTGCGCCAGGATCCGCCCTTCGACATGAACTACATCACGACGACGCACATGCTGGAGCGAATCCATCCGAAGACGCTCGTCGTCAACGATCCCGCCTGGGTGCGCAACAGCCCGGAAAAGATCTTCGTCACGGAGTTTCCGGAGCTCATGCCGGAAACGCTCATCACCAAGGATGCCCAGGAGGTCGCCGCCTTCCGCAGGGAGTTCGGCGACATCATCATCAAGCCGCTCTACGGCAATGGCGGCGCCGGGGTCTTCCATCTCGGCGACGCCGACCGCAACCTTTCCTCGCTGCTCGAAATGTTCGGCCAGATGTTCCGCGAGCCCTTCATCGTGCAGCGCTACCTGAAGGACGTGCGCAAGGGCGACAAGCGCATCATCCTGATCGACGGCGAGCCCGTCGGCGCGATCAACCGCGTTCCGGCCGATTTCGAGTCGCGGTCCAACATGCATGTCGGCGGCCGCGCCGAGAAGACCGTCATGACGGGGCGCGAGCGGGAGATCTGCGCGCGGATCGGCCCCTCGCTGAAAGAGCGCGGCTTCATTCTCGTCGGCATCGACGTGATCGGCGACTACATCACGGAGATCAACGTCACCTCGCCGACAGGCGTGCGCGAGGTGAAGAAATTCGGCGGCGCCGACATCGCGGCCCTGTTCTGGGACGCGGTGGAGGCCAAGCGGGCCTGAGAAGCGCTCAGGCGAGCGTCACGCCGGCCTCGCGCATCCGTTCGAGCATCGTCGCCAGCGAGCCGCCGAGGTCGATGGCGCGGCAGGCGTCGAGCCTCACCGTCACGTCGAAACCCTCGGTCCGCGCGTCGAGCGCGGAGAAGGCGACGCAATAGTCGGTTGCGAGCCCGGCGAGCGTCAGCCTGGCGATGCCGCGTTCGCGCAGGTAGCCGGCCAGACCGGTCGGCGTCTCATGGTCGTTCTCCCGGAAGGCCGAATAGCTGTCGATCGCGGCGCGGAACCCCTTGCGAATGACGATCTGGCCTCTGTTCCAGACCAGATCCCTGTGGAACAGCGCGCCGGGCGTTCCCTGCACGCAATGGTCCGGCCAGAGCGTCTGCGGCCCGTAGGGCATCTCGATCGTCTCGAAGGGATTGCGGCCTGGATGGGTCGAGGCGAAGCTCGAATGACCGGCCGGGTGCCAGTCCTGCGTCAGCACCACGGTGTCGAACGCCTCGATCATGCGGTTGACGACCGGCACGATCTCGTCGCCTCCCGCGACGGCAAGCGCGCCGCCGGGGCAGAAATCGTTCTGCACGTCGATGACGATCAGCGCCTCGGACATCTCATCTGCCTCCGCAATCCATACCGGCTGCCAGAGCGAAACGCCGTTTCCCCCGGATCGGGCGGCTCGCTCCGTCTGCCTGCTTGTCGCATGACGTTTTCCGAAAAGCCCGCAACTTTTCGCATCATGCTCCTAAGTCGCCCAACGGACGCATCGGCGTCAAGCCGGCGGCACATGGCGGCGATTTTTCGCGCAGGCTGCGGCCTGCGACAAAAAGCCTGCGCCGTCGCCGCCAAAAATGGAAAGCGGTTTTAGTGCCGTGCGTTGACCCGTAGTTCATCCGCATACTATTGATTTTTCATCGCTACGCGCCTTCTGCGCCATGCCGGAACCCCGGCAGATTTCCGTGAAGGATTGAGCCCTTTGCACTCCGCCACAGCATCCGCCCCCGTCCTGACGGCGGCCTTTCCGATCCCTGCGGGCGTCCATGCCGAAACCGTCGTTTCGGTCAGGCACTACACCGACTGGCTGTTTTCCTTCCGCATCACGCGCCCGCAATCATTCCGCTTCCGCTCCGGCGAGTTCGTGATGCTCGGCCTGCCGAACGCCGAGAAGCCGATCTTCCGCGCCTATTCGATCGCCAGCCCGTCCTGGGACGAGGAGCTGGAGTTCTTCTCGATCAAGGTTCCGGACGGGCCGCTGACTTCGCAGCTCCAGAAGATCGTGCCCGGCGACACGGTGCTGATGCGCCAGAAGTCGACGGGAACCCTGGTTCTCGACGCGCTGACGCCGGGAAAACGCGTCTTCATGATCTCCACCGGAACCGGCATCGCGCCCTTCGCGAGCCTGGTCCGCGACCCCGAGACCTACGAGAAGTTCGACCAGGTGATCCTTACCCACACCTGCCGCGACGCGGCCGAGCTCACCTACGGGGCCGAGCTTTACGCGCAGGCCGTCGACGATCCGCTGATCGGCGAGTTCGCGGCGGGACGGCTGACCCTCTATTCCTCGACGACCCGCGAGACGACGCCGCGGATGGGCCGCATCACGCATCTGATCGGGAGCGGCAAGTTCTATGCCGACCTCGGCATCGCGCCCCTCGACCCCCGCACTGACCGCGTCATGATCTGCGGCTCGATGGCCATGCTGAAGGATGTCAGGAGCCTGGTCGAGGGCCTGGGCTTCCAGGAGGGCTCCAACAGCAAACCGGCGGACTTCGTGGTCGAGCGCGCCTTCGTCGACTGAGCGCCATCCGTCCCCGCAGGGCGCCTTGCCCGCCGGACGGAACGGTGAACACTGTGTCAACCGTACGGATCGCTAACAAATCCGCGAGCGACGGGCTGACCGTCTGGACTGTGCCCACCAATCGGCTAAGCGTTCGGCTCCGGACCCGACGGTCCGCCCTCGAACCGAAGGAATTTGCCGCATGCTCGAAAACCTCTCCCGTTATCAGCCGCAAGTGCTCGCCCTGCTGCGCATCATGGCGGCGCTGCTCTTCATCGAGCACGGCACGATGAAGCTCTTCGGCTTTCCCTCGTCCGGGGACGCCGGCGGCGGCGGTTCCCTCGGCACGCTTATGCTGGTCGCCGGCATCCTGGAGACTTTCGGCGGACTGCTGATCCTCATCGGCCTGTTCACCCGCCCGGCCGCGTTCCTCCTCTCCGGCATGATGGCGGTGGCCTATTTCATGGCGCATGCGCCGAACAGCTTCTTCCCGGTCCTCAATCAGGGCGACGCCGCGATCCTGTTCTGCTTCGTCTTCCTCTACCTCGTCGTGGCGGGCCCCGGCGCATGGAGCGTCGACGGCGCCCGCAAGAGTGCCTGACGGTTCATTCGGCATCATGCATGACGGACGGCGGCCGAGGCCGCCGTCCTGCCTTTTGCGGACGACCTTCGCCTGTCAGCCGGCGGCAGCGGCGCGTAAAAGGAAGCGAGCGCCGCCGTTTCCACGGCGGAACCGGAGGACTTCTGTCATGGAAACAAGCCGCGCCATCGCCGACGCCGACTGCTGCGCGAAGGCGGAGGCCGACTCGATCGGCAACCTGAAACGGGTCTGGACCAGCAACGGCCGCTCCATCGACTGGACCGCCTGCGAGGCGGAAAGCTGGCTGCGGCGCGCCGTCGAGATCAAGAACGTCTGGGTGCCCTACGGCGACTGACGGCCGCTCCGGCTGCCCGTCGCATGCATTTCGGCCCGGCGAAAAATACCGTGGCGCAAGCGATGACGATTGCACCGCACGGACCATGCCGATATGTGAGCAGCCATCTGTTTTCTTCATGCGCATCGATCGGAGGGATACGTCGATATGAAACTGGTTCGCTACGGCAGGCCCGGCAAGGAAAAACCCGGACTCATCGATGCGCAGGGCAAGATCCGCGATCTTTCCGACCACGTGACCGATATCGGCGGCAAGGACATCGATCCCAAAAACCTGAAGAAGCTGGCGAAGCTCGATCCGGAGACGCTGCCGAAGGTCTCCGGCAACCCGCGCCTCGGCCCCTGCGTCGCCGGCACCGGCAAGTTCATCTGCATCGGCCTCAACTATTCCGACCATGCCGCCGAGACGGGCGCGACCGTGCCGTCGGAGCCGATCATCTTCATGAAGGCCACCTCGGCGATCGTCGGCCCGAATGACGACGTGCTGATCCCGCGCGGCTCGAAGAAGACCGACTGGGAGGTCGAGCTGGCGGTGATCATCGGCAAGACCGCGAAATATGTATCGGAGGACGACGCGCTGGACTATGTGGCGGGCTATGCCGTCGCCCACGACGTCTCCGAGCGCGCCTTCCAGGCCGAGCGCCAGGGCCAGTGGACCAAGGGCAAGAGCTGCGACACCTTCGGCCCGACCGGCCCGTGGCTCGTCACCAAGGACGAGGTCAAGGATCCGCAGAACCTGAAGATGTGGCTGACCGTCAACGGCAAGACCATGCAGGACGGCTCGACCAAGACGATGGTCTACGGCGTCGCGCATCTGGTGTCGTACCTGTCGCAGTTCATGAGCCTGCAACCCGGCGACGTCATCTCCACCGGCACCCCGCCCGGCGTCGGCCTCGGCATGAAGCCGCCGAAGTTCCTGAAGGACGGCGACGTGGTCGAGCTCGGCATCGAGGGCCTCGGCACGCAGAAGCAGACCTTCAGGCAGGAGGCCTGAAGACGCAGCAGCTTCCATGGGCTTCGTCCTCGGCATAGACGGCGGCGGCACGACGTGCCGCGCCGCATTGGCGGCGGCGGACGGCACCATCCTCGCCCGCGCGCGGAGCGGCGCGGCGAACATCCATACCGACCTCGCCGGGGCGCGCGCGAACATCGTCGAGGCCGCCCGCCTGGCGTTCGCGGAAGCCGGCGCGGACGCCTCCGATCTTCCCGACACGCCGGCGGTGCTCGGCCTTGCCGGCGCCAATGTCGGCACCAACGCCAGCCAGCTCGAGGCGATCCTGCCGTTCCGGCGGGCTCGCGTCGAAACCGACGCCATGATCGCGCTGGAGGGCGCCGTCGGCGGCGGCGACGGCGCGATCGCCATTCTGGGAACCGGCACCGCCTATCTCGGCCGCCACGGCGGCGTGGCGCACCCGATCGGCGGGTGGGGCTTCCTGATCGGCGACCAGGGCAGCGGCGCGCAGATCGGGCGCGAATTGCTGGAGCGCGCGCTGCTCGCCCATGACGGCGTGGGCCCGGCCTCTCCTCTCACCGACGAGATCCTTTCGGCCTTCGCGGGCGATCCGGGCAGGATCATCGGCTTTGCGGCATCG
>JAFKJW010000007.1 GCA_017305925.1 Hyphomicrobiales bacterium | reverse complement strand
GCCGTCATCGAACAGCCGCCCGATGCGCCGCGCATAGGCATCGAAGCCCGCGACGTCCTGCTTGGCGAGGTTGAACAGCCGCGCGACGTTGCGCTTCTCCCCCTCGGGAATCTCGAACAGCTCCCGGAAGGCGGCGATCTCGTCGCTCGTCCCCACGCCGTCGGCCTTCGCCATCTTGGCGGCAAGCGCGATCATCGAGATCGAGAACGCGGCATGGCGGCGCTCCGCGCCCGAGCCGAAGGCCGCGCGCACGGCTTCGACCACGTGGTCCACGACCGCGCAGCCGCCGGGAATGTGACAGATGATTTCGCCGAGGCGCCGCCAGAAACTCATGATGCTGGAATCATAGACGACAACGATGGCTTGAGCGAGGCGGAGGAATGCCGCGGGAGCGGGTTCCGGCGAGGGCGGCCCGCCTTGCTTCGCCGCGCGCGGTCGTGCTTGTGTCGGCCGTTGTCGTGATGAGAGGGCGTGACATGGCGAAGACCCCCGGCGGCTGGGATTTCTGGATCGACCGCGGCGGCACCTTCACCGACATCGTGGCGCGCGATCCCTCCGGCGCACTGAGGACGGCCAAGCTGCTCTCGGAGAATCCGGGGGTGTATCGGGACGCCGCCGTCCAGGGCATCCGCGAACTGCTCGGCCTGGAGGCCGGCGCACCGGTCCCCGCCGGCCTGCTCCGCACCGTCAAGATGGGCACGACCGTCGCTACCAATGCGTTGCTGGAGCGCAAGGGCGACCGCACGCTGCTCCTCATCACCCGCGGCTTCCGCGATGCGCTGGCGATCGGCTACCAGGCGCGGCCCGAGATCTTCGCCAAGAAGGTCGTCAAGCCCGAGCTTCTCTATGAGCGCGTGGTCGAGATCGGCGAGCGGGTCCGCGTCGACGGCACGGTCGAGATCGCGCCCGATCCGGCCGAGATCGAGACCGCGCTGCGCGCGGCCCATGCCGACGGCCTCCGCTCCGTCGCGATCGTCTTCATGCATGCCTGGCGGTTCCACGACCATGAGCGCCTCGCCGCGGCCATCGCCCGCCGCGTCGGCTTCCCGCAGGTCTCGGTCTCGCACGAGGTGTCGCCGCTGATGAAGCTGGTCGGCCGCGGCGACACCACCGTCGTCGACGCCTATCTGTCGCCGATCCTGCGGCGCTACGTCGACCGCGTCGCCGCCGAGCTTGGCGGCGAGGCAAGCGGCTGCCGCCTGATGTTCATGACCTCGGCCGGCGGATTGACAGGCGCCGATCTCTTCCAGGGTCGGGACGCGATCTTGTCCGGGCCTGCCGGCGGTGTCGTCGGCTGCATCGCCACTGCGCGCCTCGCCGGCATCGACAAGGTTATTGGCTTCGATATGGGAGGCACCTCGACCGATGTCTCGCATTTCGCCGGCGAGTACGAGCGTACTTTCGAGACCGAGGTTGCGGGCGTGCGCATGCGCGCGCCGATGATGCTGATCCACACCGTCGCTGCGGGCGGCGGCTCGATCCTGCACTACGACGGCGCCCGCTTCACGGTCGGGCCCGATTCGGCCGGGGCCAATCCGGGTCCCGCCGCCTACCGCCGCGGCGGGCCGCTGACGGTGACCGACGCGAACGTCATGCTTGGCAAGCTGCAGCCGGATTTCTTCCCGGCGATCTTCGGTTCCAACGGCGACGCGCCGCTTGATCGCGATGCCGTGGCCAAGATGTTCGGCGACCTGGCGGCCGATGTCGGCCAGAATCATAGCGCCGAATCCGTGGCCGACGGCTTCGTCCGCATAGCGGTCGAGAACATGGCGGCAGCCGTGAAAAAGATCTCGGTGCAGCGCGGCTACGACGTGACCCGGTACGCGCTGCAATGCTTCGGCGGCGCCGGGGGCCAGCACGCTTGCCTCGTCGCCGACGCGCTCGGGATCGAGACGGTGCTGGTCCATCCGCTGTCGGGCGTCCTCTCTGCCTACGGCATGGGACTGGCCGACATCCGCGCCACGCGCCAGCGCACCCATCACGCGACCTTTACGCCCGACGCTGTCGCCGAGGCGGCCAGGGGCCTTGCAGAGCTCGCGGCGGAAGCGGCTGCGGAACTAGAATCCCAAGGGGTCTCCGGCGGTGACGTCACCATCGAGAAGTCGGTTCACCTGCGTTACAGCGGCACGGATACAGCCCTTTCGGTGCCGTTTGGCTCGTTCAATGCGATGAAAGCGGCATTCGAGGCGGCGCACAAATCCCGTTTCGGCTTCATCGACGCAACCCGCGATATCGCCTTCGATGCCCTCTTCGGCGAGGCTGCGGGCGGCGGCAGCGATGTCGACGAGCCGGAACGGGCGCTGCACGCATTCGGCGCCATATCCGCGGCGCGCACCCGCTTCTACTCGCAAGGCTCCTGGCGGGACGCCGACGTGTTCCTGCGCGCCGATCTTGCGCCAGGAATGAAAATCGACGGTCCTGGCTTGCTGATCGAACCGCACCAAACCGTGGTGATCGAAGCCGGTTGGGCCGCCGAAATAACCGCCAAGGACCACATCCTGCTGAAACGCGCGGCGGCGCGCCGGCAGGCTTCGCCGGCCGGCACGACCGCCGACCCGATCCTGCTCGAAGTGTTCAACAACCTCTTCATGTCCATCGCCGAGCAGATGGGCCTCACCCTGCAGAACACCGCCTATTCGGTGAACATCAAGGAACGTCTCGATTTCTCCTGCGCTGTCTTCGACCAGGAGGGTGCGCTGGTGGCCAACGCGCCGCACATGCCGGTCCATCTCGGCTCGATGGACATGTCGGTGCGCAGTGTCATCCAGGCCTTCCGCGGCACGATGGAGCCGGGTGACGTCTATGTGCTCAATGCGCCCTACAATGGCGGCACCCACCTGCCCGACATCACCGTCGTCACGCCGGTCTTCGACGCCGATGGAACGCTGATCTTCTTCGTCGCCTCGCGCGGCCACCATGCCGATGTCGGTGGCACGACACCGGGCTCGATGTCACCGCGCGCCCGCACCATCGAGGAAGAAGGCGTTTACATTGACAATTTCAAACTGGTCGACCGCGGACATTTCCGCGAGCAGGAACTCATCGAACTTCTGCAATCCGGACGCTATCCGGTCCGCAACGTGGTCCAGAACGTCAACGACTTGAAGGCCCAGATCGCGGCCAATGAAAAGGGCGTGGCCGAACTGGCCGGGATGGTCGAGCAATTCGGTCTCGACGTCGTTCGTGCCTATATGGGCCATGTCCAGGACAATGCCGCCGAAAGCGTCGCCCGTGCAGTCGCCGGCCTTTCGAATGGCGAGTTCGCCTATGAGATCGACCAGGGCAGCGTCATCCGTGTGAAGATCACGGTCGACAAGGCGGCGCGCGAGGTCACGGTCGACTTCACCGGCACCGCTCCCCAACGCGACGACAATTTCAACGCCCCGACCCCCGTGACGCGCGCCGCCGTGCTCTACGTCTTCCGGATGCTGGTCGATGGCGCCATACCGATGAACGCCGGCTGCCTGCGGCCGGTCAGGATCGTCATACCCGAAGGAACCATGCTGTCGCCGCGGTTCCCGGCCGCGGTCGTCGCGGGCAATGTCGAAGTCAGTCAGGCGGTAACGAACTGCTTGTTCGGCGCTCTTGGCGTCATGGCAGCGGCCCAGGGAACGATGAACAATCTGACCTTCGGCGACGATGAATATCAATATTACGAGACGATCTGCTCCGGGGCGCCGGCAGGACCCGGCTACGACGGCGCGGATGGCGTCCATACCCATATGACGAACTCACGGCTGACCGATCCCGAAATCCTCGAACTGCGCTATCCCGTGGTCCTGGAAGATTTCCACATCCGCGCCGACTCGGGCGGTAAGGGGCGCTGGAACGCCGGCAACGGCACGCAGCGCACCATCCGTTTCCTGCGGCCGATGGATTGCGCGGTGCTGTCTGGCCACCGTCGCGTGCCGCCATTCGGCCTCGCCGGGGGCGAAGACGGCGAGATCGGCGCCAACATCGTACGCCGCCTGGACGGCACGCTGGAGCAGCAGCCCGGCTGCTGCCAGACCCGCATCGATGCCGGCGAGGCGATCATCATCCGCACCCCGACCGGCGGCGGTTTTGGACCGTCAAATCAACGCGGCAGTCGAGGACACACAAGCGGCCGATACGACCCTTAAGCCGTCTACAATGACGACATGCGTCTCATGCGGAAGTCATGATCCCGCGTCACCGTTCGGCATCGGGACCGGCCCAAGCGCTTCGCCGACGTCTGTCTTGCGCCGGGCGTGGAGGCCATGCACGTCGTGACCCATGCCGTGCGCAAACTGGAGAAGGCCGGGCTTGCCGCGGGAGGTCGGCAGGGCAAGGAAAAGCTGGTCAGCGCCATGAAAAAGGGGGAAGGCCTGTGCCAGATATGCCGAGCTGCGTGAGCCGCTTCCGGTGACCGGGGCCACCTCGGCCGGCTATGGGGGGCGGCCGTTGCCGTTCAATCCTCTCTGGAGTTTGTGATGAAGATACCTGAGCTTGCCTTCTCCGTTACCGACTGGTCGGCAATGCCCGCGACCGAGCATCCGGGCGATACCGGTTCGGCCCGCTGGCGGACGCTGATGATCGGCGACATCCGTGTCCGGGTGGTGGAATACAGCCCCGGCTATCTGGCGGACCACTGGTGCGATCGTGGCCATATCCTCTATGTGCTGGAGGGCGAACTGGAAACGGAACTCAGGGACGGACGCCGCTACACCCTTACCGCCGGCATGAGCTATCAGGTATCCGACCATGGAGATGCCGCTCACAGATCCTCTACCCGGGATGGCGCCAGGCTGTTCATCGTCGACTGACGATCGCGGGTACCCGAGCAGCGGCAGGACCGGCATCGTGAAGCGCGGCCTGCTTCCAGCAGGATGGCCGCCGCACGCTCGCGACGCCTGATCCTGCCCGATCCTGCGGCATGGCCGTCGACGCCCAGCGCCGTGCCAGCATCCCCGGGCCGGCCGCCGCCGGCCTCTTGTCGGTTGCCACCAGGGGCCGCGCGACGCCCGGCTCCCCCGGGAAGGCCGGCAGGCGGGCGAACTGCCCTCGCCGGACTCGATGCGCGTCAGTGGCTGATCGTGCGCATGCCGCAGGCGCCCCCGAGGGGTTTTAGCCGAAGCTTACCCGGGCGACCGCATAAGCATCAAGCGTCACGGTCGGGCCGGAAAGGTCGCGGGCGGCCGTCTCGAGATAGGCCGGATCGGCGGTCAGGCGCTCGAAGCCGTCCGCGTCGAGCACGACGATGCGCGCGCCCTCAGCGGCAGCCTCGCCGAGGTCTGCCACGACGGGCTCCGCCGTGCGGTTGGCGAGCCACAGATCGGTGCGGCCGCCGACGCGCACCGCCAGCGCTTCGACCGCGCCTTTCGGCGACACCGTGGCGTCGAGCAGATCGGCGGCGCCGACGCCGGCCAGCCCGGCGATCACATGGAAGCCGGGATAGACCGCCGTATCCTGCAACCCGTCGAAATATGGCGCGGCCGCCCCGCCCTTGCGGTGGATATGCCCGAACGACCCGCTGGGCGCGCCGAGCGCCAGCCAGTCGACGCCGCCGCGCGCGCAGGCGGCGATGTAGCCCAGCATCCAGGCGGCATTGAAGAGGCCGCGCTGGCGCGGATCGATCTCGCTCAGGCACAGGCGCTCATTGTCCGGATTGGGCGTGGTCGCCTTGCCGTAGGGGTTCTCGCGGC
>JAFKJW010000006.1 GCA_017305925.1 Hyphomicrobiales bacterium | reverse complement strand
TGACGCCGGGCCTGCGGATGATCGAGGGCGGGAAGGTCTCGGCCGGCTCGATCCTGAAATGGCTGTCTCAGGAGATTTTCGGCATCGGAGATGCCGATCTGCCGGCGCTTCTGGCGGCGGCGGGGGCAATCGAGCCCGCCGACACCCGGCTTCTGGCCCTGGATTTCTGGATGGGCAACCGCACGCCCTATCGCGACGCCAGGCTGCGCGGGGCGTTTCTCGGCCTGTCGCTGTCGCACGGCCGTGCCGCGATCTACCGCGCGGCGGTAACGGCAGTGGCTCTCGGCGCGGCCAATGTGATTTTCGACCTGGAGCGCCAGGGCGTCGCCGTCGACCGCATCGTCATGGCCGGCGGCATCATGCGCAATCCGCTATGGCTGCAGGCGACCGTCGATGCCATCGGCAAGGCCGTCGGCCTCGCGCCCGACGACAATCTGACGCTTTACGGCAATGCCGTGGCAGCGGCGGTCGGCCTGGGGCTCTGGCCCGACCTACCGACAGCGGCGCGCGCGCTCGCGGCGCCCGTCACCATGCTGGAACCCGACCCGGCGCGTCACGCCCAGTACCAGCTTCTGCTGACGCAATACCGGCAGGCTGTGGACGTACTGACCCCGCTCCTTCATGCTCTGGCCGACGGAACGCTGGAGGAACCGCGATGAAGGAGGAGATCGACCGCAACGCCAACCGTCTGCCCCTGGACGAAAGCCGCGACCACCTGATGGTCCGTATCGCCAGGATGACCTACCAGCAGGACAAGACCCTGACCGAGATCGCGGCCGAGACGGGACTGAACCGTTGGCAGGTCAGCCGCCTTCTGCAAGAGGCGCGGGATCTCGGCGTCGTCCGCATCGAGATCGTGCCCCGCGCCTTGCGCCATCCCGATCTGGAGGCGCGGCTGGCCCATACCTTCGGACTGCGCGACGCGATCGTTGTGCCCGGGCCGGTCGAGCAGGGGATAGAAGGGGTGGCGCAGGCGGTGGGACAATATCTGGCCGCGTTGAAGCCCAAGCCGCGCGTCATCGGCGTGTCCTGGGGCCGCACCATGGCCGCGGTCGCGCACTGGCTGCCGCCGGACTGGGCCGACGGCGTCACGGTGGTGCAGATCAACGGCACGGTCGCCCCGGTACCGGGCGTCGCCTACCATAACGACGTGGCAGAGACCTTCGCGCGCAAGGGCAAGGGCCGGATGATCCCGTTGCCGGTTCCCGCCATCGTCGGCGAGCGGCTGACCCGCGAGGTGCTGGAGACGGACCGCATCGTCGCCGACGTGCTGCGCATGGCGCGCTCGGCACCGATGCTGGCTTTCTCGCTCGGCGGAGTCGGCGAGGACTCCGTCCTGATGCGCTCGGGCAATGTTCTGAAGTCGGAGATGGCCGCCCTGCTCAAGGCCGGCGCCGTCGGCGACATACTCGGCCATTTCATCAACCGGCGCGGCGAGATCGTGGACCCGGAGCTCGACGCCCGTACCGTCGGCCTCACGCTGTCCGACCTGCAAAAGTGCGACCGGGTGATCGGTATCGCCGCCGGCCCCGCAAAGCATGAAGTCACGCTCGGTGCACTCAAGGCCGGGCTCATCAACATCCTCGTCACCGAAGAGGCGACGGCAACCTTCGCATTGGAGCACGCACATGACCGTTGAAAGCGCCACGGCGGCGCGGCCCGCCCATACCGGCTCGAACACCCTTCGCAATCCGGGCATGCCCCTCGACCGGGCCATGTTCGAGGGCCATGCGGTCAACCGCAGCGCCGCCGAGCGCCGGACTGCCTCGCTGACCGCGCGGCGCAGCGTCAAGAAGCAATGGCAGGCGGCCTGGCTGATCAACGCCATACGCTGCATCGACCTGACGACGCTGGCCGGCGACGACACCGCCGACCGCGTCCGCCGGCTCTGCGCCAAGGCGCGCCAGCCGCTGGCGCCGCATATCGTCGAGGAACTGGGCCTCGAAGGGACCCCGCTGACCACCGGTGCCGTCTGCGTCTATCCCACGATGGTTCCCCATGCGGTAAAAGCGCTGCGCGGAACCGGCATCCCCGTCGCCTCGGTCGCCACCGGCTTCCCGGCGGGCCTGATGCCGCTGAAGCTGCGCCTGGAGGAAATCCGCTACGCCGTCGAGGAGGGCGCCGACGAGATCGACATCGTCATCACCCGCGAATATGTGCTGAACGGCGACTGGCAGGCGCTCTACGACGAAGTGGCGCAGATGCGCGATGCCTGCGGGCAGGCGCATCTGAAGGCGATCCTCGCCACCGGCGACCTGCAAACGCTGCGCAACGTCTATTCCGCCTCGATGGTCGCGATGCAGGCCGGGGCCGATTTCATCAAGACCTCGACCGGCAAGGAAGGCGTCAACGCCACGCTGCCGGTCAGCCTCGTCATGGTGCGCGCGCTGCGCGACTATCTGGACGCCACCGGGCACCGGATCGGCTTCAAGCCGGCGGGCGGCATGAAATCCGCGAAGGACGCCATGAACTGGCAGTTCCTCATGAAGGAGGAGATGGGGCGCGACTGGCTTCGGCCGCATCTGTTCCGGCTGGGCGCGTCCTCCATGCTGGGCGACATCGAAAGGCAGCTCGAGCACTACGTCACCGGACGCTATTCGTCCGCGTCGCGTCTGGCGCTGGCGTAAAGGGAGACACGAGATGAACCAGATCGTAGATATTCTGAAGACCATGGATTACGGCCCGGCGCCCGAAGCCTCCGGCATCGTGCGCGATTGGCTGGCCCGCCACGGCGGCAGCTTCGGCCACTTCATCGACGGGGCCTTCACCGCTCCCGGCCAGACCTTCAGGGTGGACGATCCCGCCACCGGAAAGCAGATCGCCGAGGTGACGCAAGGAACGGCCGCCGACGTGGATGCCGCCGTCAAGGCGGCGCGGGCGGCGCAGCCGAAATGGGCGGCGCTGTCCGGCCATGACCGGGCGCGCCATCTCTATGCGCTGGCCCGCCACATCCAGCAGCATGCGCGCTTCCTCGCCGTCCTGGAAAGCATGGACAACGGCAAGCCGATCCGCGAAAGCCGGGACATAGACATTCCGCTGGTGGCGCGCCACTTCTACCACCATGCCGGCTGGGCCGAGATCCTGGCCGACGAATTCCCCGGCGCGGCGCCGCACGGCGTCTGCGGCCAGGTCATACCGTGGAACTTCCCCCTGCTGATGCTGGCGTGGAAGGTGGCGCCGGCGCTTGCCGCCGGCAACACCGTCGTGCTGAAACCGGCCGAATACACGCCGCTGACGGCGCTCGCCTTCGCCGAGATCGCCCGCGAGGCGGGTCTGCCCAAGGGCGTCCTGAACATCGTCACCGGCGACGGCGCGACCGGCGCGGCGATCGTCGGCCATCCCGGCGTCGACAAGGTGGCCTTCACCGGCTCGACCGAAGTCGGACGCATCATCCGCCGCCAGATCGCCGGATCGGGCAAGGCGCTGACCCTGGAACTCGGCGGCAAGTCGCCCTTCATCGTCTTCGCCGATGCCGATCTCGACGCGGCGGTCGAGGGCGTGGTCGATTCGATCTGGTTCAACCAGGGCCAGGTCTGCTGCGCCGGCTCGCGCATCCTTGTCGCCGAAGCGGCCGCGCCGCGCTTCACGGAACTGCTGCGCCGACGCATGGACACGATCATCGTCGGCGATCCCCTCGACAAGAACACCGACATCGGCGCCATCGTGCACCCGGTGCAGCTCGATCGCATCCGTACGCTGGTCGACAAGGGCCGCGCCGAAGGCGTGGAGATCATCCAGGGCGCCGCGCCTGCCGGATGCTTCTACCCGCCGACGCTGGCGACCGAAGTCGAGCCCGCTTCGATCCTCGCCACCGAGGAAATCTTCGGGCCGGTCGTCACGCTGACTCCCTTCCGCACGCCGGAAGATGCGGTGGCGCTCGCCAACAACACGCGCTACGGGCTGGCCGCTTCGGTCTGGTCGGAGAATGTGAACCTGTGCCTCGACATCGCCGGCAAGGTCAAGGCCGGCGTCGTCTGGATCAACTGCGCCAACATCTTCGATGCCGGTGCCGGCTTCGGCGGCTATCGCGAAAGCGGCTTCGGCCGCGAGGGCGGCCGCGAGGGCATGGCGGCCTATCTCGCCCACCGTGGTCCCAGCGCCAAGAAGCCCGAGGAAGCCCCCGCGGCTCCGGTCGCGACGCCGGCCGAAAGCCTGCCCGCCGCCGCCATCAACCGCACCGCCAAGCTTTACATCGGCGGCAAGCAGGCGCGACCGGACAGCGGCTACAGCTATGCCGTCGCCGGCCCGAAGGGCGCGACCGGGCTCGCCGGCCTCGGCAACCGCAAGGACATCCGCAATGCCGTGGAGGCCGCGCACAAGGCGGGATCCTGGGGCGCGCAGACCGGACACAACCGGGCGCAGGTGCTGTATTATCTCGCCGAGAACCTGTCCGCCCGCACCGCCGAGTTCGAGGACCGGCTGCGCAGCTTCGGGCAAACGTCCGGTGCGGCGAAAGCCGAGGTCGAAACCACGCTTCGCCGGATATTCTGGTACGCCGCCCAGGCCGACAAATTCGACGGCGCGGTGCATTCGACCAAGTCGGCGCATGTGACGCTGGCGATGCACGAGCCGCTCGGCGTGCTCGGGATCGCCTGCCCGATCGCCTTTCCGCTGCTCGGCTTCGTCTCGCTGGTGCTGCCGGCCATCGCCATGGGCAACCGTGTGATCGCCGTTCCCTCGCAGATCCATCCGCTGGCGGCGACCGACCTCTACCAGGTCATCGAAACCTCGGACGTTCCGGGCGGCGTCATCAACATCGTCACCGGCGACCGCGACGAGCTGTCGAAGACGCTCGCCGATCACGACGATGTCGAGGCGATCTGGTATTTCGGCACGCGGGCCGGCGGGAAGATGGTCGAGGAAGCTTCGGCCGGCAACCTGAAGCAGACCTGGGTCGAGGACGGCGCCACACGCAACTGGGCCTCGGCGGATGGTCAGGGACGCACGTTCCTGTCACGCGCCACCCAGGTCAAGAACATCTGGGTTCCCTACGGCGAATGATCATCTTCGATTGCGACGGCGTGCTGGTCGACCGCGAGATCATCCCCAACGCCATCGACGCCGAGCTGATGACCTCCGCCGGCTGGCCGATCACCGCGGAAGACCTGATCCGCGACCATATCGGCCAGCCCAAGGCCGCGATCTGGGAACAGGTCGCGCGCCGCCGCGGCGCGCCCTGGCCCGAGGGCCTTCTGGAACGCGCCGACGTCCTGTTGCTGGACCGGATCGAAACGGACCTGCGGCCCGTGCAGGGCATCACCGATGCCTTGCGGGGCCTGCCGGGCAAGAAGGCGGTCGCCTCGTCCTCGGCCTTGCCGAAGCTGCGGCGATCGCTGGAGCGCTGCGGCCTGCTCGATTTCTTCGAGCCCCGCATATTCTCGGCCAGCCAGGTCGCGCGCGGCAAGCCGGCGCCGGACGTCTTCCTGTTCGCCGCCGAGCGGAGCGGCGAGCGCCCGGCCGACTGTATCGTGGTCGAAGACAGCGTGGCGGGCGTCACCGCCGCCCGCGCCGCCGGGATGCGTGTCGTCGGCTTCACCGCCGGTCGGCACAGCTATCCCGGCCACGCCGAAAAATTGCTGGAAGCCGGCGCGGCGGCCGTATTCGATCGCAGCGACCGGCTGACCTGCGC
Source organism: Hyphomicrobiales bacterium (assembly GCA_017305925.1). Taxonomy (GTDB): domain Bacteria; phylum Pseudomonadota; class Alphaproteobacteria; order Rhizobiales; family Rhizobiaceae; genus Arvimicrobium. The sequence continues at coordinate 182 of JAFKJW010000006.1, read as the reverse complement.
CGCGCTGGGATCAAACATGTAGGCCTTGCGGGCGCGCCGGCGGGTCGGCCGTGCCGCTGATCAAGGAGGCAATAGCCAACGGCGAACGCTTCCGGGCTCATGCCTTCGAATACGCCTGCGCCACCAACGACATCGAGCACAGGCTCACCAAGATCAACCATCCGTGGACGACTGATGTGATC
>JAFKJW010000005.1 GCA_017305925.1 Hyphomicrobiales bacterium | reverse complement strand
GACCTGCCTGAAGCCGATCTCCCTGGCGAGATCGGCGACCCTGGCTTCGTGTTCAGGCCAGCGATAGGCGTGCATGAAGACGATGGCGCAGCAGCGGATCCCGTCCGCATAGGCGGCTTCGAGGTCGCGCCGCGCCGTGTCGAGATCGAGCGGCGTTTCGACGGTGCCGTCGGAACGCACCCGCTCCGATACTTCGATGACGCGCTCATAGAGCTCGTCCGGCTTGACGATCCTGCGCGCGAAAATGTCAGACCGCGCCTGGTAGCCGATGCGCAGCGCATCGCGGAAGCCGCGCGTCGTGACAAGCACGGTGCGGTCGCCCTTGCGTTCCAGGAGCGCGTTGGTCGCCACCGTGGTGCCCATCTTGACCGACCGGATGCGCTCCGCGGGAATGGGCTCGCCGGAGGCAACGCCCAGGAAGTCGCGGATGCCCTGCAGCGCGGCGTCGGGATAGGCTTGAGGATTTTCCGAAAGCAGCTTCCTCGCCAGCACCGTTCCGGCAGGGTCGCGCGCGACGACGTCGGTGAACGTGCCGCCCCGGTCGATCCAGAATTCCCACTTGTCCAACGCCGTGCCTCGCAATGTCCGAAGCGATATGACGACGATATATAGATAAAATGTCAATATGGACGCCAGGCATTTTGGCGCCTATTAGTGCATTTTTAGCCAAAGGTGCTGTCGAGCATGCAGGATGACCATAACGCGTTCAACGGTCCCGTCGTGTCGTCGGCCCATCTGGCGGCAGGCGCAATGCCCGCGCTGTCCGAGTTCGAGTTCGGCACGATCATGGTCTCACATGCCTTCGACCGCTGGATGGTCCGCTGCGCGGCGGCTGCGGGCATGCCGGACCTGTCGCCGGTCGATGTGCTGGTGCTGCACACGGTCTACCATCGCAGCAAGGCCAAGCGCATGGCCGACATCTGCCTGGTGCTCAACATCGAGGACACGCATGTCGTCAGCTACGCCATCAAGAAGCTGTCACGCCTGAAACTGGTGACCAGCCGCAAACAGGGGAAGGAAAAGCTGATCTCGGCCACCGAGGCCGGAGGGCAGGCTTGCCGCCGCTATCACGAGATCCGTGAGACCTTGCTGGTGAAGTCGATCGCCGCCGTTGGACTCGATCAGCAGGTTCTGTCGCGCATCGCCGCGCAGATGCGCATCCTGTCCGGCCACTATGATCAGGCGGCGCGGGCGGCGGCATCGCTCTGAAAAGTCCCGGCCGTGACCGGTGGCGGGCGTCATTCCGTTTCAATCGGTTGACCGGTCATCAGGGCTCTTGACAAGGTCCGCGACAATTTGCCAACGTTTCGTCGATAAATGGCCAGAAGGAAAAAATTCGCCCGGCTAAGGATGCCAGCCTCGGGGTATCCAGCACAAAGGTGCCAAGGTCCTGACAGGATGGCGGCCCGGATTGCTGGAAGGCGCTGAATCCTCCGGAACGAGGACTATCTCACCCGTTATCGGTTCACCGGCAGCCCAGGAGGTTGGCTTGTCTCATCGCAAAATTTTTCGCCGCATCGCCTTGTCTTTCGCGGTCGCGGCCAGTTCCACGACACTGAGCGCGACCATTGCCTCGCAGGCTCACGCAGCCGGCACGCTTATCTGGGGCATGCCGGCGGAGACCGATACGCTCGATCCGCATGCGACCGGCGGATGGAGCACCTACCAGGTAACCTATCAGATCTTCGAAGGCCTGGTGAAGGAAGACCTGACCAAGGCCGATGCGCCGACCCCGCCGCTGGTTCCCGGACTGGCGACATCCTGGGATATCTCGGACGACGGCCTCGTCTACACGTTCCACTTGCGCCCGAACGTGAAGTTCCACGACGGCACGCCGTTCGACGCTGAAGCGGTAAAGTTCAACTTCGAGCGCTTCTGGGACGAGAAGTCGCCGAATTTCTATCCCAAGGCCAAGGCTTTCGTCATTGCCTACACGAAGTGGATCAAGAGCTTCGACATCGTCGATCCGATGACGGTGAAGATCACGCTGAAGGCTCCCAACTACCAGTGGATCCGCCAGGGCCTGCAAAGCTACGGGCAGCCGCTGATGATCAGCCCGGCTTCGGTCAAGAAGTATGGCAATGAAGGCGTGGCGGCTCATCCGGTCGGAACCGGGCCCTTCAAGTTCGTCGAGCGCGATCAGGGCGTGAAGACCGAGATCGACCGGTTCGACGACTACTGGGGCAACAAGGCCAAGCTCGACAAGGTGATCTTCAGGCCGTTGCAGGACCCGGCGACCCGCATCAACGCGCTTGAGAACAATGAAATCCAGATGATGAATGACGACCCCGCCGTGGGACGACATCTAGCGTCTCGTCGGCGAGGGCTTCCAGCTCTCCACCAATAAGAACGTGCCGAACTTCAACTACATACACCTGAACTTCAAAAACCCCGCGCTGCAGGACATTCGGGTGCGCAAGGCGATCAACATGGCCATCGACCGCGAGGGCATCGCCAAGGAAATCTATCGCGATACGGGTCGCGCGGAGTACGGCATGCTGTCGCCGGGCACCGATGCCTACGATCCCGATTTCAAGAGCTACGCCTACGACCCGGAAGGCGCCAAGAAGCTGCTCGAAGAGGCCGGCCACAAGGACGGGCTCAAGCTGGTGTTCGAAATCCCGCAATACGGTACCGGCGAGATCGTCGAAACCTGGATCCAGCGCGACCTCAAGAAGGTCGGCATCGACGTGGAACTGCGCAAATACGAATGGGTGACTTATCTCGGCAAGTGGGCGAGCGGCATGACGCCGGACGTCGGCATGAACGAGATCGGCTGGGGCATGTCGACGCCGTCCTGGATCGACATCGTGGCGCGTTGCGACTCGGCTCCGCCCGGCGGGCAGAACTCCGGCTTCTACTGCAACAAGGAAGTCGACAAGCTGCTCGACCAGGCGGTCCTGGAGCGGGATCCTGCGAAGGCCAAGGAGGCCTACCAGAAGGTCAACCGGATCGTCATGGACGACGCGGCCTTCGTGCCGATCGTCGACGATTTGCAGCCGATCCTGCTGGCGCCAAACGTAAAAGGCTTCGTCAATCCGCCGGAAGACTGGTATGATCTGTCGACCGTATCGGTCGAGTGAATCCAACCGGGGGCTTGAACGGGCGATGTTGCTGCGGACATGATGGCATTCATCGCAAGGCGGCTCGTCGGCGTCGTTCCGGTTATCCTCGGCGTATCGATTGTGATCTTTCTGCTGATCCAATTGGCGCCGGGGGACACCGCGACGGCGCTGCTTGGGCCCCAGGCGACGGAAGCGTCCAAAGAGGAACTTCGTCGTGCGCTTGGCCTCGACAAGGCCCTGCCGATCCAATACGGCGTCTGGCTGGGGCATGCGCTGACAGGCGACTTCGGGCGGTCTATCGCCACGCAGATACCGGTTTTCGACCTGGTCCTGCCGCGCCTTGTCAACACGCTGATCCTGACCTTCGCCAGCCTGCTGCTCGCGGTAATCATCGGCTACGCGATTGGCCTGTTCGCGGCCCTGCGTTCCAATTCGATCTTTGATCGCCTGGCGATGTCGGTCGCGTTGCTCGCAGGCAGTGCGCCGCCGTTCTGGCTGGGGCTGGTGTTGGTGCTGCTGTTTGCAATCCACCTGCGCTGGCTGCCCGTCTCCGGCATGCAGGACCTTGCCGGCGATGGCGGCTTCGTCGACCTTCTGCTTCACCTTATACTGCCGGCGATCACCACGGCGCTCGGACCGGCGGCGATCATCACCCGCATCGTCCGCTCCAGTCTGGTCGAAGCCCTGCAGCGGCCGCATGTCCGCGTCGCGCGCGCCAAGGGCCTGCCGCGGGCCGAGCTTCTGCAGCGGCATGTTATCCTGAACGCGCTGCCGTCGATCGTGACGATTACGGGCCTTCAACTCGGCTACCTGCTTGGAGGCGCCCTGCTGACCGAGGTCGTCTTCGCCTGGCCGGGGCTCGGTTCGCTGCTCTACGATTCCATCAATGCGCGCGATCTGCCGGTCATCCAGGCCACGACGCTGCTGATCGCGCTGGCGTTCGTGCTGGCCAACATCATAGTCGACGTCATCAATGCCGGGCTCGACCCACGGCTGCGCGAGGCCTGAGGTGGTGGCGGACAATTTTACGAGCCGGACAGGCCAGAAGATCGAGGAAGCCGGGCCGGGCGCCCAGGACTTGCGCTCGTCGCGTCGGTTCTGGCGTATCAAATCCTTCGCCAGGAACCGTTCTGCCGCCATTGCGGCGGCCTTCCTGGCGATCGTCATCCTGGCGGCTGTCTTTGCGCCGCTGATCTCGCCACATGGGCCGGACGAGGCCGACAATCTGGCGCGCTACGCTGCGATCGGGACGAAGGGTTACATACTGGGCACCGACCAGCAGGGCAGGGACCTTTTGGCCAGGCTGCTCTATGGCGGACGTGTTTCGCTGTTGGTCGGCGTGGTGCCGACCGTGCTGGCTGGCGCGATCGGCCTGGGGCTGGGCATGATCGCGGGCTTCCTGCGCGGCATCGTCGATCAGGTGATCATGCGCTGCCTCGACATTGTTTTCGCCTTCCCGATGGTACTGCTGGCCATCGCCATCGCCGGCGCCATGCGACCCGGCGTGCTGACGGAGATCATCGCCATCACCATCATCCTCATCCCCTATTTCGCGCGGCTGGCGAGGACCGAAACCCAAAGTATCGCGCCGATGCCGTTCGTGGAAGCCGCGCGCGCCGCCGGCGGCTCCTCGGGCGTGATCATGGCGCGCTACATACTGCCCAATGTCTTCGGGCCGATCGTCGTCTATGCGACGACCCTGATGGGGCTGATGATCGTGGTCGGATCGGGCTTGAGCTTCCTTGGCCTCGGCGTCCAGCCCCCGACGGCCGACTGGGGCGCGATGGTGGCCGAGGGCCGGGTTATCCTGCGCCGCGCGCCGCATGTCACGGTCCTGCCCGGTCTCGTCATCCTGGCTGTCTCGCTGGCCTTCAATTTCCTCGGCGACGGCATCCGCGACGCCCTTGACCCACGGACGATCGGCCGATGACGCCGGATGCGGAGATCGCCCTCGCCGTGTCGGACTTGCGAACCCGCTTCGGCGGCGACCGCTCGGGCGCGACGGTTGTCGATGGCGTCAGCTTTTCGCTTAAGCGCGGCAGGACGACCGCCCTGGTGGGAGAATCCGGCTCGGGCAAGTCGGCGACCGCCCTGTCCCTGCTGCGGCTGATCGATGCGCCAGGCCGCATTATCGGCGGCGAGATCAGGCTTGGCGGCGAGAACCTGCTCAGTCTCGACGAGACGGAGATGGAGGCTGTACGCGGCGCCAAGATCGGCATGATCTTCCAGGATCCGCTCACCTCGCTCAATCCCGCGCTGACCATCGGCAAGCAGATCGCCGAGGTGCTGCTCGCGCACAAGGACGTCTCCCGCGCCGAGGCCGAGGCGCGGGCGGTCGAACTGCTGACCCATGTCGGCGTCGCCAACGCGGCGCTGCGGGTGAACGACTATCCGCACCACTTCAGCGGCGGCATGCGCCAGCGCGTGCTGATCGCCATGGCGATCAGCTGCTCGCCGCAGATCATCATCGCCGACGAGCCGACCACCGCGCTGGACGTGACCATCCAGGCCAAGATCCTGCGGCTGCTGCATGACCTTCAGCAGGAAATGCGGGCCTCGCTGCTGCTGATCACGCACGACCTCGGCGTCGTCGCGGCAATGGCCGACGAGGTGCTCGTCATGTATGCCGGCCGCATCGTCGAACGCGCCGATGTCGACACCCTGTTCCATGCCCCGCAGCACCCCTATACCAAGGCGCTGCTTGCCTGCGTGACGGATATAGGCGGAGATCGCAGCGTGCCGCTCGAACCGATCCTGGGCACGGCTCCCGATTTGAAGCAGCAGCAGGTCGGCTGCCGGTTCGCGCCGCGATGCCCGGCGGTGCAGGATTTCTGCCGGCGCGAAGATCCGTGCCTCATGGCCCTGTCCGATCGACAGGAGGTGGCCTGCCTCGTCGTGCAGCGCGAACGCAATTTGATGGCGCCCGCCGATGCCTGAAACGCTTCTCGAAATTCGCGATCTCGCCAAGAGCTTTCCTGCACGCGGCAAGGGCAATGCCGCCGTCCAGGCCGTCGCCGACGTGCGGCTGACGTTGAAGCGGGGGGAAACGCTGGGTCTCGTCGGCGAGAGCGGATGCGGCAAGTCGAGCCTGTCTCGCCTCATCCTGTCGCTGATGGAGCCCGACAGCGGCACGGTCGTCATCGACGGCGAGGATTTCCTCGGCGCGTCGGTGCAGCGCAAGCGGTTGATGCGGCGGCGCATCCAGATCGTCTTCCAGGATGCGCTGTCGTCGCTCAATCCGCGCATGACGGTCGGCATGAACATCGCCGAGCCGATGCGGCTGCAAGGTCTTGGGTCGGCGCGCGAGCGCGACGGCGAGGCGCGCCGTCTGCTCGATCTGGTCGGATTGCGGGCGAGCGATGCGGAGCGTTATCCGCACGAATTCTCCGGCGGCCAATGCCAGCGCATCGCCATCGCGCGGGCGCTGGTGCTGAAACCGGACATCATCGTGTTCGACGAGGCGGTCTCGGCGCTGGACGTATCGATCAGGGCGCAGATCCTGCGACTGATCCTCGACCTGCAGACCGAGTTCGGCCTTTCCTACATTTTCATCTCGCATGACCTGGGCGTGGTGCGGCGCATCTGCGACCGGATCGCGGTCATGTATCTTGGCCGCATCGTCGAGATCGGGCCGGCTCAGCCCGTCTGCGAAGCGCCGCGCCATCCTTATACAGAAGCTTTGCTGCGAGCGATCCCGATCGCCGATCCGCGCCGCATGCGGGTCGAGGAGCTGGGTTTGATCCAAGGCGATGGCTTCGGCTCGCCGAAGCCGGAGGCTTGCGCCTTCGAGCCACGCTGCCCGCACCGTTTCGCGCCTTGCTCGGTTAAGCGGCCGACGCTGATACCGGTCGGGGACCATCATGAGGCGGCCTGCTTTCTGAACGACAGGTCGCAACGCAAAGGAGACAGTTGAGATGACAGCCAAGGTCGTGGTCACCGGCTTCGAGCCGTGGGGAACCAATGTCGAGAACCCGACGCTCGAAGTCCTCAAGCATCTTCGTGCTTCCAACGACATCGACGCGGACCTGACGACAATCCAGCTGCCGGTCGAATCCGACAAGCTGGCGGAGATCACCGACCGCAAGCTCGACGAGATCAAGCCGGACCTCTGGATCAGCCTCGGCCTCGCGCCGGGCTCGTCGGTCGTGGCCGTCGAGCGCATCGCGGCCAATGTCATGGATTTCACCATGCCCGACAATGCGGGCCGTCAGCATGGCGGCGAGCCTGTCTTCAAGGATGGGCCGGACGGACGCATGTCGACGCTGCCGGTGAAGACCATTGCCCGCGATCTGCGCGAGAGCGGCGTACCTGCCAAGATATCCAACTCACCATCGACCTACCTGTGCAACCAGATGATGTATACGGTGCTGCATCTGATCGAGAAGAAGGGCATGAACACGCGTGCCGGCTTCATCCATGTGCCGGCACACCCGGCGCTCGTGGCCAAGCAGGACTATCCGCTGACCGAAATGCCGTCGATGAGCACCGAACTCGTCGCCAAGGCGGTCAAGGCGGCGATCCGGATATCGCTGGAAACGCAAGATGATATCAAGGTGCCGACGCGAAACGATTAGGCTCAGGACCTATTAATTTGATTGAGATGTGATTCACGGTTTCCGTAAAGGAGGCTGTGATGGGTGATTTGTTTGTGCTGAGCGAGCGGCAGATGGCGCGGATATCGCGGTTTCCGCTGTCGCATGATGTGCCGCGGGTTGATGACCGACGCGTGGTCAGTGGCATCGTCTATGTCATCAAGCATGGCCTTCGATGGAAGGACGCTCCGGCCGGCTACGGCCCGCACAAGACGCTCTACATCTGCATCGCAGCCGCCGTCATCTTCTCGATCTGATCAATGAGTCCTGAGCCTAGAGCGTCGGACGCTCAGGTTGAATCGCGAGGGATTCCGCTAGAGCGGCGGACCTTCATGTGAGTCCATATCCTGCGGCAGTGAAGTAATTTCTGCATTCTTCTGGAGAGAAGAGATTGCAGATATCGCCGATGGCCTGCCAGAGTGCGTCGATGGTTCTGATGGCCTTTGCGCGCAGGTGCGCCT
>JAFKJW010000004.1 GCA_017305925.1 Hyphomicrobiales bacterium | reverse complement strand
GATGGTATGCCAAAGCCCCAAGAGCGTCAATCACAACTCTGGGATGCTTGGGATAGATGGCGAATCTGGTGGAGATTTGCTGATTTGGGTTGGGGCAGGATTGGCGAAGGTCGGCTCGGGGCAGGTCGCGGCCTGCCCCGAGAAGGGAAGGTGGGATCAGCGAGCGGTCAGGATGCCTGCCTCCGCGTTGATCAGCTCTCGCATGAATTCGGCGGCGAGGCTCGCGCTTTCATCGGCGTAGGAGATATCGACGGTCTGGCCGTTGATCACGGGAAGCTGGTGGCAGAGTTCGTAGCCGATGTAGCCGTCGTAGCCGATCTCGTTCATCGCGCGGACGAAGTCGCCGTAGTAGCGCTTGGTGTCCTCGCCGACAACGCCGTCATTACGTTCGAAGCCTCGGATCGAGCCGTCGGAGAGACGCTCGAATTCGCCGCCGAAGTGCGAGAGGACCTGGAGCGAACCCACGTCCCTGGCGGCCTGCTCGATGGCGGCCGTGCCGCGGTCGGGCATGAGCGGGGCGTCGAGGCAGACCTTGAGAGCCGGCGAATCCACCTCGCGGACCATTCGCAGCAAATCGTGGTGGTCGTTGATCAGCGGCTTGTGATTCTGAAGCGAGAGGGTCACGCCCGCGTCGCTGGCGTACTTCGCGCACTCGATGAGGGCTTCGCGGCACCAGCCCCAGATTTCCTCGGTCGAGAACTTCTCGTGGACGATCGGCCAGTAGCCCTCGGCGATCTTCCTGGCCTCGGCGGCAATCGCGATCATGGCGTCGCAGAAGCGATCCAGTTCGCGCTTCGGCTCGGATTCGGTCGGCTCGACCATCAGCGTGCCGGCCACCGGCCATGACATTGTCGGCGCATGGAAGCCGTAGTCGATCAGCCGCTTGGCGATGTCCTCCACGCCGACCCCGGCGCTTTCCTTCAGCACCCGCGTGTCGAGGATGCACTCGTGCGCCACGCGGTCGGAGCGGCCCTTGTAGAGGACCGGATAATGGTCCTTCAGCCGCGCCGCGACGTAGTTGGCGGCGAGGATCGCATGCTCGGTCGCCTGCTTCAGGCCGTCGGCGCCCATCATGCGGATATACATCCAGGTGATCGGCAGGATCGACGCCGAGCCGAACGGCGCGGCTGCGACCGCATGGGTGCTGCCGAGGTCGATATGGCCGGGCAGGAAGGGCGCCAGGTGCGCCTTCACGCCGATCGGCCCGACGCCCGGCCCGCCGCCGCCATGCGGGATGCAGAAGGTCTTGTGCAGGTTCATATGGCAGACGTCGCCGCCGATGTCGCCCGGCCGCGCCAGCCCGACCAGCGCGTTGAGGTTGGCGCCGTCGAGATAGACCTGCCCGCCATTGTCGTGGACGAGCTTGCAGAGATCCTTGACGCCTTCCTCGTAGACGCCGTGCGTCGAAGGATAGGTGATCATCAGCGCGGCGAGGTTCGCCTTATGCTGCTCGACCCTGGCGCGCATGTCGTCCATGTCGATGTCGCCGCTCTCGGTGCATTTCACCACCACCACCTGCATGCCGGCCATGGCCGCGCTCGCCGGGTTGGTGCCGTGCGCCGACGAGGGAATCAGGCAGATGGTCCGGTTCTGCTCGCCGCGGGAGGCGTGGTAGCGGCGGATCGCCAGCAGGCCCGCATATTCGCCCTGGCTGCCGGCATTGGGCTGGAGGGAGACGGCGGAGAAGCCGGTGATCTCGGCGAGCCACCGTTCCAGGTCGTCGGTCATCGCCTTGTAGCCCCTGGAATGCGCCTTCGGCGCGAAGGGGTGCAGATTGGCCACCTCCGGCCAGGAGACGGGCATCATCTCGGCCGCCGCATTGAGCTTCATGGTGCAGGAGCCGAGCGGGATCATCGTGCGGTCGAGCGCCAGGTCCTTGTCCGAGAGCCTGCGCAGGAGACGCATCATGTCGGTCTCGGAGCGGTAGTCGTTGAAGAAGGGCTGCGTCAGGAAACCCTTCAGTTCGCGCGGGTTGCCGGGCAGGGCGCGCGACGCCTTTTCCGGCACGGTGGCGCCGAGGAGCGCGGCGATCGCCTGAAGGTCCTCTTCGGTCGAGGTCTCGTCGAAGGAGACGCCGAGCAGGTCGGCATCGACCATGCGCAGCAGGCGCCCGTCCTTCTGCGCCTGCTTGGCGATCTCCTTGGCGCGACCCTTCACCTCGACGGTGACGGCGTCGAAGCGCTGCTCGCCCAGAACCTTGTGGCCGGCGGCCTTCAGGCCGGCCGCAAGGCGCGCGGCAAGCCCGTGCGCGTGGCCGGCGATGGCTTGCAGGCCTTCAGGGCCGTGCCAGATCGCATAGGCCGTCGCCATGTTGGCGAGCAGCGCCTGCGCGGTGCAGATGTTGGAGGTCGCCTTGTCGCGGCGGATATGCTGTTCGCGGGTCTGAAGGGCGAGGCGATAGCCGGGGCGGCCCTTGGTGTCCACGGATTGGCCGACGAGGCGGCCGGGCATCAGGCGTGTCAGGGCCGTGGACACGGCGCAGTAGGCCGCATGCGGCCCGCCGAAGCCGATCGGCACCCCGAAACGCTGCATAGACCCGACGGCGATGTCGGCACCGAGGCTGGCCGGCGTCTGCATCAGCGTCAGTGCCAGCGGATCGGCGACGAAGATGACGACGGCGCCTTTTTCCTTGGCGTGCGCGATTTTCTTCGCATGATCCTCGAACACGCCGAAAGTATCCGGCCATGCGACGACGAGCGCGGCCGTGTCCTCGTCGACCGCGTCGCCGACGAGCTCCATCCCGAGCGGTTCGGCGCGGGTGGCGACCACGTCCTTCGTCTGCGGATGGGGCTGGTTCGCGAAGGCGATCTTGCGCCGCTTGTCCCTGTGATGGCGGAACGCCATGCCGACCGCCTCGGCGAGCGCCGTCCCTTCGTCCAGAAGCGAGGCGGAAGCGACCGGCAGGCCGGTCAGCTCCGTCACCAGCGTCTGGAAATTGAAGAGCATTTCCAGCCGGCCCTGGCTGATCTCGGCCTGGTAGGGCGTGTAGGCCGTGTACCAGGCGGGGTTCTCGAACATGTTGCGCAGGATGACGGGCGGCGTGAACGTGCCGTGGTAGCCGAGGCCGATGAAGCTCTTCAGCACCGTGTTGCCTGCCATCTTTTCCGCCAGCTCCGCCAGCGCCTCTGCCTCGGTGGCCGGCTCGGGCAGGTCGAGCGGCCTTTCGAGCCGGATCGACTTCGGAACGGCCTGGCTGATCAGGGTCTCCAGCGAGGGCACCCCGACCGTTGCCAGCATGGCGCGCGTGTCGGCCACGGAGGGCCCGATATGGCGCGGGGCGAAGGGATTCATGGCGGTCATGTCGTCGGTCCTTGCCTGTTGCGCGGAATGCGTCAGCCGATGTGCTTCTTGTAGCCGGCCTCGTCGAGCAGGCCCGCGAGCTGGCCTTCGTCCGCGAGCCTCATCTTCCAGAGCCAGCCCGCCCCGGTCGGCGCGGAATTGAGCAAGGAGGGGTCGGAGCCCAGCGCCTCGTTGGCCTCGACGATCTCGCCGTCGACCGGCGCGTAGACGTCGGACGCCGCCTTGACGGATTCCACGACGACCGCCGCATCACCCTTGCTGAGCGTCTTGCCGACCTCGGCCGCCTCGACGAACACGATGTCGCCGAGCTGTTCCTGCGCGTAGTCGGTGATGCCGACGGTCGCGACGCCGCCCTCGACTGTGAGCCATTCGTGGTCTTCGGTGTAATAGGTCGTGCTCATGTCCTCATCCTTTGAAGTAGCGGTGTGGGGTGAAGGGCAGGGGGTGGACGGAGAGCGGGATCAAATTGCCGCGCACTTCCGCGAAGAGTTTTGCAGCGCCGGGTTTTGCCAGCGCGACGGCGACGTAGCCCATGGCGACCGGGTGGCCTGCGGACGGGCCGAAGCCGCCCGAAGTGACGCGGCCGACCGTCCGGCCCGCCTCGTCGAGGATCGGTGCGCCGCCGCGCACGGGCTGGCGCCCCTCGGGCTTCAGGCCGACGCGCTTTTCCTTCGGCCCTTCGGCGGTCGCCTTGCGCAGGGCGTCCGCGCCGATGAAGGCGCCGGTCTCGCGCAGGTCCTTCGGGATGGCCCAGAGAAGTGCTGCGGCAGCCGGATCGGTCGAGGCGTCGATGTCGTTGCCGTGCAGGCAGAGCCCGGCTTCCAGCCTGAGCGAATCGCGCGCGGCAAGCCCGATCCACTGGACCCGGCCGTCGGCGAAGAGCTTTGCGACGAGATCGCGCGCGTCCTTTTCGGGCAGTCCGATCTCGAAGCCGTCCTCGCCGGTATAGCCCGAGCGGCTCATGAACCAGCCGGGCCGCGGCTCCATGCCGTTCATGAAGACGAGGCCGCTCGTTCCGACGCCGGCCTTTTCGAGCGCCGACGCCGCTTCCGGCCCCTGGAGCGCGAGGAAAACGCGGTCGAGCGGCTCGATCTCCACGCTGAAGCCTTCGGCGAGCTCGCGCATGTGCGCTTCGTCGGCGGCCGCGTTGCCGGCGTTGCAGACGACCATGAAGCGCTCGGCGCCCAGCCGGGTGATGATCAGGTCGTCGAGGATGCCGGCCTCGTCGCTCAGGAAGAAACTCAGCTTCGACTGGCGCTCGGAGAGCGCGGCCGCATCGATCGGGCAGGCCTTCGACAGGAAGGCCGCAGCGTCCGGGCCCGACACGACGAACAGCTTCATGTGCGAGATGTCGAACAGGCCGGCATGCTCGCGCGTGTGGAGATGTTCCTTCATCACGCCGGCCGGATAGGTCAGCGGCATCGACCAGCCGGCAAAGGCGCCGAATTTGGCGCCGGCGGCCCTGTGAATGTCTTCAAGGGAGAGATGTTTTGCTTCGGTCCCGTCCATTCTTCCTCCAGAGTCGCACGCATCCGGACCGCATGAAGCGGCCGGTTCGCGCCCCTCTGTCGGAAGCCTGAGAGACTCGCGCGGCCGTGACCCTGCCGGCTGCGCTTACACCTTCGGCGCGGAGCATACGCTGCCCCGACTTTCCAGAGCGTCCTTTCCGGGCACGGTTCTTTTGCCTGAGAGATTTCGGGCGATTTCCCCTTCGGCGGCAGTTTTTGGCTGCTCTCTCCCGCGAACCGGTGGGGCCATCATCGCTGAATCGGCCCCGGACATGTCTTCGATAACCTATCGCCGAGCGATTGTCACCATGGCGCGCCGCTGCTTCACGGGCTTCCGAGGCTGACGGCCAGATTGACGGCGGCAGCGACGATCACCGCGTTGAAGAAAAACGAGAGGATCGCATGGATGAGCGCCGCACGGCGCATCCTGGAGGACGTGATGCCGATGTCCGAGGTCTGCGCCGTCATGCCGATCGTCGTCGAGAAATAGAGGAAATCGTATCCGTTCGGATCCTTGCCGCCGGGCAGATCGAGGCCGCCGGCGCGCCGCATGCCGCCATCGGCTTTCGCTGGCGCGCCATCACGGACCCAGTAGAGATGAGCATAGTGCACCGCGCTCATGACCTGGATGGCGAACCAGCCGAGCGGAATGGAGAGCAGCGCCCAGCCGAGCGCGAAGGTGCTGCGGCTTCCCTTGTCGTTGATGAGCGCAAACAGCGCGCCCGTCGCAACGGCCACGATAAGCAGCGTGACGGCGAAGATCAGGAAGAGCGGGAGATCGGCGGCGCGCGCATGCTCGTGCAGGTATTTCGGCGTCATGCGCGGCATCTTCGCCATGACGAGACCGGAATAGGTCGCGAAGAAGATGTTGCCGCCGAGCGTGTAGGGCAGGGGCAGCGAAAGCCACAAGGCGAGCGCAAAGCCGGCGAGTCCCAGAACGGCCGCCGCGAAGAACTCGGCATGTCGCGCCACGAGCGCCTTCACGGCGTTGCCCTCGCCGCGTTGCAGGCGAGGCGCGCGAGGCGGTCGAGCTCGGAAAGGAAGCGGGACCGGTCCGCCGGGCTCATGGCGGGGCCGGAGCCGTCGC
>JAFKJW010000003.1 GCA_017305925.1 Hyphomicrobiales bacterium | reverse complement strand
CGCCGCGGCAAAAAATCAAAAAGCCGCCCCCAAGGGCGGCTCCTCGCATCCTATATCCGTGTTTTCGCCTGCGATGTCAACGCGAAGGGCTTGCCGCGCAAGGCCTTTCGCCGCCGTGCAGCGATAGGCCGGCCCGGCAAACGGCCTTCGCGAGGCGCGCGAAAGAGGCGTGCGTCAAGTTGGGGAAAACTGCGAAAACCGATTCGTGTGGCATTTGGGACTCTTGTCTCCGAGTCATGCAGTAGCTAGATTCCCGCCAACGATAACAAGATATCGTGCGGCGGACCAAAATCACCGAGTAGATGTGGTGCTGCGCCTCTGGTGAAGCCGGGGGCGCCGGCAAGATTCCGGTCGCCGCACGCTTCGAAGAAGGAGCGTGTCCGCATGTGGACTGACGAACGCGTCGAACAGCTGAAGAAACTCTGGGCCGAAGGGCTCAGCGCCAGCCAGATCGCCGCACAACTGGGCGGCGTCAGCCGCAATGCGGTGATCGGCAAGGTGCATCGCCTCCATCTCTCCAGCCGCGGCCGGGCCACCAACGCCACGCCCCGCGCCAAGAAGACGGCGCAGGCGGCTCCTGCGAAGGTCCAGGCCAAGCCGAGCCCCTCGCCGCGCGTCGTCACCGCATCGATCGGCGCGACCGCGTTGCAGGCGCAGTTCGACGCGGAGCCGATCGCGCGCCAGCAATTGCGGCCGACGGCCGACGTCGTGGTGCCGATCTCGCGCAGGCTGCAACTGGTCCAGCTCAGCGAGAAGACCTGCAAGTGGCCGAACGGCGATCCGCTTTCGGAAGACTTCAATTTCTGCGGGAACGACGTGGGCGAAAACGGTCCCTATTGCGGCTTTCACTCCTCGATCGCGTTCCAGCCGGCCGCCGAGCGGCGCCGCAACCGCTGACGCGCTTCAGGATCGGTCGCCGTCCGGCACGGCGGGAGCCGGCATGACGACGCGGTGGCTCCTGTCGTCCTTCTGGCGCTCCAACGGCATCTGGTCGCCGGTGATCACATAATACACCGTCTCGGCGATGTTGGTGGCATGGTCGCCGATGCGCTCGATGTTCTTGGCGCAGAACAGCAGATGCGTGCACGGCGTGATGTTGCGCGGATCCTCCATCATGTAGGTCAGCAGCTCACGGAACAGCGACGTATACATGGCGTCTATGCCGCCGTCGCGCTCGCGCAGCGCGGCGATCTTCACCGCCTCGCGGGAGGCATAGACGTCGAGCACGCCCTTGAGCTGCTCCAAGGCGAGTTCCGACAAGGTCTGCAAGCCCCGGAACAGGCTGACCGGCGGAAGGAAATCCCGCACGGCGACGACGCGCTTGGCCACGCTCTTGCCGAGATCGCCCACGCGCTCGAGATCCGAGGCAATGCGGATGGCGCCGATGACCTCCCTGAGATCGGCCGCCACCGGCTGGCGCCGGGCGATGATGATCACCGCCCTGTCGTCGATCTCGCGCTGGGCCTCGTCGAGCACGAGATCGTCGGCGATCACCTGCCGCGCGAGATCGGGGTCCGCATGCACCAGCGAGGCGACGGCATGGTCCACCATGCGCTCGGCATGACCGCCCATCGCGGCGATGCGCTTCGCCAGCGAGGCGAGTTCCTCGTCGAAGGTGCGGAAGATATGCGGTGCTGCCGTCAAGCGCTTCGCTCGGGTTTGCGGAATGCCGAACACTAGACGGCACAGATGACAGAAAAAAGAATCCCCGGCAAACGCCGACGCCGCTCCGCGTTTTTCGGCGCAGGGCGGGTTATTTCAGGGGCAGCCAGACCGAGAAGGCCGCCCCCTCGCCCACCGTCGAGCGAATCGCCAGCCGCCCGTGGTGGCGCGTCAGGATGTGCTTGACGATCGCCAGCCCCAGACCGGTTCCCTTCTGGGCGCGGCTCGACTCGGCGTTGATCCGGTAGAAGCGCTCGGTCAATCGCGGGATGTGCTCCTCGGCAATGCCCGGCCCGAAGTCGCGGACCGTCACGCATGCTTCCGGCGGTTCGCCCGCTTTCGACATCGAAACGACGACGCGGCCGCCCGACTGGCCGTATTTGCAGGCGTTTTCCAGAAGATTGGCGAAGACCTGGAACAGCTCGTCGCGATCGCCCTGGACGAGGAGCGCATCCTCGGGAAAATCCCTTTCGACGACGACGCCGAGATCGCCGGAGAGCGGCGCCAGGGTGTCGGCCACGCTCTCCAGCAATTGCCGCAGATCGACCGTGCCCGCCGGACGGGCGTGCGACCGCATCTCCAGCCGCGACAGCGACAGCAGATCGTCGATCAGGCGCGACATGCGCGCCGTCTGCTCCTGCATGATCGACAGGAACCGCTCGCGCGCCGCCGGGTCGTTCCGGGCGGGTCCGCGCAGCGTTTCCAGAAAGCCGCTGATCGAGGCGAGCGGCGTGCGCAGCTCATGGCTGGCGTTGGCAATGAAATCGGAGCGCATGCGGTCTATGCGGCGGGTCTCGCTCTGGTCCTTGAAGAGCAGGAAGAACAGGCGATTCCCGGCGCCTATGGCACCACCCGTCACGCGGTATGCGGACTCGACGGGGAAGCGCTCGCCGTATTCGACGGCGCCGTCGGCCACCTGCCCCGCCGTTAGCGCGCCGATGAGCTCCTGCATCTCGGGAGCGCGGAACTTCAGGAGCAGAGACATGCCGTCCTGCAACGGACCGAACGCCTCCTGCGCCGCATCGTTGGCATAGGCGATCGCCGAGGTTTCCTCGAAGATGACCAGCGGATAGGGAACCGCGGCGGCAAGGTCCCGGGCCGATATGCGGGGGGCGGAGTCCGGCCCTGCGGAAACGGGCAGGCCGGCGGCCGGCCGGGGCGGCGCGTCCTCATGCCGAACCAGCAGCCAGGCGCCGAGCGCGAGGACCGTCCCCGCAAGCACGAACGGCGCCGCCGACGGAGCCAGAGCCGCCACAAGCCCGCCGCCTGCGACGATGGCAAGCGTCGGCCATTCGCGTCGCAGCATCGCCCGAGGTCGGCTTCCCGCCCCCTCCCCGCCTGTTTCGTCGTCCATCACGCGGCACCATCGTCCATGACTTCGTACTGGACCGGATTCACGGCACCCCATAGCATGGCTTCACACGGAGAGATGCGACAAATGAAATCGAAGGCCAGCAGGAAAGCGCCGTCCACCGCGATCAAGCTCAGGATCGCCGGCAAGGAGCGGTCCTTCGATGTCCAGGATCCCGAGCTCCCCGGCTGGATCAGGCAGCGTGCGCTCACGTCGGGCGGCTATCCATACGACCACAAGATGGACAAGGACGACTATGCCGAGACGCTCGAGCGGCTCCAGACGGAGCTGGCGAAGCTGCAGGCGTGGCAGCAGTCCACCGGCCAGCGCGTGCTGGTGATCTTCGAGGGGCGCGACGCGGCGGGCAAGGGAGGCACCATCGGCGCGCTGCGGGAATACATGAACCCCCGCACGGCGCGCAACGTCGCGCTGACCAAGCCCACGGAGACGGAGCGCGGCCAATGGTACTACCAGCGCTATGTCTCGCATTTCCCGACGGCCGGCGAGTTCGTCACCTTCGACCGCTCCTGGTACAACCGGGCGGGCGTCGAGCCGGTCATGGGATTCTGCACGCCGGAGCAGCACCGGGACTTTCTCGAAGCCACGCCAGCCTTCGAGAAGATGATCGTCGACGAGCGCGTCCACTTCTTCAAGTTCTGGCTCAATATCGGCCAGGAGATGCAGCTCAAGCGATTCCACGACCGCGTTCACAGCCCGCTGGTGAACTGGAAGTTCTCGCCGATGGACATCGCCGGGATCACCAAGTGGGACGCCTATACCGAAATGCGCGACCTGATGTTCAACCGCACGCATACGAGCTACGCGCCCTGGACCATCGTGCAGTCCAACGACAAGCGCCGGGCGCGCATCGAGACGATCCGCCGCGTGCTGCAGAGCCTGCCCTATACGGACCGCGACCTCGATGCGATCGGCAAGGCCGATCCGCAAATCATCGGCGAGGGGCCGGGCTTCCTGCGGGAATAGCGCCGCCTTCGGCGGGGGCGGCACCTTGCCGCGAGGCGGCGGCGCCATGCGGCGTCTTCTCCCAGAGATGAGGATGGCGATGGAGCTGGATCACCGCCCTCCAGGCGGCCCAGGACGCCATCCCCCAATAGAACACCGTCGCCGGCATGATCCGCCATATGGTCCGCCTCTCGCGAACGTTCATGGCGCGCCAGCCGAGCAGCCAGAAGGAGGCATAGCCGGCGGCGATGTTGACGACGTCCATCAGCAGAAGCGCGGAATGAAAGAGGCTGAGCGGAGTTCCCATGGCCAGTTCGACGATCACCGCGACCGCGGTGACGATAAGAACCGGATGGACGAGCGCCGACACGGTGGTGCCTGCGAACAGGATTTGCAGGACAAGGAAGGATTTCGGTCCCAGCTCCGCATAGAGCCGCCACGGCGACCGCATATGGACGAGCCAGCTCAACGCCCAGCCCTTGAACCAACGGGTGCGCTGCGGGATCCAGACGCGCATCGTCTCGGGGGCCGTCTCCAGCGTCGGCAGCGAGATCGTCCGCGTCCCGTAGCCGAAACGCGCCAGCCGCGCGCCGAGATCGGCATCCTCCGTCACGTTGAAGGGATCCCAGCCACCGACATTCTCGAGCGCCTCACGCCGGAAATGGTTCGACGTGCCGCCCAGCGGCAGCAGAAGCGCATGCCGCGAAAGCCACGGCAGCAGACCCTCGAACAGGGCCTTGTATTCGAAGGCGAACATGCGCGCGATCCAGCCATTGTCGGCATTCGCGATCACGAGCGGCGCCTGAACGCAGGCGATCGACGCGTCGAGGCTGGAAAAATGCTGCCAGGCTTCGATCAACTGCTTCGGATGCGGCACGTCCTCGGCGTCGTAGAGGGCCACGAACGCCCCGCGGCAACTGCGCAGCGCGTAGTTCAGCGCCTTGGGCTTGGTCCGCGGGCCAAAGACCGGGACCTCGACGATCTCCATCCAGTCGGGCGGCCGCGCCGCCCGGATCGCCGCGATCGTTTCCCAGTCGTCGACCTCGCACACAAGCTTCACGTCCAGCTTGCTTTTCGGCCATTCCAGGTTCCGCAGCGCCGCGATCAGATCGCCCACAACGTCCGCCTCGCGGTAGAGCGCGACCAGTACCGAATAGACCGGCAGCTCGGCCGGAGGGGTGGTGTCGGCGACATGCCTCGGCTGCGCCGCGTCGCCGGTCAGCGGCAGCAGCCGCAGCAGGATGCAGGCGAAGAAGGAGAACGTGCTGAAGACGTGCAGCGTCATCAGGAACAGCGCCGGCCAGAGGAGCGCGAAGAGCGTCAGTGCCAGGGCAAGCGCGCCGGCAAAGAAACCCTGGCGGCCGCTGACCGGAGAGCGGGCAGAACAGGCGGGATAGCGGTTGACGAGATCGAACGTCGCGGCGTCCGCCAGGACCGTGGAGACGCGCGCGAGCAGGGCCCGCCGCAGCACACCGGCCGGCACGAGGCGCAGCCGGCCGGAAAGGGCCGGATACGCGCCGAGGCTGCGCCGCATGCCGACGATCCGGTCCGTGGCCACCAGGACGCAGGTGCGAACGCCGTCGCTACAGCGCACGAGCATCGGCTCGGGCGAAGACCGCAGCAGATCCAGCGCATGGTCGTCGGAAATCAGCAGCCTGCCCGGATCGACGTCCGGCTGGACCGCCATGCCGAGATCCTCGGCGACGGCGGCGGCCAGTTTCTGCTCGGAAACCCGGCCGGACGCGCGGGCCTCCTCCCCGAAGCTCGTGCCGTTGCGCTGCGCGGCGGCCGCGGTCCGCACCGCATCTGCATCGGAGAGGCCGAGCCTGTCGACGACACCCCACCAGGCACGCAGATTGGGAAACACGCGTTCGGCGGCGAGCCGTTCCGCCGAGCGCCTCGGATGCAGGGCGAAACCGTAAAGCGCACCGCGAGAGCGCGTTTCGGCCGGCGCCGGTCGCGGCACGTCTCCCCCGCTCCACCCGAAACGCGGCAGGATAC
>JAFKJW010000002.1 GCA_017305925.1 Hyphomicrobiales bacterium | reverse complement strand
GCGTCAGTTCGATGGTCGCGGCGTGCGCTCCGTCTCGTCTCAGCGAGAGGATTTGTACGGCCCCGGAGCGGCATTGCTGGTAGTAGCCGCCGACGCAATGGTCGAGGCGGTTGCCCTCCTCGACCAGGCCCGCCGCCGAAGTGATGGGGACGATCTCATGGACGCCCCTGTCGCAGCGCCATGGCGGGCAGATCGCCGGCCAGCCGGGCCGGTCGGTCCTGCGCTCGTGGCGAACCGCCGAGATTGTCGCGACGCGGCGATGCCAGAGCTCGACCGCCTCCTGGAACGCCTTGACGCCGCGCGGTCCGACGATCGCGCGGTTGACGACGGCAAGAAATACCCGCCGATCCCGACTGTTCCTCAACCCGGCCGGGAATTCGAACGAGTGAAGAAAGCTGTAGCCAAGATCGCCGCGTTTTGCGATCGTCGCGCGATGAACGGCAAGCGGCCGCAGAATGTCCTCGGCTAGCGCACCGAGCGCATCGCGGGCATGGTCGCTGCCGACATAGTCCACCCTAATAATCGCATTGCGATGAACACCGGCCCAGGGCGATTGCTGCCATGCGGCAGGCTGGTCCGGCTCACCCCGACCCGGCCATTCGGCAAGCGGCACGCCATGGGCCTTGAGTTCGACGACGGCGTGTTCCAGATCGATCGCGGATTTGAGCGCGGCCGGAAGGGAACGGGCGCCGCGAAGGGCTCTTAGTTCGGCCGCCGAAATCCCGAGCCGGTCCATCAGGATCGGCTTGAGCGGCCGGCCCTCGTCGATGGCGAGCGTGATCGGCTTTTCGCGCAGGACGGTCGAGAGCGCGGCGTAGATCGTCAACGCCTGCCAGCGCCGTGTCAGAGCGGCAGGCCGTTCCACGTCGCCGGAGCGATCGACCGCCAGCAGCCATTCCAGCGTCGGGGATGGACCGGAGGGGCGTCCGTCAAGATGCGGCAGGTCTCGCTGCAAGAGACGATCGAGATGCATGTCCGTGAGCTGGCTGATCCGCGACGACAGTTTCGCGATCGCCTCGGAGATCATGCCGGCCATGTCCTTGAGTTCGGACTCGTTCGCTCCGGCCTTGACCGCCCTGGTAAGCAAACCGATGTATCCGGCTTGCTCGAGCCAGATGCCGGGATCGAACGGCGTGGTGTTGCGGGTATGACATGCGCTCCCGGTGACCGCTGCTTCCATATGTCTGACAAGACGCAGGACAGCGGGATCGGCATCGGGCTTTGGGCTGATCACCACGCGTGCGGCCACGCTGTTTTCCTGCCGCCTGGCCGTGATCGCCGTTTGCGCGAAGGTCATCGCCACCGTCAGGGCCGCGATGGCGGGATGCGTGCCGCATTTGGCGAAGGCCGGCACGCTGGCGTACAAGTCCCTGGCGGAACGGTCGTGGAGGTCCTCCCAGGTTGAGGCGGAGCAGTCGGCGTTCATCGGGCGTCCTCCCCAGCGTCGGCGTCTTCGAGATCTTCGTCGAACTCGTCTTCGTCCTCGTACTCATCGCGGAAGGTCATGTTGTATTCGAACCGTTCGTCCTCATCGGCTGTCGGCCTGATGAAGACTTCACCGTAACCGCCCTCATTGTTGATCCAGTCGCCTTCCGGCAGATCGGATGCGAGGTTCTCGAGGTAGCTTTCCAGCGTGTAGGCTTCGCCACGAGGGTGAAAGCCGATGGCGATATCCGGGATACGGTTGTCTTCGTGGCCATCGGCATAGCGGACGTGCTCCAGCGTGGAATCGCCGGAATCGCCGCCACCATCGAGGGAGAATTCGATCTCTTCGATGCCGAGCGCGCCGAGAAGCGCCATGATCTGGTCTTCCCTGCTCTCCAGGACGCCACAAGCGGGTGGCGGATCGCCAAGGGCGATGTGCGATGTGGGCATTTTAACCTCCTGAAACGAAGGAGCCCGGCGCGAAGGCCGGGCTCGGATGAACATGATGATGGTGGGTGTTGGCGCGGCGGGGGGCTGCAAGCGCGTCAGCCTCCCGTCATTGCAGCTGCTGGTCGATGATTATCGACGCCAGGGAAGACGCCGGGGGCAACACACCGCTCCCGCTCCCGCCAGCACCACACCCGTAACCGGCCCGCCTCTCGCTCTCCCGCGCCGATACACGGTGCGCCGGGCCGGCGCTGCCGGCACGTCACCAGTCGAAGACGGGCAATTCCTCGACCTCGTCGGCGTCGCAATCGAGCAGGATGTAGTCGAAGCCCTGTCGTCGGGCCCAAATCATGACTTTGAAAAGTTCGTCGGGAATGACGTCCGGCCAGACGCCGGCGTTTTCGTCATGGGCATAGAGGAACCAGCCATATTCACCGTATGGCCCGCCGAGGCAGGGCCAGTCCTTGGGCGGCGTATTGTCGAGCCGCTTGGCCGTGGTCTCCGAGACATGCGCGGTGGAGATCACGGCGAAACGACGCGTTTCGAGCGTGGTCATCGGAAGGCTCCGTGGTCTTGATATAAGAAAAGACGGGCAGCAGCCGGGATCGTCGGGCCGCTGCCGGAAGAACAGCCGGCCCTGTCGACGACAGTCGACGGGTCCAGATCGGACGAGTGACAAGATCGCCGGCGTGAACCGTCTGGGTTCACAGGTCGATTGTCATGCCGGCTCCACCTCCTCGTTTTGGAGGTCCCAGCCGGTTTGCCAGCGGGGATCGTCGAATTCGGGCGGGTCGATGGCGCCGGAGGACACCCCTTCGCAAGCGTCATACTCGTCATCCGCCTCAACCTCGATCTCGATGCTGCGTGTGGTCCTGAAGACCTGGATGATCCTGATTCTGTGTCTTGCCATGTGAATGATGATCCTTCCTCATGTTGATGGATGTGGCGGCCCGCCACATGGACAAACCTGCGGCGCGGCGCCGTTGCGTGCACCGGTGACGCCGAAGGCTTCCGGTGCCCCCGGGTGGCGTCTTCAGGCGGCGTGGCGATCCGGGGAATGCACAGCATCCCGGCCAATGCCGGTGATGGCGCGGACGGCCGCGGCGAGCGCCGGGATGTCGTCGAGCATGGCGAGTGCGACGAAGTGGTTGGCTCCGCCGGTATAGTCCTTGCGGCCCTTGCAGGTACGGATCAGGATACCGTGACCCGAGGACATGCCGAACTGACCGACCTGAATGTAGACGGCGGTGTGATGCAAGGTCACTTCACCGGAGACGGCGATTCCCGCCTTGTTGGAACGCACGTCGTATGATCCGGCTGGTAGATGAAGCTCGGCGGCGAGTTTCTTCAGCCGCGAGCGGGCGGTCGAGTGAAAACGTCTCTTCTGCTGCGCATCGTAGGAGCAGCTTTTGGTCCAGTCGAACATGTCGATCTCCATGAAACGGAACAGGTCCGGCGATCGCTTGCGCGACCCCGGACCTGCAGGTGTATGGTTCTCAGTGATGAAACGTCAGGCGGCCGTGCGGCCCTCGACGATGTCGGCGCCGACCTCATCGGCGGTGACCTCTTCGAGCCAGGCCCGGCTGTACCGGTTGCTGGCGAGCCAACGTTCGGCGGCCTCGCGATCTTGGGCGAGATGCAAAAGCTCGGGGCCGTCGCCGAGATCCTGCAGGACGCGGACCATGCCGATCGCGGGGCGTTCGACGATCTCGAACCGCAGGTGGCTGTCGACGGAGTATGTGCGGCGGACCGAGACAACGATGGTGCCTGCCTGACCGAAATCCCCTTCGTGCAGGGTGAAACAGGCGGGCGACGTGTAGGTCGCCCGTTCGCGCGGCGGTTCTTTCTTGGTCAGCCGGCCGACGCTATTGCGACGTCCCCAGGCGGCGAGTTGTCAGGCGAAATGAGAAATTGACCCCCGAACGAAACGAAGAACTGACCCCTCGTTTTTGAGAGGATCAGTAGATGCACGATGAATTTCCATCGAACCTCGCATTGTCGAAAACAGTGCGAGTTGAGGAGATGCGGTCGGGGGAAGAGATTTCAGCAATGGTTCGACTGCATGAGGTTGGCTGGGGAGCGAAGCGGATTGCGCAGGAGTTCGGCTGCGCGCGCAATACTGTTCGCCGCTATCTCCGGGAAGGCGGCGTTGTGCCATATCGCCAGCCTGTGCGCCGGACGGCCTTTGATGGTCTGGATGACTGGCTTCGAGAGCGTTTTTTCCGTCATGACGGCAACGCGGACGTCATTCGTCAGGAGCTGGCGAGCGAGCATGGCATCGTCATTGGCTTGCGCTCGGTGGAGCTGAGGGTGAAGTGCTGGCGCCGGGAATTGAAAGCACAGAAGCGGGCGACGGTTCGCTTTGAGACGGCGCCCGGTCACCAGATGCAGATCGACTTCGGCGACACGAAGGTGTGGATCGGGGGCGAGCGCGTGCGGGTCCATGTGTTTGTCGCCACACTTGGCTATTCCCGCCGGATGCATATCCGTGCCTCACTTCGAGAGCGCCAGACCGACTGGTTTGAGGGGATGGAAGGCGCATTCCTGCGGTTCGGCGGCGTCCCGGCGGAAGTCCTGATCGACAATGCGAAAGCGCTGGTCGAGCACCATGACGCGGTGACGCGCGAGGTGAGGTTCAATGCGCGGCTGCATGCCTTCGCCCGGTACTGGGGGTTCACGCCGCGGGCCTGTGCTCCCTATCGGGCGCGCACGAAAGGAAAGGACGAACGCGGGGTCGGTTACGTCAAGAAGAACGCGATCGCCGGCCGCCGGTTCGAGAGCTGGGCGGCGTTCGAGGCGCATCTGGACCGGTGGACGCGTGAGGTCGCCGACCAGCGTGAACATGGCACCACCGGCGTCGCGCCGGCGGAGCGTTTTGCCGCTGAAGCCAGGGCGCTACGTCCTCTGGCCGACCGCGCTCCATTCGGTCAGTTGCGGGATCTGGTCCGCAAGGTCCAGGCCGACTGCGCGATCGATCTGGACACGAACAGCTACTCCGTCCCCTGGCGCCTGATCGGCGAGAGCGTCCAGGTCGTGGTTCTGGCCGGCCGGGTGATCATCCGTCATGCGGGCCAGGTGGTAGCCGATCATGCCCTGTGCCGGGGGCGACGACAACGGATCGTGGATCGTGCTCATTTTGTCGGCGTCGCCGGCTTCGAAGGGCCGGTGCGCGCAGATCCCATCGAGGTCGCTCCAACCACCTTGCTACGGCCGCTTGCGGAATACGAAGCGGTTGTCGGAGGGGGCTGGTGATGACGAACGTAGATCACGATGTGCTCATCGCAACGCTCGATCGGCTGAAGCTGACGGCGATCCGCGACCAGCTCGACACGCTGCTGGATGAAGCGGCCCGCTCGAAAATGAACTTACGCGAAGCGCTGGCCTTCCTTGTCTCGCGCGAGATCGCTCGCCGTGACGAGAGGCGCATCTCCATGTCGAGCAAGCTCGCCCAGTTCCCGTTCGTGCGCGAACTGGACGGCTTCGACTACGAGGCGCAGCCCTCGCTGGATCAGGAGCAGATCAGGGAACTGGCAACCTGCCGCTGGATCGCCCATGGCGATACGGTCCTGTTCCTCGGGCCGCCGGGAACGGGCAAGACGCATCTGGCCGTCAGCCTCGGCCGCGAGGCGATCCGCCAGAATTACAACGTGCAGTTCGTCACGGCGGCGACGTTGGTGGCGATGCTGGCCAAGGCACACGCCGACGGCTTGCTCGACAAACAGTTGACGACCTTGTCGCGACCGAAGCTGCTGATCATCGACGAACTGGGCTATCTACCCTTCGAGGCCAACGCCGCCCACCTGTTCTTCCAACTCGTGTCTCGTCGCTACGAGAAAGGATCGATCCTGATCACCTCCAACCGCTCCGTGGGCGAATGGGGAAGCGTTTTTGGAGATCCCGTTGTGGCCACGGCGATCCTGGACCGTCTGCTTCACCACTCCACCGTGATCACCATCCGCGGCGACAGCTATCGCCTCCGCGAAAAGCGCCGGTCCGGCCTTCTGCAGAAGACCGGACCGGCGCTCGAAACCAGCGAAACCACAAACCAATGAAGGGGGTCAGTTCCTCACTTCGCCAAAGGGGTCAAATCCTCGCTTCGCTTGACA
>JAFKJW010000001.1 GCA_017305925.1 Hyphomicrobiales bacterium | reverse complement strand
GAACTGTCGTTCAATCCCATTCCAGCGCTCCTTTTTTCCATTCGTAGGCAAAGCCGATGGTCAGCACCGCCAGGAACACCATCATCGACCAGAAGCCGAACATGCCGATCTTGCCGAAGGATACCGCCCAGGGGAACAGGAACGCCACCTCGAGATCGAAGATGATGAACAGGATCGACACGAGATAGAAACGCACGTCGAACTTCATGCGGGCATCGTCGAAGGCGTTGAAGCCGCACTCATAGGCGGATAGCTTTTCGGGATCGGGGTTACGGTAGGCGACCAGGAACGGCGCAGCCACCAGCGCGACACCGACAACCGCGGCCACCGCGATGAAGATCACGACAGGCAGATATGAACTCAGAAGCTCGTTCATCGTCGGGCGCCTCGTTTCGAACCGGCCTTTGCGATCATATCACCCGAACCGTCTTCCGGCCCCGCGACAGATCGGCCCCTTGGCGGAGCGAACGTCATGTTGCAACGCGGCGAGGGTTAGCGCAGCGCAGGAGGCGAGGCAAGTGTAACATGAGACACAAATGCCACAATCACCGCCGCGTTAGCCGTTGATTTCTTTACTTTTTCACTCATGTTTTCCAGGGCCTCTGGCGACCGCGCCGGGCCGATGCCGCCAATCGGTGTCAGGAGGCGCCGCGCGCGCCCTTGCGTCAGGCGCGCGCGGACGCGACAGATGCAGCGTCGGCGGCTTCGCCCGCCGAGTCCGCAACCCGCCGGCCGCGCGCGACATCGCCGTTCCGGCCCGCATATCGAAGGACTCCGGCATTGATCGCCCGTGAAACGATTCCGCTTCCCCTCGCCCGGCGCATCGCGCTCGCAGCCCAGGGTTTCGGCGACAGGCGGCCCGCCACGCCGATCGGGGTGCGTCAATTCAACCGCGCGGTCGGCCGGCTCGGCCTTCTCCAGATCGATTCCGTCAGTGCCGTGGTGCGCGCCCACTACATGCCGCTTTTCTCGCGCCTCGGCCCCTATCCGATGGGCCTGCTGGAAGGGGCAGCATCGCGGCGTCCCCGGCGGCTCTTCGAATACTGGGCGCACGAGGCCTCGTTCCTGCCCGTGGAGATGTGGCCGCTGTTCCGCTGGCGCATGGAGGACGCCGCGGCAGGCCGCGGCATCTACAAGGGTATCGCCGCCTTCGGCCGCGAGAAGAGCGCCTTCGTGGAGGAGATTTTTGAGGAGGTGAGGCGCCGCGGACCGGTCGCGGCCTCCGACATCGAGGGCCACAAGGGTTCCGGCGGCTGGTGGGGCTGGAGCGAGGCCAAGCACGCCTTCGAGTGGCTGTTCTGGGTCGGAAGGATCACCACCGCCTCCCGCCGCGGCTTCGAGCGGCTCTACGATCTGCCGGAGCGGGTCATCCCGAAGGAAATCCTGGCGCTCCCCGTCCCGTCCGGGCCGGACGCGCAGCGCGAATTGCTGCGCATCGGCGCCAGGGCGCTGGGCATCGGCACGGCCGCCTGCATCCGCGACTATTTCCGCCAGTCCCCGGAGGCTGCCAGGGCCCACCTGCCCGAACTGGTGGAGGCAGGCGAGATCCGTCCGATCGCGGTGAAGGGCTGGTCCCACCAGACGGTCTATATCCACAAGGACGCCCGCGCCCCTCGCCGCATCGAAGCGCGCGCCCTGCTCGCGCCCTTCGATCCGCTTGTCTTCGAGCGCACCCGCGCGGAACGCCTTTTCGATTTCCGCTACCGCATCGAGATCTACACGCCGGCCGGAAAGCGCACGCACGGCTACTATGTGCTGCCGTTCCTGCTGAATGAGGCGATCGTCGCCCGCGCCGACATCAAGGCCGACCGGCCGGCCGGCGTCCTGCGGGTCCACGCCGCTTTCGCGGAGCCTCATGCGCCGCGCGAAACGGCGGCCGAGCTCGCCGAAGAGCTGCGGCTGCTCGCCGGCTGGCTTCAGCTGGAGGCGATCGAGGTCACGCCGGCCGGCGATCTCGGCCCGGCGCTTGCCGACGAGTTCCGGCGGTAGATGTTCAGAGCGGCCGGGAGAAGGCCGCGCGCAGCATCTCGAAAGGCGCCAGCGCGCCGCGAACCTGCACCACGGCGGCGGCGACGCGGTGCGCCCGCTTTGCTGCCGCCGTGGGGCTTTCGCCTGCAAGACGCGCGGCGAGATAGGCCCCGTTGAAGGAATCCCCCGCGCCTGTCGTGTCGACCGCCGCCACGCTTTCCCCCGCGATGACGGCCGGCTCGCCACTGTCGCCGGCGATCAGCGCGGGCTGCTCGCCGTTTTTCACCGCGATCTCGGCCACGCCCGCCTTGCGCAACCTCTCTACCGTGGCGGCAGGCGCCGCGTCCCCAAAGAGCGCCTGCTCGTCGGGGAAGGTCGGCAAGGCAACGTCCGTCACCGTGAGCGCCTCGGCGAGGACGCGACGCGCCTCGTCCGGCGTTTTCCACAGCTGCGGGCGGTAATTGGGATCGAACGCGACGCGGCTGCCGCGCGAGCGCGCTTCCGCCAATGCCGAAAAGAGCGTGACCCGCGCCGCATCGTCGAGGATTCCGAGGGTGATTCCCGAGAAATAGACGAGCGCCCTCTCCTCCAGGCTTGCCGAGAGCGCCCCCGGGTCGGAGGCGAGGCGGCGCGCGGCGGCGTCGCCGCGCCAATAGGTGAAGGAGCGCTCCGCGCCGGCAAGCGTGATGGCGTAGAGGCCGGGGCGCGCGCCCGCCAGACGGGGGCTCTTGGCGATGCCGATGCCGTTTTCGGCAAAGAAGGCGATCTGCTTTTCGGAGAACGGATCGTCGCCGAAGGCGCTCACATAGTCGGCGGCGGCATCCGCCGGCGCGAGCGCCCGCAAAGTCCACAGCGTGTTGAACGTGTCGCCGGCATAGCCGAGGCGCCAAGCGCCGTCCTCCCTGCCGGACAGCTCCAGCATGCACTCGCCGACCGACGCGATTCCCTTCATTCCCGTACCCCCCGGAGGTGCCCAGCGCTTAGCCTGCGCGGCGGCGAATATCCAGATCGATGTCAGCGGTCCTTGACCATCTCCATCACAACGAAGGTGGAGGTCTGAGCGACATGCGGCAGCGCCGATATCTTTTCGCCGAGCACCTTGCGATAGGCGGCGATGTCGCGGGTACGCACCTTGAGCAGGTAGTCGAAGCTCGCCGCCATCATGTGGCACTGCTCGATCTCCGGCGTGCCGATCACGGCGCGGTTGAAGGCGTCGAGCGCGGCCGAGCGCGTGTCGGAGAGTTTTACCTGCACGAAGGCGACATGGCCGTCGCCCATCTTCTCGCGGTCGACGATCGCCGCATAGCCGCGGATGAAGCCCTCCGCCTCCAGCCGCCTCACCCGCGCCTGCACCGGCGTCTTCGACAGCCCCACCTTTTCCGACAGGTCGGCTATGGAGAGCCGCCCCTCGCGCGACAGCGCATGAAGGATGGCACGGTCGAAACGGTCCAATTGATCCGATATCGCCATATATGCAGTCCATATGATCGAATCCGAAGCATAAATTTAGTTCACTCGCACCGCAATACGCGAAAGATCGGTGCTGCCGATCGGCTCGCCCCCTGCTATCTGGAGCCTGCCGCGGCCGCTTGCGCGAAAGGCGGTTCGGGATCACCTTGAAGGGAGCGAGGGAGCACAGAATGCCGTCCAGCAGGCTCGACACCATCCGCCGCGACATCCGCGCCCACTATCTGCCCGACGAGGCCCGGACCGTCGCACGGCTCGCCGCCGCCACGCAGCTCACCGAAGCCGAGCGGACGGCGATCGTAGGCCGCGCCGCCGACCTGGTGCGTGCCGTGCGCGCCTCCTCCGACCCGCGCCTGATGGAGGTGTTCCTCTCCGCCTACGGCCTCTCCACCAAGGAGGGCGTCGCGCTCATGTGCCTTGCCGAGGCGCTGCTGCGCGTGCCCGACAACGAGACGATCGACGAATTGATCCGCGACAAGATCGCGCCGCACGACTGGTCCGCCCATTCGGGCGGTTCCAGCTCGATCTTCGTCAACGCCTCGACCTGGGCGCTGATGCTGACCGGCCGCGTGCTCGACGAGGGCGAAGGCGGCATCGAGGGCACGCTGCGCGCCATGGTGCGGCGCCTCGGCGAACCGGTCATCCGCACCGCCGTCTCCGCCGCCATGCGCGAGATGGGCGAGCAGTTCGTTCTCGGCCGCACCATCGCCGAAGCCGTGAAGCGTGGCCGGCCGATGACCGCCAAGGGCTATCTCTATTCCTATGACATGCTGGGCGAGGCCGCCCGCACCGAGGCCGACGCGCTGCGCTACCACCGCGCCTATGCCGACGCCATATCCTCGCTCGACTCCGGCTCCACCGGCACCGACATCCGCGAGAACCCCGGCATCTCGGTAAAGCTTTCCGCGCTCCACCCGCGCTACGAGGTTTCCCAGAAGGAGACCATGCTGCCGGTGATGATCGGGCGGCTGCGCACGCTGGCGCTGGCCGCCCGCCACGCCCGCATGGGCCTCAACATCGACGCCGAGGAGGCCGACCGGCTCGACCTCTCGCTCGACGTGATCGAGGGCGTGCTGGCCGAGCCGGAGCTGGCGGACTGGAACGGTTTCGGCGTGGTCGTGCAGGCCTACGGACCGCGCGCCGCCTTCGCCATCGACTGGCTCTACGCGCTCGCAAGCCGGCTCGACCGCCGCATCATGGTCCGTCTCGTGAAGGGTGCCTACTGGGACACCGAGATCAAGCGCGCCCAGACGCTCGGCCTGCCGGGCTATCCCGTCTTCACGCGCAAGCCGAACACGGACGTGTCATACCTCGCCTGCGCGCGAAAACTCCTGTCGATGACGGACCGCATCTACCCGCAATTCGCCACCCACAACGCGCATACGGTGGCGGCCGTGCTCGCCATGGCCGGAAACGACAGGCAGGCCTTCGAATTCCAGCGGCTGCACGGCATGGGCGAGGCCCTGCACGAGGCCGTGCGGCAGAAGGAAGGCACGCGCTGCCGCATCTACGCGCCGGTCGGCGCGCATTCCGACCTGCTCGCCTATCTGGTCCGCCGCCTTCTGGAGAACGGCGCGAACTCCTCCTTCGTCCATCAGATCACCGATGCCGACGTGCGCGTCGACGACATCGTGCGCGACCCGCTTGCCGCGGTCGCGGAGCAGGGATCCGCCGAGAATCCGTCGATTCCGCGCCCGGCGGACATTTTCGGCGCCGGCCGCCGCAACGCCAGGGGCTGGGACATCACCGACGCCGACACGCTCGCCGAAATCGACGCCGGCCGGCAGGCTTTTTCCCGCCCGCACCGCTGGGAAGCGGCGCCCCTCACCCGCGCGGGCGGCAAGGGCACGGCGCGCGACGTAGTCAATCCGGCCGACCTCTCCGACATCGTGGGCTCCGTGACGGAGGCGACGGCCGAGATGGCCGGCGAGGCCGTCGGCCTCGCCGTTGCCGCAGCAGCGGGATGGGCCGCCATGCCGGTCGCGGTTCGTGCCGCGGCGCTGCGCAAGGCCGCCGACCTCTACGAGGAGAATGCTGCGGAGTTCTTCGCGCTTGCCGCGCGCGAGGCGGGCAAGACGCTGGCGGACGCCGTGGCCGAGGTACGCGAGGCCGTCGACTTCCTGCGCTACTATGCCGCCGAAGCGGTCAATGTGGAGGCCGGGCTCGCCACCGGCAACACGGTGCTCGCCAAGCCGGCCGAGCAGACGCCGCTGATCGCCGCGCGCGCCGTGGCGCTGCTGCACGAGGCCGGCATTCCGGCCGACGTGCTGCAATTGCTGCCCGGCGACGGTCCCTCGGTCGGCGCCCCGCTCACCGGCGATCCCCGGATCGCCGGCGTCTGCTTCACCGGCTCGACCGAGGTCGCCAAGATGATCGAGGCAAAGCTTGCCGGGAACGCAGCGCCCGACGCCATGCTGATCGCCGAGACGGGCGGCCTCAACGCCATGGTGGTCGATTCGACGGCCCTTCCCGAGCAGGCGATCCGCGACGTGCTGGCCTCGGCCTTCCAGAGCGCGGGACAGCGCTGCTCGGCGCTGCGCGTCCTCTACGTCCAGAAGGACGTCGAGAAGAAGATGCTCGACATGCTGGAAGGCGCGATGAAGGCGCTGAATGTCGGCGACCCATGGCGGATCGCCACCGATGTCGGCCCGCTGATCGACGCGGACGCCCGGAAATCCATCGGCGAGTATTGCGCCCGCATGGAAAAGGCCGGCAAGCTGATCGGCAGGATCGACGCCCCCGATACGGGTCGTTTCGTCGCGCCGCACGTCTTCCGGGTCGGCGGCATCGAGGAGATGGAGCGCGAGATCTTCGGCCCGGTCCTGCATGTCGCGACCTTCGATGCCGACGACATCGACGCGGTGATCGGTGCCATCAACCGCAAGGGCTACGGCCTCACCTTCGGCCTGCACACCCGCATCGAGGCGCGCGTCCAGCACATCGTCGACGGCATCCATGCCGGCAACATCTACGTCAACCGCAACCAGATCGGCGCCGTTGTCGGCTCGCAGCCCTTCGGCGGCGAAGGGCTTTCGGGAACCGGCCCGAAGGCCGGCGGCCCGCACTATCTGCGCCGCTTCCGCAAGGCGGCGGATGACGGGGCGACGGAGGATTTTGCCGCAACGGCCGAGAAGGTGACAGCGACGCGCGTCTCCGAAAGCATGCCGACGACGGCAGCGCGCGGCTGGTCCGCCCTGCCCGACCGCATCGCCATCCTGCGAAAGCACCTGCGCGGCAAGGGTGCGGCGGCGATGGCCGCTGCCGCCTCCATGGAATACGGCGCGACCGACCTGCCCGGCCCGACCGGCGAGGCCAACACGCTGACGCTGGCGCCGCGCGGCCGCGCGCTTGTGCTGGGGCCGGACGCCGAATCGCTGCTGGCACAGGCGATCCAGGCGCTCGCCGCCGGCAATGCGGTGGTGGCCGTCGCACCCGGCGCCGCATCGGCCCTCAATCCGCTGACGGGCAAGGGCCTGCCGCTCGCTGCGATAAACGGCACGCTGCCCGCATCGGAGTTGCAGAAGCTTTCCCTCGACATTGTCGCCAGCACTGCCGACAAGGACACGCTTCGCGGCTATCGCCGGGCGCTGGCGCGCCAGCAGGGTCCGATCATCCCGCTCGTGTCCGAAACGATCTACCCGGCCGCCTATTGCCACGAGCGCGCGGTCTGCGTGGACACGACGGCGGCCGGCGGCAACGCCAGCCTGCTGGCATCGGCATAGGCAAGCGGCCGTCAGTCGTTGACCGAGATATCGGTAAAGAGAAATCCGGACGAGGTCTTGCCGAATACGAAAATCAGCTCGCCGCAAAAAACGAAGAAGCTGTCCGTGCCTTCCCCGTCGCGGTCGTAGACGGGCTTGGCCTTTCCGATGCAGGCACGGTTCTTTTTGGTGAAATCCGGCTGGTAGACCTTCTTGTAGAACTGCTCCGCCGTGGCGATGGACGCGTCGCCCTGGAACGGCAGCCTGGTCATGCCGGCGACCGCGACGTGGTCGTCCGCCTTCACCGCCGCCAGGAACTTCTTGATGAAACCGTTGAATGCCTTCTGCACGGCGGGCGGCGCGGTCGCTGCCTGCACGACGGCCGGCGCCATCAGGACGAGAGCGGTTGCCGCCGCGATTGCCAGTGACCGTCTCATGGATCGTCCCCATCCGCCGTGGCCGATCCTAGGACTTTTCGCGGGTCGCTGAAAGCCCTCCCGCATCACTCCGGGAGACTGCTCACCGCGGCAGGCCGAAACGGTATTCGGTGACCTGATGGCAGCGTTCGCCGGGCCATAGCGTCGCCTGCGGGAAATACGGCCGGTTGGGCGAATCCGGCCATATCTGCGCTTCCAGGCAGAGCCCTGCGAAGGGACGGTAGGCGCGGCCGCCCAGCCCCCTGGTGCCCTGCTGCTCCAGGTTCTTGCCGGCATAGAACTGCAATCCGGGCTCCGTGGTCCAGACATCCATCTGCACGCCGGAGCGGGCGCCGCGCAGCGTCGCGGCGTGCCGGAGCGGCCCGCGCGTGGCCGCGAGACAGAAATTGTGGTCGTAGGCGAGCTGCACGCCGGCCTCTTCCATCCGCACCGGGCGGGAGAGGCGGAAATCGAACGCCGTGCCGTCGACCGGCTGCACGACGCCGGTGGGGATCGCCTCCGCGTCGACCGGCAGATAGGCGCCGGCCGCGATCGTCAGCCTGTGGTCGAGGACTTCGCCGCTGCCGCCGTCGTCGAGGTTGAAATAGGAGTGGTTCGCCAGGTTGCAGATCGTCGGCTCTTCGGCCGTCGCCGTATATTCGACCGAGAGCGTGCCGGGGATTTTCAGCCGGTAGGTGCAGGTGGCGTCGAGCGCGCCGGGAAAGCCCATGTCGTGATTGGCGCTGTGCAGCGCGAAGGTGACGAAGTCCGGGCCGTGCAGCGCGACGTTCCAGACCCGCTTGCCGAATCCCCGCGCGCCGCCGTGCAGCGTGTGCTTGCCGAGGAAGTTGCGGTCGGTCAGGCAGTGCCGCCCGTCGATCACGAACGCGCCGTTGGCGATACGGTTGGCGTAGCGCCCGGCCGTCGCCCCGAAATGGGGCGAGTGGTGAAAATAGTCGTCGAACCCCTCGTAGCCGAGCACCAGCGGCGCATCGTGTCCGTCGAGCCGCAGATCCTGCACCGCGGCTCCCCAGCTCATCACATGCGCCGTCAGTCCTCCGCCCGAAATGCGGAAACGCTGGACAGCCTCGCCTTCCGGGGTATGGCCGAAGACCTCGCCGTCCATTTTTCCTCCCCGCGCGGGTCGCTCAGAGACCCAGCCCGCCTATGCAGACATATTTCGTGTCGAGATAGTCGTCGATGCCCTGATGCCCGCCCTCGCGGCCGAGGCCGGACTCCTTGACGCCGCCGAAGGGCGCTTCCGGCGTGGTGATGAGGCCTTCATTGACGCCGACCATGCCGTATTTCAGCCCCTCCATCACGCGGAAGGCGCGGCCGAGATCGCCGGTGTAGAAATAGGAGGCGAGGCCGAATTCGGTGTCGTTGGCGAGCGCCACCCCCTCTTCCTCGGTCTCGAACTTGAAGACCGGCGCGACGGGCCCGAAAATCTCGTCCTTCATGAACTTCATGTCGGTGGTGGCGCCCGCGATGACGGTGGGCTCGAAGAACGAGCCGCCGAGCGCGTGGCGCTTGCCGCCGGTCAGCACCTTGCCGCCCTTCGCGCTGGCGTCGGCGATGAACTCCTCCACCTTCTCGACCGCCTTCTCGTCGATCAGCGGGCCCTGCTGCACGCCGGCGTCGAGGCCCGGGCCGACCTTCAGCTTGGCTGACGCCTCTGAGAGCTTCTTCACGAAGCTGTCATAGATGCCGGCCTGCACGAAGAAGCGGTTGGTGCACACGCAGGTCTGGCCGGAATTGCGGTATTTCGCCGTGATGGCGCCTTCCACGGCGCGGTCGAGGTCGGCGTCGTCGAAGACCAGGAACGGCGCGTTGCCGCCGAGCTCCATGGAGACCTTCTTCACGGTGGAGGCCGACTTCTCGATCAGCATCTTGCCGACCTCGGTCGAGCCGGTGAAGGTGATCTTCTTGACCAGCGGGTTGGAGCAGAGCTCGTCGCCGATCTCGCCGGCCGAGCCCGTGACGATGTTGACCACGCCCTTCGGGATGCCGACCTCCTCGCAGAGCGCGCCCCAGGCCAGCCCCGAATACGGCGTCTGCGAGGCCGGCTTGACGACGGCGGTGCAGCCGGCGGCGATCGCCGGGCCGATCTTGCGCGACAGCATCGAGGACGGGAAGTTCCACGGCGTGATGGCGGCGATGACGCCGACGGGCTCGCGCGTCACCAGGATGCGGCGGTCCGCCCAGGGCGACGGGACGATGTCGCCATAGGCGCGGCGGGCCTCTTCAGCGAACCACAGCACATAGGCCGCCGACGAGCCGATCTCGCCCTTGGCCTCGGTCAGCGACTTGCCCTGCTCCATGGTCAGCAGCTCGGCCAGCGCCTCCTGGTTGTCCATGATGGCGTCGTGCAGCTTGCGCAGGAGCTTCGAGCGCTCCAGCGCCGAGGTCTTGCGAAAGCTCTGGAAGGCTGTCTGGGCGGCCTCGATGGCGCGGCGCGTCTCCGCCCGGCCGGACTTCGGCACGGTGCCGATCTTCAGGGTCGTGGCAGGATTGGTCACGTCGATGGTCGCGCCCGAATCGGCCTGGACCCATTCGCCGCCGATCAGATTGGCCTGGCGCATGTAGTGGCTGGTCTTCTGCAGCATGATCTTGCCTCCGTATGGCCCGCCAGAGGCGGCCTGAGATCCGTCAAGGAGAGCGCCTGAAAAACGCCCTTCCGCTCACATTAAGCGCGCAAATCGTCCGGGAGAAGGGCCCGCGGCGCGCGCGGCGGGTTTTTAGCCCGCACTTTCCGCGCGGATCAACGCCGTGGACCAAGCTGGCCCAATCGAAAAAACCTCACGCGAAGACGTGATGCAGCACCATCAGCCAGAAGGACGTCGTGACGGCCGCGCCAGCCGTCGTCAGCGTCATCTGGTTCGACGCCAGCCCCTGCCCGGTGCCGAACTGGATGGCGATCAGGTAGGAATTGATGCCCGCCGGCAGCCCGGCCGCGGTGACGAGGACCTGCGTCGTCAGCGGCGGCAGGCCGACCAGGAGCGCCACGCCAAGCGCTATCGCCGGCATCACCATCAGCTTGACGAACGAGAGCACGACGGCCGGCCGCACATTGCCGGAAATGCCGAACTTGCGCAGGCCGAGCCCCATGGCGAACAGCGCCACCGGCCCTGCCGCCACCGCGAGCCCGTCGACGATCCTGTCGACGAAGCCAGGCAGCCCGAGCCCGCCCGCGCGCCACAGCAGCCCGCCCGCGATGGCGACCACCAGCGGGTTGCGCACGAGCTGGATCAGGAAGTAGCGCAGGAAGGCGAGCGGCTCGAACGGCCCGCCCATGTGCCGCCCGTAGAGCTGGAACATGACCATCGAAGCCATCAGCATGATCGGCAGGTGGATGGAGATGAGCAGCGATAGCAACTCGAAACCCGGCTGGCCGTATATGCCGAGGGTGAAGGGCGAGCCCAGCAGGACGAGGTTGGAGAAGGCGGCGCACACGCCGCCCACGACGCTCGCTTGCGCGTCCCTGCCGAACAAGCGGCTCATCACGAGATGCCCGACGGTCCACGCGACGATCACCGCCACGAAATAGACACCCCACAGGCCCCAGGGCAGGCCGGAGAAACTCGCCTTCGTCAGGGTGCTGAACAACATGCACGGCAGAGCGACGCGCACGGCGAACGCCGACAGCCCGTCGCCCACCTCGATCTTCAGGTAGCCGGTCGCGCCGGAGAGATAGCCGCAGGCGATGAGCCCGAAGATGAACAGCGCGGTTTCGATGACAGGCGACATGAGTTCGTGATAGGCAAGCGGCGGGGGTGGCGCAACGTGCCACAATTTCTTCGTGTGGGGAGCTTACAGGCTCTCCATCGTTTGTTTGCGGCATATCGGATATGCGTGTGCGGGCTGGCTTAATCCTCCGGGCGATGACGGTGCTGTTGCTGGCGCTCCTGGCGCCAGCGCTGGCGCAGGCCGAGGACAAGCCGACGCTGAACGGCGTGGCGCTGGTGATCGGCCAGTCGAAATACCAGCACGTCGCCCCCCTCCCCAATCCCGCGAACGATGCCCGCGACATGCTGGGCCTGCTGTCGGATCTCGGCTTCGACGCGCGCAGCGCCANNNNCTTCGTCGAGGACGCGGAGGGCGCGGACGTCGCCTTACTCTATTATTCCGGCCATGGCATCGAGGCGGCGGGCGAGAACTGGCTGGTGCCGGTCGATGCCGACGTCTCCTCGCTCGACGATGCCGAAGAGACGCTGGTGGCGCTCTCCTCCGTGATGGACGAACTGAAGGCCAAGGTGCCGGTCGCGATCGTGCTGCTCGACGCCTGCCGCACCAATCCCTTCCCGGCCGGCTCGGTCCTGAAGAAGGACAAGGACGACCAGGGCTCCCCGGTGGGAGACGGCGGCCTGACCGTGGTGCGCGGCGCGGCGGCGCTTTCCAGCGGCAAGCCGGCCACGGAAAACCTCGGCACCGTGATCGGCTTCGCGGCGGAGCCCGGCCGGCCCGCGCTCGACGGAACGGCAGGCGGCAACAGCCCCTATGCGGCGGCGCTGATGCGCCATCTCGGCGCCATGGGCGGCGAGGAGTTCGGCGCGGTGATGCGCATGGTGACGGAGGAGGTCTATCTCGACACCAAGGCGCAGCAGCGACCCTGGACCAACGAGAGCCTGCGCCGCTTCCTCTATTTCGGCGTGCCGGAGGAAGAGCCGCAGGGCGACGACGGGCTGATTACCCGCGAGCGACGCAAGCTCCTGCTGACGATTTCCGACATGCCCGCGGCAAGCCGCGCCGAGGTGCAGAACGACGCGGCGAGGAGCGACGTCCCGATGGATTCCCTGTTCGGCGTGCTGAGAGCGCTGGGGACCGACATTCCCGCCGATCCGGCCGATCTCGACAAGGTGCTCGACGCGCAGGCCGTGCGCCTTAAGCAGATGATCGCCGAGCGCGAGGCCTTGCGCAGCGACGATCCCGAGATCAGGCGGCTGAGCGACGCCGCCGACACCGCCATCCGGCAGGGCGCGATCGACACCGCGCGGCAATTCCTCGACAAGGCCGTGAAGCGGGTGGAGCAGACGGCTTCGGCGGTCGACCAGGCCGAGGAGACGGTGAAGGAGAAGCGGCTGGCCGACGCCGCCGTCTATGCGCAGCGCGCCGCCGCCTCCGCCCTGGTCTTCGACTACGCCGCGGCGGCGGCCGACTACGGCAAGGCCTGGGAACTGGCGGAGAAATGGGACGAAAAACTGCGCTGGAACTACAAGAACCAGGAAGCGGAGGCCCTGCTCGCCGCCGGACAGGCGGCCGGCGACGCCGCGCTGCTGCGGAAATCGATCGACGCCTACCAGACGATCCTGAACCTCATTCCGCGCGACCAGGAGAACCGCGACTGGGCCATCACCCGCAACAACATGGCCGTGGTGTATCAGGCGATCGGAGAGAGCGAGGCGAAGAACGACAATCTCGAAAAGGCGATCGAGATCTTCCGTGCCTCGCAGGCGGTCTTCGAGCGCGAGAAGGACGACGCCAACTGGACCGCCGCCGAGACCAATATCGGCAATGCGCTGCTGACGCTCGGCCAGCGCGAGAGCGATCCGAAGCGGCTCGAAGCAGCGGTCGAATCCTTCAAGCTCGCGCTGGCGAAGCGCGACCGCACCACGGTTCCGCTCGAATGGGCAGGCGCCGAGAACAACGTCGCCATCGCCCTTTACACGCTCGGCAACCGCACGGGCGAAACGGGTCGGATGGAGGAGGCCGAGAAGGCCTATCGGATGGCGCTTGAGGAATACACGCGTGAAAAGTCGCCGCTCAACTGGGCGATGGTGCAGAACAACCTCGGCAATGCCTTGAGCGGACTGGCGGCCGCGCGCAACGACCGCGCGCTCTACGAGGCCGCGGCGGACGCCTACAGGGCATCGATCGAGGTGCGCACCCGGGAAACCTTCCCCCTGCTCTACGGGCGCACGCAGGCTAATCTCGCGGGCACGCTGCACAATCTCGGCAAGTTGGACAGGGACGTGGTCCGGTTGCGGGCGGCCGTCGCGGCCATCGACGAGGCTCTCACCGTCCTGACCCGAGAGAAGACGCCGCTTGACTGGGCGAATGCCCTCAACACCAAGGCGTCGTCGCTGCAGGTGCTGGCGCAGACCGAAATGAATGCCGACGAGGCGGCAAAATCCGTGGAGGCCGCCCGGGCGGCGCTGGAGGTCTATACGCGCCAGGCGCTGCCGCTCGACTGGGCGATGCTCCAGAACACGCTCGGCAACAGCTACCGGCTTCTGGGCGGCCTCACGGACGACCAGGCCGCCGTCGGCAAGGGCGTCGAAGCGTTCCGCTCCGCGCTGGAGGTCTTCGACAAGGCGAAGACGCCCATGCAGTGGGCGATCGTCCAGACCAGCCTCGGCAGCAGTCTGGAGACCCTCGCGAGATTCGAGAAGCCGGTGGAAAACATGAAGGCCTCGATCGCCGCGCGCCGCGCCGCGCTGGAGGTCCTGACGGAAGAGAACGCGCCGATCGAATGGGCGACGGCGCAGAACGGGATCGGCTCCAACCTGCTGCTGATCAATTACCAGGAGAAGAGCCGCAAGAACCTGATCGACGCGAAGGAAGCCTTCGAGGCCGCCGCGCGCGTCTTCACGAAGGACGCCGCCCCCCTGCAATGGGCGTTGACCGTCAACAATCTCGGCGATCTGCATGTCGCGCTGGCGACCGGCGGCGGCGGCGCCGCCGACTTCGACGAAGCCGTGCGGAATTTCGAGGCGGCGAAGGAAGCCTACCAGCAGAGCGGCTTCCTGCCGCCGGTGGCCTTGCTCGATCAGAAGATCGAGCTGGTGAAGAAGATGCGCGGCAAATAAACGCCGCTTTCGGCACGCCGTCTTTGCCCGCCGCCGCTCCGGCCTCTATATGGTCGGAGGCGGAGGAACTCATATTGCGTCTGGTGCTTGCCTTTCTATGTAGCCTTGTCGTCTCGCCGGCGCTCGCCACGGAGGCTGGGTGGGCGCTCCTGCGGGATGGCGGCCGCGTCGTGCTGCTGCGCCACGCCATGGCGCCCGGCACAGCCGATCCGGCGGATTTCGACATCGGCAAGTGCTCGACGCAGCGCAACCTTTCCGGCCGGGGCAAGCAGCAGGCGGAGCGAATCGGCGCGCTTTTCGCAGCCCGCGCCGGCGATCCAGAGCGGGTGCTGACCAGCCGCTACTGCCGGGCGCGCGACACCGCCCGGATCGCCTTCGAGAACGACAAGGCGGAGGATTTCCCGCCGCTGGACCAACTGCCCGCCGACCCCGCCGCGGCGAAGGCGGCGAACGACGCGGTGCTCGCCGAGATCCGCGCCTTCAGCGGCTCCGGCAATCTCGTCATGGTCACGCATCTGGAGAACATCAAGGCGCTGACCGGCGTTTCGCCCCGCGAGGGCGAGGCGGTGATCGTCGCTCCGGGTGAGGACGGACTGCGCACGCTTGGCCGCATCATTTTCAACTAGGGTCGGAGGCCCCGCTTTCATCGTGGCGGCGACGACGGTTGAAACGCCGCCGGCCGAAGGCCACATGCAGCCCGGGAACGTCGGGGAAACCGCTTCCCTTGGGCGCAAAAAGCGAATAGACACCCCACGATTTCAAGAGAGAAAACGAAGTTCACGACAAGGAACTCCCGTGCCGACCACTTTCGACAGAGTCGCCGACATCATCGCCTCGACCAGCGAGATCGACCGCGACACCATCACTCCCGACAGCCACACGATCGACGATCTCGGCATCGACAGCCTCGACTTCCTCGACATCGTCTTCGCCATCGACAAGGAATTCGGCATCAAGGTGCCGCTGGAGAAATGGACGCAGGACGTCAACGAGGGCCGGGGCACGACCGAGGAATACTTCGTGATGAAGAACCTCTGTGCCAAGATCGACCAGCTCGTGGCGGCAAAGGCCGCCTCGGCCTGACCGGCGGACAGGAAGGAACCGGCTCGCGCGCATGGCCGCTGAAGACGTCGTCATCACCGGCATAGGCCTGGTTTCCTGCCTCGGCGAAGGGGCGGACACCCACTGGTCCGCGCTCGCGTCGGGCGCGCTCTCGCCGGTCGTCGATACCGCAACCTTCCCGCCCTATTCCTTCCATCCCCTCCCCGAGATCGACTGGAACACCCAGATCCCGAAGCGGTCGGATCAGCGGCAGATGGAGCTCTGGCAGCGCCTCGGCACCTATACGGCCGGCCTGGCGCTCGACGATGCCGGCATAAAGGCCGACAAGGACCTGCTTTCCCGCACGGACATGATCATCGCCGCGGGCGGCGGCGAGCGCGACGAGGCCGTGGACGAGGCGATCCTCGCCGCCTCCGAGACGCGCGACGACCGCGACATGCTGCTCAACGAGAAGCTGACGACGGATCTGCGTCCGACGCTTTTCCTGGCGCAGCTCTCCAATCTCCTGGCCGGCAACATCTCCATCGTCCACAACGTGACGGGCTCCTCGCGCACCTTCATGGGCGAGGAAGGTGCCGGCGTCGCCGCGCTCGCCACCGCGCTGTCGCGCATCGCCTCTGGCCAGTCGAAGATCACGCTCGTGGGCGGCGCTTTCCAGTCCGCCTATCGCTCCATGATCCTCGGCCATGCGCTCGGCCGGCATCTGCATGCCGGACCCTGGAAGCCGCTCTGGCAGCGCGGCGATTCGGAAGGCGGCGGCATGGTGCCGGGTTCGGGCGGCGCCTTCCTCGTGCTCGAATCGCGTTCCCATGCGGAAGACCGCGGCGCGCGCATCTATGCGCGGCTGGCCAAGGTGCTGGCCGAACGCACGCACGCCGGAAATCCCGACCGCGCCGGCACTCTGGGCAGGCTGCTCGATGCGGCGCTGCCCGGATCGGACGAGACGCTGGTGATCAGCGGCGCGTCCGGGGCCCGGCAGGCGCTCGAAGCCGAGCGCGCGGTTTTCGCCGCAAGGCCCGGACTGCGCCCGCGCGGCATGGCGACGGGTGTGGGGCATTTGCAGGAAGCGCAGTTCCCCTTCGCCGTGGCGCTGGCCGCGCTCGCACTCGACAAAAGCCAAGCCTATCCGCCCTTCGAGGCGGCGGAGCCGGCAAGCACGGCCGCGCCGGCGGCAGCGCTCGCCACCATGGTCGGCCACGTCTCGGGCGAGGGCGTCGCGCTCGTCGAGCGCGAGGCTTGAAGAAAGGGACGCCGATGGCTTCTCGCCGCGATCATCTCGGAAGGCCGCTGGTCGCCGTGACCGGCATCGGCATCGTCACGTCTCTCGGCGTCGGCAAGCGGGACAATTGGGAGGCGCTGACCTCCGGCAAGAGACGGCCGCCACCGAGGCGATCGCCGAGGCCGGCCTCGGCGGCGATTTCGGCGGGCCGCTGTTCCTCGCCTCGCCGCCCGTCGAGATCGGCTGGAACGATCGTTTCGCTTTGTACGCCACCGGCTCCGGCGCCTCCGGCTACGACCGGATCCTGGACGCCGCAAGCCGCCTGACGGACACGGCCATCGAGGAGACGACGCTTTTCGCATCGATCGCCGACCGGCTGGCCGACCGTTTTGGCGCGACCGGCATCCCGGTCACGCTGTCGACCGCCTGCGCCTCGGGCGCGACCGCGATCCAGCTCGGCGTCGAGGCGATCCGGCGCGGCGAGACGGACCGCGCGCTGGCCATCGGCGCAGACGGCTCCGCGACCGCCGAGGCACTGATCCGCTTTTCGCTGCTGTCGGCGCTCTCGACCCAGAACGCCAACCCCGCCAAGGCCTCGAAGCCCTTCTCGAAGGACCGCGACGGCTTCGTCATGTCGGAAGGCGCGGCCGCCCTCGTGCTCGAATCGCTGGACAGCGCGGTCGCGCGCGGCGCCACGGTTCTCGGCATCCTCAAGGGCTGCGGCGAGAAGGCCGACGACTTCCACCGCACGCGCTCCAAGCCCGACGGCTCGCCGGCGATCGCCGCCGTCAGCGCAGCACTTGCCGATGCCGGGATCGGCGCGGACAGGATCGACTACGTCAACGCCCACGGCACCTCCACGCCCGAGAACGACAAGATGGAGCACCTGTCGCTGTCGACCGTCTTCGGCGAGCGGATGAAGACGCTTCCCATCTCGTCCAACAAGTCGATGATCGGCCACACGCTCTCGGCCGCCGGCGCCATCGAGGCGGCCTTCTCGCTCATGACGATGCGCGAGGGCGTCATCCCGCCGACCATCAACCACGACAATCCCGACCCGGCGATCGAGCTCGACGTGGTGCCCAACGTGAAGCGCTCCGCCGACGTCGCGACCGTGCTCTCCA
Source organism: Hyphomicrobiales bacterium (assembly GCA_017305925.1). Taxonomy (GTDB): domain Bacteria; phylum Pseudomonadota; class Alphaproteobacteria; order Rhizobiales; family Rhizobiaceae; genus Arvimicrobium. The sequence continues at coordinate 1,890 of JAFKJW010000001.1, read as the reverse complement.
ACTCCTTCGGCTTCGGCGGCCAGAACGCCTGCCTTGTCTTGGCGCGGGAAGCGGGCTAGGTGCGTCCTTCGAGGCTCGCTCCGCTCGCACCTCAGGATGAGGGAAGTGGTTTGTCGAACCCACAACGCAGTGGGCTCGATGCACGACCGTCCTCATCCTGAGGTGCGAGCGGAGCGAGCCTCGAAGGACGCACTGACAAAATAGACCCGGACAAGCATGCGCGCACTGCAACTCGTCGAGGACAGGCGCCTCGAAACCGTCGACCTGCCCCCTCCTCCCGCGCCCTCCCATGGCGAGGCGACCGTCGCGATAAGGGTGGTGGCGCTCAACCATATCGACGTCTGGGGCTGGCGCGGCATGGCGTTCGCCAAGCGCAGGATGCCGCTGGTCATCGGCGCGGAAGCCTCCGGCGTGGTCGAGGCGGTCGGTCACGGCGTGGCAAACCTCCTGCCCGGCCAGCTCGTCTCCATCTTCGGCGCCCGCACCTGCGGCCTGTGCAGGGCCTGCCGCGAGAAGCGCGACAATCTGTGCGAGAATGTCGGCGGTGTGCACGGCTTCCATCTCGACGGCTTCGCGCAGGAGAAGGTGAACATGCCGGCGCGCCTGCTCGTCCCCGCCCCGCCCGGCGTCACGGATGTCGGCGCGGCGGTGGCGCCGATCACCTTCGGCACGGTCGAGCACATGCTGTTCGACAATGCGAAGCTGGAGCCCGGCGAGACGATTCTGGTCCATGCCGGCGGGTCCGGGATCGGCAGCGCCGCCATCCAGCTCGCCCGCCGCATGGGCTGCACCGTCATCACCACGGTCGGCTCGGACGACAAGATCGACAGGGCCAAGGCGCTCGGCGCCGACCACGTCATCAACTACCGCACGGACCGCTTCGAGGGCGTGGTGCGCAAATTGACGAAGAAGAAGGGCGTCGACGTCGTCTTCGAACATGTCGGCGCCGACACGTGGGCCGGCTCCATGCTCTGCCTGAAGCGCGGCGGCCGGCTCGTCACCTGCGGCTCCACCTCGGGCGTGTCGACCCAGATGAACCTCATGCAGCTCTTCCAGCAGCAGTTGAAGATCCTCGGCTCCTTCGGCTGCCGCATGGAGAACATGGAGAACGCCATGCTGAAGATGGCCGCCGGCATCGTCGCGCCGGTGATCGACACCGAGGTCGGCTTCGACGGCATCGGCACGGCGCTCCAGCGCATGGAAACGCGCGGCGTCTTCGGCAAGATCCTCCTCAGGGTTTCCTGATGCGCCGGCTGGGCCGCTGGCTAAAGCTCGCCAATTACTGGCTGATCGCGCAGTTCGCGATCGGCTTCCTCAGCCTCCTGCGCCTGGTGCCGCCCGACAGGGCGCTGAACTTCGCCGACCGGTTCGGCCGCTGGGTGGGCCCGAAGGTCGGCCGCCACCGCGTGGCGCTCGACAATCTGCGCCGGGCCTTTCCCGAGAAGCCGGAGGCCGAGATCGAGCAGATCGCCTCCGACATGTGGGCGAACATGACGCGGCTGGCGGTCGAATACATCTTCCTCGACACGCTGTTCGACTTCGTTCCCTACAGCGACCATGTCGGGCGGGTGGAGGTGGAGGGCGTCGAGCGCTTCGTCGAGATGGCCGCGGAGAAGAAGGCGCGCATCACGCTCACCGGCCATGTCGGCAATTTCGAGATGCTGGCGATCGCCGCCACCGCCTACGGGCTCGACGCGGCCTTCATGTTCCGCCCGCCAAACAACCCCTTCCTCGCCCGCTACATCATGCGCGCGAGAAGCAGCGGCATCGGCAACCTCCTGCCCTCGCGCAAGGGCGTCGCCTTCACGCTGGCGCGCATCCTGGAGCAGCAAGGCACGATCGGCGTGCTGGTCGACCAGAAATTCACCAACGGTCTGCGCACCACCTTTT
>JAFKJW010000032.1 GCA_017305925.1 Hyphomicrobiales bacterium | reverse complement strand
GCGCGTCCTGCGGCCGCATGATGCAGGTGGTCCAGCGGCCGCCGGCGCGCGCCTGGTCGTGCTCCAGAAGCGGCATCACGCCCGCCGCGATCAGCGAGGACTTGCCGCAGCCGGAATCGCCGTGCACGGCGACGAACTGCTTGTGCAGCAGCCGGGACACGACATCCTGGGTCATCGACTCGCGGCCGAAGAAGATCTGCCACTCGTTCTTGGTGAACGGCCTCAGCCCGGGATAGGGCTGGGGCGGCAGGAACGAAGCGGTCTCGTCGAAGGCGAAGGGATCGGCGGGGTCGTTCATATGGCCGCGCCCAGCCACTCCGTCGCGCGGTTGACCCATGCGGGATCGGTGAACTCGAACCAGTTCAGGCGGTTGTTCTCGGCCCATGCCTTGCGGCGCTTCGCCAGAGCGGGATCCTGGATGGGATCGACGACCGCCCACGGCAGCCGCTTGCCCGGCTTGCCGAGCTGCTCGGCGCGGTCGATCGCCGCGCGGCGGTCCGAGGAGCCGAGGATCATCAGTTCCTGCCGGAAGACGTTCCCGTCCTGGGGGCCGATGACGAGAAGCGCGTCGCAGGTGCTCATGGCGCCGATGCGCGCCTCGCGGATGTCGTCGCGCGCGGCAGCGTCCGCCCGGACGGGCTCCGGCCCGTCGGGCGACACCGGGAAGCCGGCGGCCGTCAGCGCATCGGCCGCTTCGTCCCAGAGGTCGGGGGCGTCGTCGCGCCCGTGCAGATAGATGTTGGGCTTTGCCGAAGAGGCCGAAGGAGGAGGTTCCGGGCCGACGGTCCGGATCTCGTCCCTCAATTCGAACAGGCGCTGCTTCAGGATGCCGACGACTTCGAGAAGCGGGTCGTAGAAGTTCATGTCGCGGACGCGGTCCCCGCCGCCCGGCCAGCCGAAGGGCTGCGGGCGCATTTGCGCCTTGTCCCGCGCATAGAAGTCGACCCACATGAGATTGCCCATACCGTGCGGCGTGAGCGCCTCCTTCCAGCTTGTCGTGCCGGTCGGAGGCACGCCCCAGATCACCACAGGGGCCAGGCGGCCCCGCTGGTCGAACGGCCGCCCGGCCTCCGCCTCGCGCCACCAGGCGAGCTCCTGAAGGCAGTAGGTGGACCGCAGATAGCGCGGGGAAACAAGCGGCAGGAGGATCGCCGCTTTGGACGCCTTTTCCTTGAGCAGCGGGTCGAGCTCGGCGAAGAGCTTCACGCCTTCATCGGGGCGATCGCTGGAATCGAAGAAGACGCTAAGGCCCTCGAGATCCTCATGCGCCTCGAACTCGCGCAGAAGCTCGCGCCAGAAGGTCGCCGACCATTGCTTGAAGTTTGAGTCTCCACCGCCACGGACGTCGCCATGGCTGTAGCTGATGAATATGTCGTTGGTGTAAGGCGCGCCAACGAAAGACATTTTTTTGACCCAAGCCGCTTTCTGGCGCTCCTACTTTGTCAAACTGTTGACGCCACGTAAAGACCGGCGACGCCAGGGCGATAAGCCGAACACCAGAATGCCCGGCCCAATCCCGCCATGGGAATTGCGCGAAATTGCGGCAGCCGAAATGCGGCTCAGTTGCGGTCGACAGGCTTGGAGCGCATGCGGGACACCGTCTCGCGCTCGGCGCGCTTGCAGCGCATCGGCGGCAGACCGCGGTCCATGAGATCCATGTCCTCCAGGACCATGTCGCCCATGCGCTTGAAGGCGACGTCCAGCGCGCCGGCGCGATGCGCCGAGCGCAGGAAGTTCGGCAGGGCGCGGACCGGGTGATCTCGCGCCAGCGGTTCCTCCGGGAAGACGTCGCTCGCGGCCATGATATGGCCGCTGCGGACAGCCTCCATCAGCGCCTCGAAATCGACCACGCCGGCGCGGGACAGCAGGATGAAGGCCGCGCCCTTGCGCATTTTCGCGAACGCCTCGGCGCCGAGGAATCCCTGGTTGTCGCTGGTGACGGAGGCGACGACGAAGACCGTGTCGCTCTCGCCCAGCACCGTGTCCAGCGAGGCGGGCTCGACGCCGTGATCGCGCAGGATCGACGGCGGCAGCCAGGGATCGAAGACGCGCACCCGCGCCCGGAAGCCGGCCAGCAGGCGGTGGAGCGCGCGGCCGGGATCGCCGAATCCGACGATGCCGATGTCCGAGCCCGACAGAAGCCGCGCCGAACCGTTGCCGTCGCCTCCCCACAATTCGCGGCCCTCGCGGAAGGCGAGATCGGCGTCGACCACGCCGCGCGCCAGGTCGAGCGCAAGCGCCAGGCCGAGCTCGGCCACCGGCTCGGCGAACACCGCGCCCGTCGTCACCACATGGATGCCGCGCTCGAACAGCGTCTCGTAGGGCATGTTGTTGAGGAGGTTGCTCTCGACGTTGAGCACGCAGCGCAGCGACGTCATCTTCTCCAGCGTCCCGGCCGAGATGGGCGGCTGGCCAATAATGTAGCGCGCCTCGCCAAGCACCGCGTCGGGCAGCGCGGCGAAGGCGGCGTCGGTCGTCTCCACGATGCGGTAGCCGGCGCGCAGCCGGCCGAGCGCCTCGGGCGTGAAGATGAGGTCGAGCGTGCGCGGCTCGGGCACGCTGATGACGCGGGGCTTTTGGGCGTCGGACATGCTGACCTGGCTCCCGGCCTCTATCGTGCCGCCGCGAGCAGCGCTTCCACCTCGGCCAGCGTCGGCATGGAGGGCGCCGTTCCGGCGCGCGTCACCGAGATGCCGGCCACCGCGCAGGCGAAGCGCACGGCGTCGAGCGGCCTGTCGCCGCGCGCCAAGGCCGCCGCGAAGCCGCCGTTGAAGGCGTCGCCTGCCCCTGTGGTCTCGACCACCTTGCCGGCGGAAATGGCCGGAACAAGCTCCGAGACGCCTTCCATGTGGAGCAGCGCACCGCGCTCGCCCAGCGTGACGATGACGGCCTTCGCGCCCTTGCCGAGCAGGACGGCGGCGGCGCGGCGGGCAGCGTCCGGGCCGTCCACCTTGACGCCGGTCAGTTCCTCCGCCTCCGTCTCGTTGGGCGTGACGTAGTCACACAGGCCATAAATGCCGGCGGGAAGCTCTGCGGCGGGCGCCGGGTTGAGGACGGTCGTCACCCCGGCTTCCGCGGCGATTTCCAGCGCCTTCATCGCGGCGTCGATCGGCTGCTCCAACTGGGTGACGAACACGCCCGCGCCGCGGATCAGCGCGGCATTGGCGGCGATGTCGTCCGGCGAGATCAGCGTGGCGGCGCCGGGGCACACGATGATGGCGTTGTCGCCGGTCGTCTCCTCCACGAAGATGTAGGCCGCGCCCGTGTAGCTTTCGGGCGTCTCGATCACCGCCGGCTTCACGCCGGCCTCGCGCCAGGTGGCGAGCGCCATCTCGGCGAACGGATCGCGCCCGAGCCGGGTGATGAAGGAGACATCGGCGCCGAGCTTGCCGGCGGCGACGGCCTGGTTCGACCCCTTGCCGCCGGGTCCGAGCTTGAAGGCGCTGCCGAGGATGGTCTCGCCCATGCGCGGCGCGCGCGGCGCGCGATAGGCCGTGTCGGCGACGAAGACGCCGAGGATGACGATGGGCTTGGGGGACGGCATGGCGCGTCAGGCGTCCGGCGGCACGACGCCCTTGCGGAAGGCGAAGCAGCCGTAGAAACGGCGCTCGCCCGTCTGGATGACCGCATAGGCCTGCTTCGCGCGCTCGTAGAAGGCGTAGCGCTCCACCGAGATCATCGGCCAGGACTTGCCCTCGGCCTTGTCGATCACCTTCTGCACCTCCTTCTGGACCGGCGGGATCTCCTTCGGCTTGCCGACGATCTCCATGCGGGCGGCCGCGTCGTCGACGAAGGTGTCGAGCGGATAGACCGACAGGACGGCCGCGGCGACCTCGGCGGCCGTCGCGTTGTCGATGCGCAGCAGCTTGCCGAGCCGCGTCTGGCGGGCCACCGAATCCGCCGGAAAATTGGTGTCGCACAGGATCAGGTCGTCGCCGTGTCCCATCGCCCTGAGGGCGTAGAGAACATCGGCGTTCAGAAGCGGGTGTATGCCTTTCAGCACGAAAATCCTCCCTCGGTCGTTTTGAGAGCGCCTAGAGCCTCCGGCCCGTCTTGGCGTCGAAGATGTGCACGAGGTGCTTGCGCGGCTTGAGCTTCAGCGTGTCGCCCGGCCTGAAGCTGTGGCGCTCGCGGAAGAGCGCGGTCATGTCGCTGCCGGCGAAACGCAGGAACACCACCGTCTCCGAGCCCGTCGGCTCGATCACCGAGACCGTTGCCGGAAAGCCGTCCTCGGCGATGTCGAGATGCTCGGGCCGGATGCCGTAGATCACCTCCTGGCCGTCGGCCGCATCGTCGGCGCCGGAGAACGGCAGCAGCGTGCCGCCGACCTCGACGCCCTTGGCCTCGCTGCGGCGCATCACGCCCTTCAGCATGTTCATGGCGGGCGAGCCGATGAAGCCGGCGACGAAGGTGTTGGCAGGGCTGTCGAACAGGTCGAGCGGCGCGCCGATCTGCTCGATGCGGCCGGCCTGCATGACCACGATCTTGTCGGCCATGGTCATCGCCTCCACCTGGTCGTGGGTGACGTAGATGGTCGTCGTCTTCAGGCGCTGGTGGAGTTCCTTGATCTCGGTGCGCATCTGCACCCTGAGCTTGGCGTCGAGGTTGGAGAGCGGCTCGTCGAACAGGAAGACCTGCGGGTCGCGCACGATGGCGCGGCCCATGGCCACGCGCTGGCGCTGGCCTCCGGAAAGCTGGCGCGGGTAGCGGTCGAGATAGGGCGCGAGATCGAGGATCGCGGCCGCGTGCTTGACGCGCTCCTCCACCACGGACGCTTCCGTCTTGCGCAGCTTCAGCGAGAACGCCATGTTGTCGCGCACCGTCTTGTGCGGATAGAGCGCGTAGTTCTGGAAGACCATCGCGATGTCGCGCTTGGCCGGCGGCAGATGGTTCACCGTCCTCTCGCCGATCCGGATATCGCCCGCGGTGATGCTCTCAAGGCCAGCGACCATCCGCAGAAGCGTGGACTTGCCGCAACCGGACGGGCCGACCAGCACGACGAACTGGCCGTCGGCGATGTCGACATTCACCCCATGCAGGATCTTGACGGCGCCATAGTCCTTGGAAACGTCCCTTATCGCAACCTGCGCCATGAGTTCCGATGAACCTCCCCGAACCGTGCGGTGAAGCTAGCGGCGCGCCCACGCCGAGTCTACCCCATATGATCGCCGCCGCATGTCGTTGACACCTCGCCCGGTTGGCTCATAGTGTTGCCGACCTTTTTCGAGCATGGCATTCGGAAATCGTTCGGGCGCTTGTCGGGGGAGCGTTTCGAGGCGTTCGTGTCCGGCCGGTGCCCGTCCGACACATTTCATTGGGAGGAACGACGTATGAAAGTCGAAATATACAAGCAACTCATGCGCGCCGGAGCGACCCGCCGCGATGTGCTCAAGGGCGCGGCAAGCATCGCCGCGCTTTCGGCCGTTTCGGGCGCCGGGCTCGGCGCCGTCACCGGAAGCGCCTCGGCGCAGGAGGACCTGCGCGCGCAGATCCTTCAGATTCCCGGCGTCGGCAAGGGATCGCCGACGGATGCCGACTGGCAGAAGGTCGGCGAGCTTTGCCTCGGCGCCACCAAGGCGAGCGTCAAGGAAGGCGAGTTCGCCGGCGTCGAGCTCACCTTCATGGGCCTCAACAACCAGAACCTGCACAACTTCCTTTTCCGCGGGTTCCTGAAGCCCTGGGAAGCCTATACCGGCGCCAAGCTCAACTGGATCGACCTCGCGCAGGGCGACTATAACGCGCGCCTGCAGCAGTCCATCGCCACCGGCACGGTCGACTTCGACATCCTCGAAATGGGCGCGCCCTTCGAGGGCGACACCGCCGGCAAGGGCCTGCTCGACGAGATGCCCGACTGGGTGAAGGAGCAGATCGACGTGAACGATCTCGTCGCCTACCTCAAGCCGCCGGTCGGCACATGGGACGGCAAGACCTATCGCGTCAGCATCGACGGCGACTGCCACACCTTCTCATACCGCAAGGACTATCTCAGCGATGCGGCCATCTCCGGCGCGACGGGCCTGACCGAGATGCCGAAGACCTGGCAGCAGGTCAACGAATGGTCCAAGAAGATCAAGGGCCAGAAGGATCCTCTCACCGGACTTGAGGCCTACGGCTTCCTCGACCCGCTGAAGGGCTGGGGCGGCTTCGGCATGTATTTCCTCTCGGATCGCGCGACCGCCTAC
>JAFKJW010000031.1 GCA_017305925.1 Hyphomicrobiales bacterium | reverse complement strand
GTGACGCGCGAGCGCATCCGCCAGATCGAGGCCAAGGCGCTGAGGAAGCTCAAGCATCCGAGCCGCAGTCGCAAGCTCAGGAGCTTTCTGGACAGCTAGGCTGGTGCCTGCCGGGCGGTGGTGTCCGAGGGCGGATCCACCACCTCCCTGAATTCAGCGATGCGAGGCTTCAGAGCAACGGCCAGCCGGCGTGCCGCTTCAAGCGACGGGGCCGCGAGAGCCGGATCGAACTTGTCGTAGTCATGCGTGGCGCGGTGACGGAAACGGCGGGATTCGTCGACGTCGCGTGCAACTTCCTCGGGAAGGATCGCAGGGCGCGCATGACCCGGCGTCGTAATGATCCTGGCTACCCGCCGGACGAGATCGGCGTGGGATTGATCACCGGCGGGCAATTCCTCGCCGAGGATTTCCAGTATCCGTTTTAACGCCGCTTCCAGAGAGGTGTGCGCGGACTGCATGGAATGCAAAAGCGCCATTCTGGCTTTGTAGCCCGTCAGGCCGTCGGCATCGAATCCGCCCTCGTCATACAGCCTTGACGCACCGTCGAAGTGACGGCAAGCCGAATCGAGATCGTCATCGACCTCAATCCATCGAGCGTCGCTCATGCCAGCACCAGCCCGTTCCTGCGAACGCGCTCCAGAAACTCCGGCTTCGTCATTCCCGCGTCATGAATATCGAGGGGAATTGCAAGACCCGCGCAGACATCCTCGGCAAATCGCCACGCGTCCCCGACCGCGTCCGCCGGAAAATCGATCATGACATCGAGATCGCTGTCGAAGCGCATCGTATCCGTCGCGTAGGAGCCGAAAATCACGAACCTGCCGCCGTGCGAGCGAGCATATTCCCGAAGGGCTCGAACAGCCTGTTGCGCGGCGCGCTTTCGCCGCGCCGCCTCGGCGGATTTTCGTTCCGGCAGTGTCGTGACAGCCGTCGAAGGCATGTGCGCGTTCCTTCAACCTCTAAAGCTTGTCGCGATCTTTCAGATTCGCTCCCTGCGCTTTAGCCTCTTGTTTCCACGCATGTCTTTGTCCCGAAACCGGGGCCACTTTCGGGAGACATGCTTAGGCAAACATGCGGCCCAACCGCTCATTGTCTATCATATGGCCCGACCTCTCTCAAAGAGCTGGCTGCTTAAGCATTTGTTCTTCCCGTTGGAGCATGATCGCGTGCGAGCGGAGAGCGAGCGCGTGGGGGCGGTCGGGTCGGACATGGTTTCATCTGCCGGGCCGCCGGTCTCGACGACGCAAAGCCACGGCGCGCCGGCCATGGCGCGGGAGCGCTTCGTCCGCCTGCTTCTCGTTCCCGCCGCGGTCTATCTCGCCGCCTATCTCGCCGGCCTGTGGCAGGTGTGGACATCCGCGAGCGAATATCTGCTGTCGCCCGGCATGCCCTTCGGCGGCGACTTCATCAACCAGTGGGCGGTGGCGAAGCTGGTGCTCGAACGCGCCTTCGCGGCGATCTACCAGCCGGACGCGCTGATGGCGTTCCAGAAGGGTTTCGTCGGAGAGGACATCGGGCTGCGGCTGTGGGCGTATCCGCCGCACTCGCTGTTCTTCGTCTGGCCGTTCGGCCTCGGCGGCTTTCGCCTGATGTATGCCCTGTGGTCGGTGTTCGGGCTGGCGGTGCTGGCGGCGGGAGCGCGCGTGTTCGGCTTCTCGTGGAAGGAGACGGTGCTGCTCACGCTGTCGCCGGCCGCCCTTTACTGCATCGCCGGCGGACAGACCGGAAACGCGGCGGGCGGGCTTTTGCTGATCGCGCTGGCGCGGCCTTCCGGCTCGCGTTCGGCGGCGGCTGCCGCGCTGCTGACGGTGAAGCCGCAGATCGGCTTCCTGCTCGCCCTGCTATGGCTGCTCGACCGGCGCTGGCGGACGATCCTGCTGGCGGGAGTGCTCGCCGCGGCCCTGGCCGGGGCATCGGTGCTGGTTTTCGGCATGGAGGCGTGGCGGGGCTATCTCGGCGTCACGCTGCCGGCGCTTTCCGAGCTCGAGCGGGCGGGCGAGGGAACCTTTCCCTATGTCATTCCGTCGCTCTTCATGTCGCTCCGGCTGCTCGGCATGGAGGGGTCCGCTGCCTTCGCCGTGCACGTCGTCTTCGCGCTCGCGGTGCTGGCCGTGCTCGTGCTGGCGCTAATGCGCGTCGGCGACCGGCAAATGCAGGCGGCTCTCGTCCTCGTCGCGACCTGCCTGGTGACGCCCTACATGCATTTCTACGATCTCGGCATCCTGCTCGCCGGCATGCTGATGGCGCTCAGGGCGAGCCGCGGCGAGGCGATGACCGGCCTGCTGGCGGCGCTCACCATCGTCGCCTGGGCGCTGCCGGTCGTCATCGTGCCGATGGGCATGGCGGGGCTGCCGCTGTCACCCCTCTTCATCCTCGCGATGTTCGCCGCCATCTGCGTGGCGGGCTGGGACACAAAACCTTCTTCTGCGGGCATCTCCGGCAACGCGGTTGACTTGCGGGGCTGAGCGGTATCGACTTCTCCGCCAGGGAGGAGAGCCCCGATGTCGCCTGAATTCCTGATCACCACGCTGATCATCGTCGCCTCGCCCGGCACCGGCGTCGTCTATACGCTGTCGGCGGCGCTTTCGCGCGGGGCGCGGGCGGGCATTCTCGCAGCCTTCTCCTGCACGCTGGGTATCGTGCCGCATCTGATAGCGGCCCTGACGGGCATCGCGGCGCTGCTGCACGCCAGCGCGCTGCTGTTCCAGATCGTCAAATATGCCGGCGTCGCCTATCTGCTCTACATGGCGTGGCAAAGCCTGCGGCAGCACGGCGTGCTGAAGGTCGAGAGAGCCGCCGACCGGCGGGCGCCCCGGCAGGTGATGGTCGACGGCATATTGCTGAACCTGCTCAACCCGAAACTGTCGATCTTCTTCGTGGCGTTCCTGCCGCAGTTCATCGCGCCCGGCGAGCCGTATGTGATGATGCGCATGTTGGAGCTCTCCGGCGTCTTCATGGCGGTCACCTTCGCCATCTTCGCGCTCTATGGCCTGTGCGCGGCGGTGGTGCGAGACCGCGTCGTGGGGGACCAGCGGGTCATGACATGGATGCGGCGCACTTTCGCGGCGGCCTTCGTGGCACTCGGCGCGAAGCTGGCCTTCACGCAGCGCTGACGAGCCGTCCAAACGTTGACGGAGGCGGAAAAGCCGCCTAGCTGACGCAAGTCCCACCAGACGAAGGAAAGATATCCATGTCGTTCTTCAAGCGCTTGTTCGGTGGCGGCGGCGAGTCGAGCAGCGGCGCGGATGCCGGCGCCGCCAAGGTGCTGAAGGAGGTCGAGCACAAGGGTTTCCTGGTGCGCGCGACGCCGTTCAAGCAGGACGGCCAGTTCCAGACCTGCGGCGTCGTCTCCAAGGAGATCGGCGGCGCGGTGAAGGAGCACCGCTTCGTGCGGGCCGACCGCTTTGCCGGGGTGGACGACGCCGTCGACATCTCGATCCGCAAGGGCATCCAGCTGATCGACGAGCAGGGCGAGCGGCTGTTCGGCTGAGCTGCCTGTCGTGAGGGAGAAACCGATGTCGCTCAAGGGCAAGACGCTTTTCATTTCCGGCGGCTCGCGCGGCATCGGGCTCGCCATCGCGCTCAGGGCCGCGCGCGACGGCGCCAACGTCACCATCGCCGCGAAGACGGCCGAGCCGCACCCGAAGCTGCCGGGCACCATCTACACCGCGGCGGACGAGATCGAGCAGGCAGGCGGCAGGGCGCTGCCGGCGCTCTGCGACATTCGCGACGAGGCGCAGGTGGCCGACGCGGTGGCGAAGACCGTCGAGAAATTCGGCGGCATCGACGCCTGCATCAACAATGCCAGCGCCATCCAGCTCACCGGCACGCTGGACACGGACATGAAGCGCTTCGACCTCATGCACCAGATCAACACGCGCGGCACGTTCCTGGTGTCGAAAATGTGCATTCCACACCTGAAGATGACGCAAAACCCTCACATCCTGAATCTGGCGCCGCCGCTCGACATGCAGGCCAAATGGTTCAAGGGCCACGTCGCCTACACGATGGCGAAGTTCGGCATGTCGATGTGCACGCTGGGCATGAGCGCGGAATTCGCGAAGGACGGCATCGCCGTCAATTCGCTGTGGCCGCTGACGGCGATCGACACGGCGGCGGTGCGCAACCTGCTCGGCGGCGCCACGGTGGCGGCGATGAGCCGCTCGCCGGAGATCATGGCGGACGCGGCCCATGCGATTCTCAGCCGGCCGTCGCGGGAGGCGACCGGCAATTTCTATATCGACGAGGAGGTGCTGCGCGCCGAGGGCGTCACGGATTTCTCGAAATACGCGCCCGCCGCGACGGGGCCTCTGGCCGGCGATTTCTTCGTGCCGGACGAGGTGTTCGCGCGGACGGAGACGGAGGTCGCGCGGACGTTCGGCTGATCTCGCGGGCCCGGTATTTGACCCATGTCCTTCGGTGCGTCCTTCGAGGCTCGTGGAGCCCCCCGGGGTCTTGATGGAAAAACAATAACTTCGACGGGCGAGCCTCGAAGGACGCACCGAAATCTGAAGCGTGAGGGGCGATCTGAAGGATCAAGGCGCGTCTTTGCCCGGCCTAAAGGTGCGGCTGGTCGGCGCCCTTCTTGCCCTTGCCGAGCGCGGTGATGCGGTCGATCCAGGCGAGCATCAGCGCCGAGATGACGAAGGCAAGGTGCATGAGGGTCAGCCACATCAGTTGCTGGGACGTATAGCCGGTGTTGTTCAGGAACACCTGAAGCAGGTGGATCGAGGAGATCGCCACGATGGTGGAGGCGACCTTGATCTTCAGCGAGCCGACGTCGATCGTGCCCAGCCAGTGGACCTCGCCTTCATGCTCGTCGAAGCGGCTGACGAAATTCTCGTAGCCGGAGATGATGACCATCACCACCAGCGAGGCCACCAGCGCGGCGTCGATCAGGCCCAGCATCTTGAGGATCGTGTCGGTGTCCTCCAGCACGAGGACCTTCGTGACGAACTCGTAGAGCTTCTTGGCGAAGGAGGCCGCATACACGGCGAGCGCCAGGGCAAGGCCGAGGTAGAAGACGACCAGCAGCCAGCGCGAGGCGAGGATGATCGATTCGATGGCGAGTTCGAGGCGCTTCATGACAATGTCCCGGACAGGTTCCGCGCCTTTTTCCATCGCGGCTCATGCAATGCAAGAGGCATGGCGGCGGTCGGTCGGAAGGCACGGCTCCTTTCCTACCCCTCTCTGTCCTGCCGGACAGAGAGGGGTGATGCAGGTGCCCTGCCTGCCGGGCTTTCCGGACTACCCGCCTATTCGTTGCTGGCGACCGGCGCCACCAGCGGCGTGATGCGCCTTATGGCGACGCGGCGGTTGGCGCGCTCGGGTTCCTCGCTGCGGACCTTCAGGAACTGCTCGCCATAGCCCTGCGTGGTCATGTTCTCCGGCGGAATGCCGAAGACATCGCTGAGCGCGGCGGCGACCGCCTCGGCCCGCCTGTCGGACAGCGCCAGATTGGCGAGGTCGGAGCCCACCGCATCCGTGTGGCCCTCGATCAGGAAGGTTTCGGCCGGATTGCGGTCGAGCAGCTTCTCCATGGCCTCGGCGACGCCCTGGAGACGCTTGACCTGATCCTCGGCGATGCTCGCCGAGCCGAAATCGAAATTGATCGTGTCGAGGTCGATGCGCGGGACCTTGTCGCGGATGCGGGCCGAGCGCTTCACCTCGTTTACCGAATAGAGGCGCTCGACATTCTCGACAGGCGGCTGGTCGAGGAACTCGTAGTAGCGATCCGGGTCGCGCACGTCCTCGGAGTCGAGGATGTAGTCCTCCACCGGCACGTTGAGCCGCATGGGCGGCAGATCCTCGCCGGGGTCGCGCCAGTCGCTGAGGTCGCGGTCGCGATCCTCCTGGACGTAGGAAAGCACGTATTCGCGGCCGTCCGGCGTGATGCGCGAGCGGCGCAGGACGTCCCCGTAGCGGTTGCGGATGGTCACGACGCGCACGCCGTTGTCGCGCTCGATGGTCTCGCGGGTGCGGCCGCCGGAAAGGTCCTCGTAATAGACGTCGCGGGCGCCGCGCGACATGCGCGGGCGGTCGTTGCTTTCCACCATCACCCGGTCGTCGAGCTGGAGGATCAGGCGGTCGCCGATCTCGCGCAGCACGTCGACGCCCTTCGGCCGGGCCTCCTTGCGCAAGTCGGGGGCATCGCGGATGCGCTTGCCCTTCTCGGAATCGACGGGCGCGATCTCGATCCGCCCGACATCCTTCTGGGCGGCACGGTCGTCGTCGGGACGCGGCGCCTCGGCCTCATCCGCAGCGGAGGTGCCTTTGTCGCGCTCCTTG
>JAFKJW010000030.1 GCA_017305925.1 Hyphomicrobiales bacterium | reverse complement strand
ACCCGACTCAAGCCGGGCCATCGCCAGTTCCCGCAAATCAATCGAATACGGCTTCGACATGCTGTCCGACCTCCAACGGTCAGTGCATCGAATCTGATTTGCTTGCCCTTGGGAATCCCGATTCAGTCAAATTGCAAACCGGTCTAGACCCGCGAAAGCTGCCGCGAAGCCGCGCCGCATCCAGACCTGCACGGAGACATTGGAGATGACATGCCGCCGGACAGCGGCGGCAAATGCCCCATAGGCGGCGAAGATCACGAAGGTCAGCGCCATGAACACGAGGCTCAATTCCAGCATCCTGCTCACGGGCGCTGTATCGTCGGGCCGCACGAATTGCGGCAGGAAGGCAAAGAAGAAAATCGAGAGCTTGGGGTTCAGCAGGTTGACCAGGATCGCCGAGACGATCACCTGCCGGACGCTCTTGCCGCTTGCCTCATCGTTCAGGCTGAGCATCCCGCGATCACGGAACATCGCCCACGCCATGTAGAGCAGATAGGCGACACCGAGACATTTGAGAATCTGGAAGGCCAGCGCGCTCGTGTGCAGCAGCGCGGCAAGCCCGCTGATCGCCGCCAGCATATGCGGGACGATGCCGAGCGTGCAGCCGAAGGCGGCAACGAGGCTCGCGCGTGCGCCGCCCGAAAGACCGGCTGCCACCGTATAGATCGCCCCGGTTCCGGGCGATGCGACAATGACCAGAGAGGTCAGGAGAAATTCCAGCGTCATAGCGGTTCCATTCCCGTCACCGCAGCGGCGGGCCAGATCGCGGCCAGCGCCCCGGCGAGCGACGACATGAGGGCTGAGACATCGTTGTCGGCTGTCTCATGCACGGCTTCGGTCACGATCAGGGCTTGCGTGGTTTCCGGGCGAACGGCGGACCAGCCGCTTTGCCGGTTGGTCCAGCGGCGCGCATGGGCGCGACCGCTATCGTCAGCGAAGATGACTTCGCCGGGTTCAGGATGCTCGATCTCGCCGCCAAAGGTTTCGTAGATTTCATCGCCGTGGGCGAGCCGCACAGTCAGCACACCCGCGATCTTGCTTGTATCGAACACCGCGACCGGAATGGCGAAGGCGAGCGAGGTGGCATTGCACAGGTCGATCAGCGGATGAAGCGCGGGAAGCGCTCCTTCCTTGCGATAGCGCCGCAGCAGAGCCTCTGAGGCGCATCGGTATTGCGTCGGCTTGAGGCCCATCGCTGCGAAAGCGCGCCGCCAAGCCTGTATCTCGAGGAACTCGCCCTCGCTGGTGGCGGCAAGCCGCTTATCAGCAATTGCGCTTAGCCGCGCGATCTCGGCGGAAGGATCGGCTTTCGCACTTACGCCATCGACAAGAAGGGTGTGGGAGCGAAGTTGCGGGAACCGGGATCGGATTTCAGAAGCGTAGCAAAACTGTATGGACATACTCTTGGCTCGATTGTTTTCGAACCATATGCCGGGCGTCGCCGCGCCCCGTCTTGAAGGAAATTGCGGGTCAGTTCATCGCGGCGGCATAGACGCCGGGCGACATACCATAGGTGCGGACGAAAAGCCGCGTCATGTGGCTCTGGTCCGCGAAGCCAGCCGCCTGCGCCGCATCGGCGAGCGTCGTGCTACCGGCGATCATCTTTCGCGCCTTCTGGAGTCTGCACTGGACAAGATAGGCGTGTGGCGTAAGGCCGGTAATTTTCGAAAAGCCCCGCAGAAGCTGGAACTGGCTGACACCGCCGATGGCTGCCAACTCGCCAAGCGACAGCGGCGCGGCGGGATCATCGTCGATACGCGCGCGGGCCTGTTCGATGGCCTTGGGCGTTCCGGCCCGCTCACTGTTCCGGCGTTCGATGAGCCGCGCGAGCAGCAGGAGCAGGTTTTCCCGGCCCTCGATTTCGCTATGGCCGCCGTGCGGATCGGTCATCGTGCGAAAGAGCGACAGAAAATATTTGGCGGTCGTCGCATCGCGCATTGCCGGATGTGCAAGCTCGGCGTTATCGGTATCGCCGTCCGTCAGGGCAAGGACCGGATCAGCCAATACGGCCGGGTCGAAATAGAGCATCCGCCACGACCGGCCGTTCTCGCCCAGCGGCGAGCCGTCATGCACCTCGCCGGGGTTGACGGTAATCACGTCACCGGCTTCCGCTTCCACGATGCCGCGTCCGCTCATGGATTTCTGCGCGCCGCGCAGGATGACGCCGATCCCAAACTGGTCATGGGTATGCCGACCGAACGCATGGGCCGTATCGGCCGAAACCGCGTCCACGCCGGTCATCCCGCAACGGGCTATCTTGAACCGTCCTTTTGTCATCACGCCGATACTACATCGCAACGGCAATGCGGACCATGTGAAACTCGCCAGTTATGGCCTTCTGCCAAGGTCCGAGCCGTTCGCTCGTTCCGTTGCTTTTGCGCGGCGATGCCGCGCGATGGCGGGCAGCGCTGCGATATTTGAGGTCTTCGTGCTGCCCGCCATCGGTTACGCCCGATCCTGCTGCGGTTGGATTCCGTCATGCGCACCTGTCGGGCGTTCTGCCTCGAACGCCTCTTTCCCCTTTCCGGCCCACAGTTCGCGCGCCCGTTCGCCGTCCTCGCTGCTGAGCTTCTCGGCCATCCAGAGCAGCGCGCCATAGATCATGGCGCGGTCGTCGCCGGTCAGGTCCACGATGCCCGCCTTGACGACGAGCCCGCCGAGTTCGATCAGATGCTGGGTGCGCTTGCGGCGTTCGACTTGCCATGTGCGCATGTCATGCCGCGCCCGTTGCGCCTGATGGCGGTTGCGCGCTGTCCGGTTGCGCCGGAGCGCCGCCAGTGTCGCGGTCAGGCGCTGATGCCGATCGCCGCGCCCGGCCCTGAAAGAACGCCGCGCCACGCTTGGCCCATGTCTCCCTCTTTCCGGCATCTTTGGTTTCGGCCAGCGCGATCAGCGCACCGGCCAGTTCATCGGCGGCGAGCGCATCGGCCCCGGTAGCGATCACCAGTTCGCCGAGTTGCTGCACCTTGCGGGTTTTCAGTTCCTTGGCCTTGTCCTCAAGCACCTTCAGTTCCGCATCGTAGTCCCGTGGCTTGCGCATTGCGCCCTCCATAAGCTGTTGATGCAGCAATGATAGTTGAGCGCGTTGCGGATTGCTTCTATGTTGCCGGGACGGTGTGGCACGGCCCGGTCCATCCCGAGATTTTTTCGAGGGAGGGCGCGTTTATACGTCGTTCCGACGTGAGCTTGGCCGTGGCAATGCTTGATCGCGATGGCGATCTATCATCTTCACGTCAAGGTCATCGGCCGCAAGGCCGGATCGAGCGCGGTGGCGTCTGCCGCTTACCGTTCGGCCTCGCGGCTGCGCGACGAGCGAATCGACCGCGTGCAGGACTTTTCCGCCAAGCGCGGCGTTGTCCATTCTGAGGTGCTGTTGCCGGAGAATGCCCCCGAGCAATGGAGCGACCGCGAACGGCTCTGGAACGATGTCGAGGCGTTCGAGGTCAGGAAGGACGCCCAACTCGCCCGCGAGGTGGAGTTCGCCATTCCGCGTGAGATGACGCAGGCGCAAGGCATCGAGCTGGCCCGCGACTTCGCGCAGACCGAGTTTGTCGATCAGGGCATGATCGCCGATCTCAATGTGCATTGGGATTTTGCCGAGGACGGAAGCCCCAAACCCCATGCCCATGTCATGCTCACCATGCGGTCGGTGGACGAGAACGGCTTCGGCCAGAAGGTGCGGGACTGGAACCGCACGGAGATGGTGGAACGCTGGCGGGAGCGATGGGCCGAGCATGTCAACGAACGGCTTTCCGAACTCGACATAGACGCCCGCATCGACCATCGCAGCCTTGAGGCGCAGGGCATCGGGCTTGAACCGCAAAGCCAGATCGGCGCATCCGCGCAGCGGATCGAGGGAGAAGGGATCGAGGCCGCCGACCGTGCCGAGATGCACCGCGAGATCGCCCGCAACAACGGCGCGCGGATCATCGCCGATCCGTCCATCGCTCTCGACGCGATCACGCGACAGCAATCGACGTTCACGCGGCGCGACATGGCGATGTTCGCGCATCGGCACAGCGACGGATTGGACCAGTTCAACGAGGTCATGGGCGCGATGCGCAACGCGCCCGATCTGGTCGAACTCGGTCAGGATGCTTCGGGCAATGACCGCTTTACGACCCGCGACATGATCGAGGCGGAACAGCGTTTGCACCGCGCTGCCGAACTGATGGCGGAATGCGAGTGCCATGAGGTCAACGACCGGGATAGACTCGGCGCCCTTGCGCGGGCCGAACAGCGCGGCCTTGTCCTGTCTGGCGAACAGGCCGATGCGCTGGCCCATGTCACGGACGGGCGCGACCTTGGCATTGTCGTCGGTTATGCCGGGACGGGAAAGAGCGCCATGCTCAGCGTGGCGCGCGACGCATGGGAAGCGGAGGGCTATGAGGTTTGCGGCGTTGCCCTGTCCGGCATTGCCGCCGAGAATCTGGAAAGCGGATCGGGCATCGCCTCGCGCACCATCGCCAGCATGGAACATGGCTGGAAGAATGGTCGCGACATGTTCACCGCCCGCGACGTGCTCGTCATAGACGAGGCGGGCATGGTCGGCACGCGGCAGTTGGAGCGCGTTCTGTCCCATGCAGCAGAAGCAGGCGCAAAGGTGGTGCTGGTCGGCGATCCGCAACAGCTACAGTCCATTGAGGCGGGCGCAGCCTTCCGATCCATCCACGAACGTCACGGCGGCGTCGAAATCCATGAAGTGCGCCGCCAACGCGAGGACTGGCAGCGGGACGCTACCCGCGATCTGGCGACCGGCAGAACCGGCCATGCGATCCATGCCTATGACAATCATGGCATGGTGCATGAGGCGCAGAGCCGGGAACAGGCGCGCGACGATCTGATCGACCGCTGGGACCGCGAACGGCAGGCATCCCCCGACAGCAGCCGCATCATCCTCACCCATACCAATGCCGAGGTGCGGGAACTCAACGAAGCCGCCCGCGACCGGATGCGGGATGCTGGCGATCTTGGCGAGGACGTGCGTGTGACGGTCGAACGCGGCGAACGCAGCTTCGCCGCCGGGGGTCGCGTCATGTTCCTGCAAAACGAACGCGGCCTTGGCGTGAAGAACGGCACGCTCGGCACTATCGAACAGGTCAGCGCGCAAAGTATGACCGTGCAGACCGACGATGGCAGGTCCATCGCTTTCGACCTGAAAGACTACAATCGGATCGACCACGGCTATGCCGCGACCATTCACAAAGCGCAGGGCATGACCGTGGACCGCACCCATGTTCTCGCAACGCCGGGCATGGACGCGCACGGCAGCTATGTCGCGCTATCGCGCCACCGCGACGGCATGGACCTGCATTATGGCCGTGACGATTTCGCCAGTCAGGATCGTCTTGCCCGCACCCTGTCGCGGGATCGAGCCAAGGACATGGCATCGGATTACGACCCGGCGCAGATTATGCCGAGCGGCGCGGCATCACCTTCCGCGCTCGCGTCGCCCAGATCGTGCCGGAACGGATGCGCGATGCCGTCGATGGCATGTTGGACGGTCTGCGCCAGCACGACAATGCTGTGCTTGGCGCTGATGGCGCGCGGCAACCTGAAAGGGAAAGCGCCAGGAAGACGGAACCGGATCGGCAGGCCGGGGTCGACCCGGAAGACGCCTTGCGCCGCGCCCGCACCAAGGCGCTTGTCCACCATGCCCGCGCCTGCGATGCGATCCTTGAAGCCAAACGTGGTGACCTTGCGCCTTCCGATGAACAACGGCGCGAGCTTGGCGCGGCACGGCGTGCTTTTGAGGAAGTCCGGCCCCACGGCTGGCAGGATGCCGAAGCCGCCTACAGCAAGGACAACAGCCTCGCCCGCGAGGCCGGAACAGGCAGGATCGACCGGACTATTCGCGCGCTCTCTCAGGAAGCCGAACTACGTCTCGATAGGCAGCGGGCAGACGATTTCGTGGAACGCTTCAATAAGCTCGACCGGGCCAGCGGACGCAAATATGCGGCGGGGGACTATTCCGGCTACAGGGCCGCGCGCGTGGAGATGGGCAACATGGCGATGAGCCTCGAACGCGATGCGCAGATGGAATCCCTGCTTGAAGGCCGCAAGAAGCAACTCGGCATCGAATAGCTTCCCGACCAGAGAAACCAGAGAGCAGATATGGACTACATCTTCCGTGCGCAATTCGAACCAGACCCCGAAGGCGGCATTATAGTCACGTTCCCTGATGTGCCAGAGGCGATCACCGGGGGCAGGAATTTTGTCGAGGCTCACGCCAACGCGATTGAAGCGCTTGGCTTGGCGTTGCGGGGAATTCTCGCCCTCGACCGGCCCCTTCCGAGGCCGGCAACCCGCGAGGACGGCCTTGTCCCTGTACCAGTTGAAGCTGGGACGGCTTTGAAGCTGGCCGTAATCGAGGCG
>JAFKJW010000029.1 GCA_017305925.1 Hyphomicrobiales bacterium | reverse complement strand
CATCCTGCCCGCCTGGTCCGATCCCAACCTGAAGAGCCTGTGCCGGCAGATCAGGTCCCCGCTCTTTCTTGCGCATGTGCGGGCGTCCACCGGCGGTGCGACCAGCCGGGCGAACTGCCATCCCTTCGTCGTCGGCCGGTGGTCCTTCATGCACAATGGGCAGATCGGAGACTTCGAGCGGCTGCGCCGCCCGCTCGAAAGCACCATTTCCGACGCACGCTACGATCTGATGGAGGGGACGACGGACTCCGAGCTGCTCTTCCTGATGATGCTCGACGAAGGGCTGGCCGAGGATCCGGGGGGCGCGGCGGAACGCGCCACCCGCAAGGTGGCAGCCGCCGCGCGCGCCGCCGGCGTCGAACCGGCGATCCGCCTGACCGCCGCCTTTTCCGACGGCGAGCGGCTCTGCGCCATCCGCTATGCGAGCGATGCCCACGCGCCGACGCTTTATACCGCCGAGGTCGCGGGCCGCGGCCGCTGCCTCGTCTCCGAGCCCTTCGACAGGGAAGGCCCCGACTGGCAGCCCATACCGCCGGCCACCTTCGTCACGATGACGCGCGAGAGCGTGATGCTGAAGCCTTTCGAGCCCATGGGAAGTCCGCGAAGGCGCCTTCGCCCGTCGCCGGCCCCGCCGCACCGGGCCGTGGCCTGAACCGTCGCCTTTCCTGCCGGCGGGCACGGCTTTGGCTTTGGTGGAGCAGTTCATTCATAACCCGTCAACCATGCACGCACGTCGGATCCGCCATGCAGCCGGTGCATATCCGGAGCGGTTGAATCATGAGCATGCTTATTATATATCGCGCTTATGACAACGCACGGCCCCGCAAACTCCCAGGGCGACGAGACAGATCGTCTCGGCTTCCTGCTGCATGATGCCAGCCGCCTGCTTCGAAAGCGCTTCGAGCAGCGCGCCGTCGGTTATGGCCTCTCGTCGGCGCAATGGCGCCTTCTTGTGCGTGTCTTCAAGGAAGAGGGCGTGCCGCAGGCGCGGCTTGCCGAACTGCTTGAGATCGAGCCCATCAGCGTCTCGCGCCTCGTCGACCGGATGGTGGAAGCGGGCTGGATCGAGCGGCATTCCGACCCTGCGGACCGCCGTCTCCGCACGATTTTCCTGACCGAGCGCAGCCGCCCCATCTTCGGCGAGATGCGCGCCCTCGCCACGGACGTCTTTGCCGGCGCGCTGGCGGGGTTGAGCGAGGAGCAGAGGCGCACGACGCTGCTCGGCCTCAAGACGATTTGCGCCAATCTCGCCGAAACCGAGATGGGCTCCACGGAGAACATCGGGCCCGCTTCGAGCCGGTCCGGAAAGGCTGCCTGAGATGAGTGCCGTCGAGAACATGGACGATAAAACGCCGCGCGAGCCGCAATCCAGGGGCGGCGTCACGCCGTTCCCCGTGCAGGCCGAGGACAAGGCCCCGCCGCCGGCCGAGGTGCGCGCCGCGCCGCCCGAAGCCGTGCCGCCCAGCGTCAGGCCGGCCCGCAGGCGGCGCGGCTTCGGCCGTTTCCTGCTGATGGCGGCGGTGCCGCTCGCGCTGGTCGTGGGCGGAGCCTATGTCTGGGTCACGGGCGGGCGGGTCCAGGAGACGGAGAACGCCAATCTCCTCCAGCCGCGCCTTTCCATCGCCGCGCAGGAGGCCGGGCGCATCGTCGAGAGCAACGTGTCGGAGAACATGCGGGTCACGGCCGGCGACGTGCTCTTCGTGGTCGACCCTGAGCCCTACCGGATCGCGCTTGCCCAGGCGGATGCGGCACTTGCCGCGGCGCGCCTCAATGTCGAGCAGCTTCGCTCCGCCTACAGCCAGGCGCAGTCGAAGGAGAAGGTGACGGCCAGCGACGTCGCCTACTACCAGTCGGAGCTCGAGCGCCAGCAGACGTTGACGCAAAAGGGTGTCGGCACGCAGGCAGCACTGGATTCTGCGAGGCGCGACCTGGTCAACGCCGAGGACGAACATGCGGCGGCGGTTCAGGCCGTCAGCGGCGCGCTCGCCGCGCTGGGCGGCGATGCGGGCATCCGCACCGACGATCATCCGCTGGTGCTGTCGGCGCTGGCCGCCCGCGACCAGGCCGCCTACAGTCTCGGCCAGACGACCGTCAGGGCGCCCGCCGACGGGTTGATCAGCCAGGCCCAGTCGTTCAAGACCGGTCAGCTCGTGGCGGTCGGCACCCCCCTCTTCAGCCTCGTGGAGACCGGCGACACCTGGGTCGAGGCCAACTTCAAGGAAACCCAGCTCACCCACATGAAGGTCGGGCAGAAGGCGGAGATCACGCTCGACACCTTTCCCGACATGCCGCTGGAAGCGACGGTCCAGTCGATCGGCGCGGGCACGGGCGCGGAGTTCTCTCTCCTGCCGGCGCAGAACGCCACGGGCAACTGGGTGAAGGTCACGCAGCGCATCCCCGTGCGCCTCAAGATCGACTCCCGCGATGCCGAGCTCCTCCTGCGCACGGGCATGAGCGCCACGGTCTCGGTCGACACCGGCAAGGCGCGGGGCTGGCCGAAATTCGTCAGCTCCGCCCTGGCGGCGATCCGATAGGGTTCGCCGCGCGGCACCAAAAAAGCCATGTCCGCTCCCGAGACCTTCACCGAAACGCCGCATCGCGGGCTGATCACGCTGTCGATCATGCTGGCGACCGTGATGCAGGTGCTCGACACCACCATCGCCAACGTGGCGCTTCCGTCCATGACCGGCGATCTCGGCGCCTCGCGCGACACGATCAACTGGGTGCTGACGTCCTACATCGTCGCGGCGGCCATCATGACGCCGGTCACCGGCTGGCTTTCCGACCGCTTCGGCCGCAAGGAGTTCTTCCTCGCCTCCGTCGTCGGCTTCGTCGTCTTCTCCATGCTCTGCGGCCTCGCCTGGAGCCTTGAGACGATAGTCTTCTTCCGCCTGATGCAGGGCGTGTTCGGGGCGGCCATCGTGCCGCTGTCGCAGACCTTCCTGCTCGACATCAACCAGAGGGAACGCCACGGCCAGGCCATGGCGATATGGGGCGCCGGCATCATGGTCGGCCCGATCATCGGGCCGACGCTCGGCGGCTGGCTCACCGACACGCTCAACTGGCGCTGGGTCTTCTTCATCAACCTGCCCGTCGGCATCCTCGCCTTCGCCGGCATGGCCGCCTATCTGCCGACCATCGCCAGGCGCGCGCGCAGCTTCGACTTCTTCGGCTTCGCCATGCTGTCGCTCGGCGTCGGCGCGTTGCAGCTCATGCTCGACCGCGGCTCGGACGCGGACTGGTTTTCCTCGACGGAAATCTGGATCGAGCTCGGCCTCACCATCACGGGCTTCTGGGTGTTCCTGGTGCACACCTTCACCGCGGAGCATCCGTTCATCGACCCGAAGATCTTCGTCGACCGCAACTTCGCCACCGGCCTTGCCTTCATCTTCATCATCGGCCTGATGCTCTTCTCCGGCCTGGCGCTGCTGCCGCCGATGCTGGCGACGATCTTCGACTATCCGACGACGACCACCGGCCTCGTGATGGCGCCGCGCGGCGTCGGCACCATGATCTCGATGCTCGTCGTCGGCCGCATCATGACCCGCATCGACGCGCGCATCCTCGTCTTCATCGGGCTGCTCCTGACGGCGCAGTCGCTCTACACCATGTCGAGCTTCTCCCCGCAGATGGACGACTGGCTGATCCTCACGTCGGGCATCGTGCAGGGGCTCGGCCTCGGCCTGGTCTTCGTGCCGCTGTCGACGATGGCCTTCGCCACGCTCGATGCGCGCTTCCGCACCGACGCAACAGCGCTCTTCAGCCTCGTGCGCAACATCGGATCGTCGATCGGCATCTCGATCGTGTCGGTGATGCTGGTGCGCAACACGCAGGTCAATCACGCTGAGCTGGCGGCGAGCATCACCCCGTTCAATCCGAACCTCTGGGCCGCGTCGCCGGCGGCCGCCAGCGGCGATCCGACCGCGCTGTCGCAGATCGACGGCCTGATCAACCTGCAGGCGCTGATGATCTCCTATGTGGACGACTTCAAGCTGATGATGATCGTCACGCTGATGGCCGTTCCGCTGGTCCTGCTCCTGCGCATGCCGAAGACCCGGCAGACGGGCGGCGCGCCGGCCGCGCACATGGATTGACGGGTGCCGGCGCCGGCCGACAAATCCGTTGACAGGCCGCACCGCTCGGTTGACGCGGCCGGCTGGCGGTCCGATAGCTTCGCGCCATGAAAAGCCCTTCCATCGGTTTCGTCCGCCTTCCGCACGGGGAGGGCCTGCCGCTCCCCGCCTACGAGACCGCCGGAGCGGCGGGGATGGATCTGCGCGCCGCCGTGCTGGAGGATCGCCCCGTCATCCTCCTGCCGGGGCGGCGCATGCTGGTCCCGACCGGACTGGTCATGGAGATCCCCGACGCCTTCGAGGGACAGGTCCGGCCCCGTTCCGGGCTGGCGCTGAAGCACGGCATCACCTGCCTCAACACGCCCGGCACGATCGACAGCGACTATCGCGGCGAGGTGCAGGTCCTGCTGGTCAATCTGGGAGAGGATGATTTCACGGTGACGCGCGGCCTCCGGATCGCCCAGATCGTTTTCGCGCCGGTCGCCCGCATGGCTGCGGAGGAGCGCGGTCTTGCCGGGGTGACGCCGCGCGGCGCGGGCGGCTTCGGCTCGACCGGAACCCGCTGATGCGCCCCGGCCTGGTGATCTTCGACTGCGACGGCGTGCTGGTCGACACGGAGGGCGTCGGCAACCGCCGGCTGGCGCAACTGCTGACGCAAGCCGGCTATCCGATCGAATACGAGGCTTGCCGCCGCCGCTTCGAGGGCATGAGCATGAAGCTCGTGCAGGCCGAGGTGGAGGCCGGCGGCATCGTCCTCGGCGAGGATTTCGTGGAGCGCTGGAACGCCGCCCTGCCGGAGCTTTTCGCCGGCGGCGTCGATGAGGTTCCCGGCGTCCGCGATTTCGTGGGCACGGTCAGGACCTCCGGCGTTCCCTATTGCGTGGCCTCGTCGGCCCGCGTCTCGAAGATGCACATCACGCTCGGCCACACCGGCCTCCTGCCGTTCTTCGAGCATGCCATGTTCTCCGCCTCCATGGTGCCGCGCGGCAAGCCGTTCCCGGACCTTTTCCTGCATGCCGCCGATGCGATGAGCGTGGCGCCGTCCGGCTGCGTGGTCATCGAGGACAGCGTGGCGGGGACGAAGGCGGGCCGCGCCGCGGGAATGACCGTCTATTCCTATGCCGGCAATGCGTTTGCCGACCGCGAGGCGCTCGCGGCCGCCGGCGGCATCGTGTTCGAGGACATGGGCGACCTCCCAGGCCTGATACGATTGGGCTGACTGGCACGATTGTCCGCCGCCCCTTGCGGCACTAGATTCCGGTTCCGCCATCGAGGAGAGCTGCGCCATGGGCAAGGGAGAAGCCTTCCGCGGTCTGCACCGGGACGCCGGTGTCTTCGTCATGCCCAATCCGTGGGACATCGGTTCCGCGAAGTTGATCGAACGATGCGGCTTCAAGGCCGTCGCGACGTCGAGCGCGGGCTTTGCCTGGTCGCGCGGCCTTCAGGACGGCGAGGTCGGCTTCGAGGCGATGATCGCGCATTGCAAGGAGATGGCCGCCGCGGTCGGCATACCCGTCTCCGGCGACCTGGAGAAGGGCAAGGGCGACAGCCCGTCCAGCGCGGGCGAGACGATCTTCGCCGCCGACGCGGCCGGGCTCGCCGGCTGCTCGATCGAGGACCATACCGGCGATCCGGACGATCCGATCTACGAATTTTCTCATGCGGTGGAGCGGGTCGCCGCCGCCGCCGAGGCCGCCGGTGCATTGAAGAACGGCTTCGTCTTCACCGCGCGCGCCGAGAATTTCCTCTGGGGCCGCCCTGACCTCGACGACACGATCCGCCGCCTCCAGGCCTTCGAGGCCGCAGGCGCGGACGTGCTGTTCGCGCCGGGCCTCGGCGACATCGGAGAGGTGCGGCAGGTCTGCGCGGCGGTCACGAAGCCGGTGAACGTGCTGGCCGGCGGGCCGCAATTCACGGTCGCCGCGCTTGCCGAGGCCGGCGTGAAGCGGATTTCGCTGGGTCCGAGGCTGAGCAACGCCGCCTTCGGCGCCGTCGAGCGCGCGGCGCGCGAGATTCTTGACAAGGGCACCTTCGAGTTCACCCGCGACGCCATGCCGTCCGCGAGGGTGAGCGAGATGCTGCGCGGTTCCTGAGCACGGGACCGCCGGGCCTGCTTCAATCCGGAAGCGAAGTGGTCTAAGGGTGCGGTGAATCGGAAGGCACCCTTCATGTCAGCACTCGCTCCCGTCCTCGATGCTCTCGACCGCAATCTCGACCAGAGCCTCGAACGCCTGTTCGACCTGCTCCGCATCAGGTCCGTCTCCACCGATCCGGCCTACAAGGCCGAGTGCCGCAAGGCGGCCGAATGGCTGGCGGCCGACCTGAAGTCGATCGGCTTCGAGGCGGGCGTCCGCGACACGCCCGGCCACCCGATGGTGGTCGCCCACCATCCCG
>JAFKJW010000028.1 GCA_017305925.1 Hyphomicrobiales bacterium | reverse complement strand
GGGAATGCGAGACGAGCCCGCTCGTGCCCAAACTTGCCCGCCAGTACGATTGCGACATCTACCCGGCGCGTTGCATCCGCCTGCCGGGGAACCGCTTCCGGCTGGAGCTGAAGCCGAAGCTGGAGCTACCGCGCGACGCCTCCGGCGAGATCGACGCGCAGGCGAGCGCGCAGCTCCTCAACGACATCGTCGAGGGCTGGGTGCGCGAGCATCCGGGCCAATGGATGTGGTTCCACAAGCGCTGGGCGCTGACGCCCCGCGCCAGGAGTGCAAAGGCCTGAGGCCGCGCCTCAGTTCACCACGATGCGCGTGTTGTTGGGGCCGACCTCACGCACCAGCGAATAGAAGCGCTGCGCATTGCCGGTATTGAGACGCACGCAGCCATGCGACGCCGGCCGGCCGAGCTGCTTCACGGCATAGGTGCCGTGGATCGCGTAGCCGCCGTGATAGAACACGGCGTAGGGCATCGGCGCATTGTCGTATTTGCGCGAGCGCCACATCTTGTGGAGGCGGGTGGGACGCCAGGTCCCGCGCGGCGTCACATAGCCCTTGCGCGCCGTCGAGACCCGCCACGTGTGGATCACGCGGCCCTCCCATTCCACGGTCATCGTCTGCGAACCGATATTCACGCGCGCCACGAGCCCGGAGGCGGACGCCATGCCGCCCAATCCAAAAGTCATCGTCAGCGCAGCCGCTGCTGCAAGAATGGTTTTCCTCATGCCACAAGCCCCATATTTCCGCCCGATATTCGGTTTTTTCACGCCTGCATCTGTATGAATTTGGACGCTACCGAATCTTTCTCGCCAATTGGCGAATGGTCCGGCGCAAATCGTATCAAATTTCCCGACTGTTGCATCACGACTACTTGTTCGTGGTCAAAAGGGCGCCGGCCCTTGCCAAAACGGGACAGGCTGGCTCCAATCGGGCGATGCGCGACGCACTTTTGCAAGAGATAGACCGCTCCCGCGACGAGCTCGCGGCCTTCACCGCCGACCTTATCCGATTCCCCACGGTGAATCCGCCCGGCGACGCCTACGGCCCGTGCTGCGCGTTTCTCGGCGAGCGGCTCGGCCGGCAGGGCTTTGCCGTCGAGCACATCCGCGCCGAGGGAACGCCGGGCGACAGCGACCGCTATCCGCGCCTCAACGTGGTCGCCCGCCGCGAAGGCGGCAGACCCGGCCCGACGGTGCATTTCAACTCCCATATCGACGTCGTCGAGCCCGGCGAGGACTGGACGATGGATCCCTTCGCCGGCATCGTCCGCGACGGGCGGGTCTACGGCCGCGGCGCCTGCGACATGAAGGGCGGGCTCGCCGCCTCGGTGATCGCGGTGGAGGCATTTCTGCGCGTCTTTCCCGATTTTCCCGGCGCCATCGAGATATCGGGCACGGCGGACGAGGAATCGGGCGGCTTCGGCGGCGTCGCCTATCTGGCGCGGCAAGGTTATTTCTCGAAGCCGCGCGTCGATCACGTCATCATTCCGGAGCCGCTCAACAAGGACCGCATCTGCCTCGGCCACCGCGGGGTGTGGTGGGCCGAGATCGAGACGAAGGGCGAGATCGCCCACGGCTCCATGCCCTTCCTCGGCGACTGCGCCGTGCGCCACATGGGCGCGGTGCTCGACGCCTTCGAGCGCGAGCTTTTCCCCGCGCTCGACGCCAGGCGCACGACCATGCCGGTCGTGCCGCCGGGCGCGCGCCGCTCCACCCTCAATCTCAATTCCATCCATGGCGGGCAGACCGACGATTTCCGGCCGGGCCTGCCCTCGCCCAACGTCCCCGACTGGTGCCGCCTCACCATCGACAGGCGCTTCCTGCTGGAGGAACGGCTGGAGGACGTGAAGGGCGAAGTGGCCGCCATCCTCGACCGGCTGAAACGGGAACGGCGAAAATTCGACTACGAGATCCGCGACGTCATGGAGGTGCAGCCGACCATGACCGATCGCAGCGCGCCGGTGGTGCAGGCCGTCGCCGAGGCCATCCGCGAAGTTTTCGACCGCGAGCCGGACTACGTCATTTCCCCCGGCACCTACGACCAGAAGCATGTCGCGCGCATCGGCGGCCTCTTCGACTGCATCGCCTACGGTCCCGGCATCCTCGACCTGGCGCATCGGCCGGACGAATGGGTGGGCATCGACGATATGGTCGAGTCGGCCAAGGTGATGGCGATCGGGCTCGACCTCCTGCTGCATGGCCATGCCGCGTGAGGCGGCATAAGCATCCCGCACTGCAATAAACCCGATTTACTCTCACGCGGTTTCGCGCTTTGATCCGCGCCGTCTCGATCCATGGAGCGGTGCACTATGAAAGCGTGGAAAATCCTTGTCGCGGCTGCGGTTCTGGGGATGGCGTCGGCAAGCACGGCCGCGCTGGCGGCCCGCACCGACATCGTGGTCGGCGTCGTGCTCGAACCGCCGCATCTCGACCCGACGGCCGGCGCCGCGGCGGCGATCGACGAGGTCGTCTACGCCAACGTTTTCGAGGGCCTGACCCGCATCACCGATCGCGGCGAGGTTGCGCCGGCTCTCGCCGAAAGCTGGACCGTCTCGGACGACGGCAAGGTCTACACCTTCAAGCTGCACACCGGCGTCAAATTCCACGACGGAACCGATTTCGGCGCCGACGACGTGAAGTTCACCCTGGACCGTGCCCGCGCCGCCGATTCGACCAACGCCAACAAGGGCATCTTCGAGGTGATCGACACGGTCGAGGCCGTCGATCCCGCCACCGTCAAGGTGACGCTGAAGCACTCGGAGGGCCTCTTCCTCTACAATATGGGTCTCGGCGACGCGGTGATCGTGGCCCCCGAATCGGCCGCCGGCAACAAGGAAAAACCCGTTGGCACCGGGCCCTTCAAGTTCCAGAACTGGGCCAGGGGCTCCTCCATCACCCTGGTCAAGGCTGACGGCTACTGGGGCGACCCGGTCGCGCTCGACAGGATAGAGTTCCGTGTCATCCCCGATGCGGCGGCGGCCGTTCCCGCGCTCCTGTCGGGCGACGTGCAGGCCTTCCCGAACGCGCCGGTCGGCGACGCCCTCGACCAGTTGAAGGCCGATCCCGACCTGAAGGTGGTGATCGGCACGACCGAGGGCGAGACGCTCCTGTCCATCAACAACAAGAAGCCGCCCTTCGACAAGCTGGCCGTGCGCCAGGCCATCGCCTCGGCCATCGACCGCAAGGCTGTCATAGACGCCGCCTCGAACGGCCTCGGCCAACCGATCGGCTCGCACATGTCGCCGTCCAACCCCGCCTATGTCGATCTCACCGGCGTCTACCCGCACGATATCGAGAAGGCGAAGGCATATCTGAAGGAAGCAGGGCTGGAGAACGGCTTCAGCGCGACGCTCAAGCTGCCGCCCGTGGCCTACGCCCGCGACGGCGGTCAGGTGATCGCCTCCGAGCTGCGCGAGATCGGCATCAACCTGGAGATCATCCCGGTCGAATGGGCGGACTGGCTGAGCAAGGTCTTCACCGACAAGGACTACGACCTCACCATCGTCTCGCACACCGAGGCCAACGACATCGATATCTATTCGCGCCCCGGCTACTATTTCCAGTACGAGAACCCTCAGTTCAACAAGCTGATGCAGGAGCTCTCGGTCACCGACGACGAGGCGAAACGCAAGGACATCCTCGTCGAGGCGCAAAAGATCCTGGCGCATGACGTGCCGGCCGTCTTCCTCTTCGAGCTGCCGAAGATCGGCGTCTGGAACGCCAAGGTCGAGGGCATGTGGGAAAATTCGCCGATCCAGGCGAACGACATGACGAAGGTGAAGTGGGCGGATTAGCGTTCAGAAGCCAGGGCAGGCGCTCGACGTTGCCCCCCTCTGCCCTGCCGGACATCTCCCCCGCACGGGGGGAGATCGGCAGTTTCGCTTTCATCGCTTTCCCTGCGGCGCCGGAGATCAGCAGAACCCTTGACGACAGCCGGTCTCCCCCCGTGCGGGGGAGATGTCCGGCAGGACAGAGGGGGGCGCGAAGGAACGCGGCACCTCCCGTTCGCCACCCATGACCGCCTACCTCCTCAAGCGTCTCGCCATCGGGCTCGTCACGCTCGTCGCGGCCTCGGTCGTCGTGTTCGCCGTGCTGGAGATCGTGCCGGGCGATCCGGCCCGGCTGATGCTCGGCATGAACGCCACGCCGGACGCCGTCGCGGCGCTGCGCGAGCAGCTCGGCCTCGACCAGCCGGTGCTCTGGCGCTATCTGGCCTGGGCCGGCGGTCTGCTCACGCTGGATTTCGGCCGCTCCTACACCTATTCCTCCCCCGTCATCGACCTGATCGCCGAGCGCACCGCCGTCTCTTTGCCGCTGGCGCTGATCGCGCTCCTGCTGACGACGGCAATCGCCATCCCCGTCGGGCTCTTCGCCGCCGCCCGGCGCGGGCGCGCGACCGATGCCGTCGCCATGGGGCTGTCGCAGCTCGGCGTCGCCGTCCCGAACTTCTGGTTCGCGCTGCTGCTCGTCTATGTCTTCGCGGTGTGGCTGCGGCTCGTGCCGGCGGGCGGCTTCCCCGGCTGGAGCGCCGGCGCCTGGCCGGCGCTGAAGGCACTGGTCCTGCCGGCGGTCGCGCTGGCGCTGCCGCAGGCGGCGATCCTGGCACGCGTGACGCGCTCCGCGCTGCTGGAGGTGCTCGGCGAGGATTACATCCGGACGGCGCGCGCCAAGGGCCTGCCGCGTTCCTATGTGCTCAGGCGCCACGCGCTGCGCAACGCGCTCATCCCCGTCCTGACCATCATCGGCCTGCAATTCGCCTTCCTGCTCGCCGGCACGATCATCATCGAGAACGTCTTCTACCTGCCGGGCCTCGGGCGGCTGGTCTTCCAGGCGATCACGCAGCGCGACCTCATCGTGGTGGAAGGCGTCGTCATGCTGCTCGTCGCCGTCGTCGTGCTCGTCAACCTTCTCGTCGATCTCTCCTATGCGCTCGTCGATCCGCGCCTGAGGGCACGCACATGAGCGAACAGGCCGCCCTGCCCGGCGAAAGCTGGGGCGCTTTCCTCGCCAAGGCGTTCCAAAGCCGCTCCTTCCTCGCCGGTTTCGCGCTCACCGCCCTGCTCGTCGCCATGGCCGCCGTCTCGCTCGTATGGACGCCCTATGACGTGACGAAGCTGGTCGTCGCCGACAAGCTCCAGCCGCCCTCCGCGCTCCACTGGTTCGGCACGGACCAGTTCGGCCGCGACGTCTTCTCCATGATCATGGTCGGCTCGCGCAATTCCATCGCCGTGGCGCTGGTGGCGGTCGGCATCGGCATGGGGCTCGGCGTGCCGCTCGGCTGCTGGGCGGCCGCGCGCGGCGGCTGGCTGGACGAGACGCTGATGCGCCTCAACGACCTCGTCTTCGCCTTCCCCGCCCTGCTCTCGGCCATCATGATCACCGCCATCTTCGGGCCGGGCGCGATCAATGCCATCGTCGCCATCGGCATCTTCAACATCCCCGTCTTCGCCCGGGTGGCGCGCGCCGGCGCGCTGGCGCTCTGGCCGCGCGAGTTCGTCCTCGCCGCGCGCGCCTGCGGCAAGGGTCCGTTCCTCATCACCGTCGAGCACATCGTGCCCAACATCGCGAGCATGCTGCTGGTCCAGGGCACCATCCAGTTCGCGCTGGGCATCCTGGCGGAGGCCGGGCTCTCTTATGTGGGGCTCGGCGCCCAGCCGCCTGCGCCTAGCTGGGGCCGCATGCTCTTCGACACGCAGACCCGCATGATCGCCGCGCCCTATCTGGCGCTTTTTCCCGGCATGGCGATCGTGCTCACCGTGCTCGGCCTCAACCTCCTCGGCGACGGCCTGTCCGACACGCTCGACCCGAAGCTGAGGCGGCAGCGGTGAGCCTGCTGGAGATCGAGAAGCTGGCGCTGTCGATCGGCGGCCGGCCGATCCTCAGGGACATCGGGCTCGCGATCCGGCCCGGCGAGGTGGTGGGGCTCGTCGGCGAATCGGGCTCCGGCAAGTCGATGACCGCGCTGACCGTCATGCGCCTCCTGCCGGAGAATGCGAGGGCGACGGGACGCGTGCATCTTGCCGGAACCGACATCCTCGCCGCCACGGAGGAGCGCATGTGCGGCCTGCGCGGCGACGACATCGGCATGGTCTTCCAGGAGCCGATGACCGCGCTCAACCCGGTGAAGACGATCGGCGAACAGGTCGCCGAGGGCATACGCTGGCACACCGGCGCCAGCCGCGCGGACGCGGAAGCCCGCACGGCAGCGATCCTCGGCCGCGTCGGCCTGCCGGAAGAGAAATTTCCGCTGTCGCGCTACCCGCACGAGCTGTCGGGCGGCCAGCGCCAGCGCGTGGTGATCGCCATCGCCTGCGCGCTGAAGCCGAGGCTGCTGATCGCCGACGAGCCGACCACCGCGCTCGACGTGGTGTTGCAGGCGCAGATCCTCGCCCTGTTGCGCGAGCTGGTCGACGAGAACCGCATGGGCCTGCTGCTGATCTCGCACGACCTCGCGGTGGTCGCCGACATGGCCAACCGTATCACCATCCTGCGTCAGGGCGAGGTGGTGGAAGATGGCCCGACCGCGCTGACGCTGTCGGAGGCAAAACATCCCTACACGCGCCAGCTCGCGCTGGCGTCCACCCATGTGCCGAAGACGCGGCGCAGTGTTCGGGCGAAGGTACCCTCTTC
>JAFKJW010000027.1 GCA_017305925.1 Hyphomicrobiales bacterium | reverse complement strand
GTCGAGCCCCAGCGCATTCGACGACGAGAGTTTCGGCACCTGCTGCTTGTGGATCTCGGTTTCATGAAGGAGCCACAGTTCAAGCCCGTTGCCATCGCTGCGGCCGATGCTGGACGCGTCGATCCCGCGCGCGCTGATCTGGCTTATCGTTTCCTCGTAATATGGACGCCCGGCAACCGAGTGGATCGCGACGCGAGGGTTCCACATATGCGCGCCCACGGCGGAATAAAGTGCGCCGCCTCCGCGCGAGGCGAGCTTGCATGTGCCGTCCGTCAGGACGATGTCGTCTATCGTGAGCCAGCCGATCGTGGTGATTTCGATCATGGAGCGCTCCTGCCGAACCGGTCTGACATGGAGCGAACCAGCGGCCGCAGCAGAGCCGTGTAGACGATTGCCTTGGACAGGTTGACGATGTCGTCCAGGTTGGCCCTCGGCAAGCCGGTGTCGAAATGGCGGTCGACACCCGGAAAGCCGAGCAGAAGGATGTTCGGCGTCTTGAGCATCACACTGACATCGTCGCTCCTGGAGGTGTAGCTGCTCAGCGGCTCCTGTACCTTGACGCCCCGCTCGCCGATGAGTCTCACCAGCAGCCGCGAAAGGCCGAGTAGATGCGGCGGCGTCACCGCGCCACGGCCGAGACTCGAGAATTCGCTGAGCACCGCTCCATGCCCGAGCCGGACGTCGTTGGTCTGCACATCGTCGGACAAACTGCCTTCCCCCGACTGCTGCATGTCCACGATGACCGCCAGATCGGGCGCCCGAAGGCCGTTAATGATGCGCGACCCGCCGCGTCCCATGATCTGATTGCCGGAGCCCGGAGGTCCCTCTTCCTCGTCCGGAAAGACCAGCATCGCATCGAACCCCGCCTCGGCGAGAACGGGCGCCGCGACAGCCAGCGCAGCGACACCGCCGGCATTGTCGAAATGCCCCGTCATATGACCGTCGGACGTGCCCGTGCAGGCGGCGACCGGAACGATTCGGTCCCCGCGCTCGGGCACGAAGGAGGGCTCTGCCGGCCTGAAATAGGGCGTGCCGGCGTCGGACTCTAGAAATCCGCCCGCGACCGCGCGATAGCCTCCGCCATGCAGGTCGTAGCGGTAGCAGAGCGCGTCGCGCCGTCCGTCCCGGGTCAAGTGATAGCAGAACGGCACCAGCCGATGCCTCCCGCCGCCGGAACGGCTGACCAGATAGCTGATCGTGTCGAGATGCGCGAAATACCAGAGCGGCATGGCCTTTGCGGCGGCGCCGGTCAGCAGCACGGTGCCCCCCGTATTCGCATAATTTGCGTCGAGATCGAGCCGCCCGCCAAGCGCTCCGTCCTCATCCAGAAGCGCGCGCAGGACGGGCGCGCGCATCGCGCTCGCCGCGGTCGAAGGGGCCGGCGTGTCGGAGATCGCCTTCAGATAGCGCTCGACCCTGTCGCGCGTGATGTGTCGGTCGACCATCGGTCGCAGCGCGTCGATCCCGGCGCCGAGGTCCTGAAGGCCCGACGACAGCGAATGCTGGGCCGCCTCGGAGATCTTCAGCATCGTTCAGGCCCTATCGGTACGGGACATGATGTAGACGGCGGTGACGATGAGTGCCCCCTTGAAAAGCTGCTGCACGTACGGATCGACGCCCGTCAGATTCAATATGTTGGCAAGTACGCCGATGATCAGCGTGCCGATGAAGGTGCCGGCGACGGTTCCCTTGCCGCCGAACAGCGACGTGCCGCCGACGACCACCGCCGCGATGGCGTCCAGCTCGTATCCCTGCCCGGCAATCGGCGTTCCGATACTGAGCTGCGAGGCGTAGACCAGCCCGGCAAGGCCCGAGACCAGGCCCGAGATCACATAGACGAGGATCGTGTAGAACTTGACCGGGACGCCCGACAGGCGCGCGGCCTCCTCGTTGGAGCCGATGCCGTAGACGCTGCGCCCGAAGGCCGTGAGCGAGAGGACGACGGCGCTGACCGCGAGCACGGCGAGCAGTATCAGCGATGGGATCGGGATGCCGGCGACGTAGCCGTTGCCCAGCCTGTAGAAGCTTTCGTTGAGGATCGGTATCGGCGTGCCGCCCGTATAGATGAATGCGATGCCTCTGGCGAAGGAGAGCATGCCGAGCGTCATGATGAAGGGCGGGATGCGCGCCCACGCGACGCCGATGCCGTTGACGAGGCCGGCCAGCATGGCCGCGCTCAGTCCCAGTGGAATGGCGACAACCATGCCGTGGTCATCAAGAAGACCGGCATAGAACACCACCGAGAGGCCGAGCAGCGATCCCACCGAAAGGTCTATTCCCTTGGTCAGGATCACAAAGGTCATGCCGATTGCAAGGATGCCGACGATGGCCACCTGGCGCAGGATGTTCAGCAGGTTCGGAACGGTGAGGAAGCGGTCCGACAGGAACGACGCGACGACGATCAGCAGGATCAGCGCGGCGAAGACGCCGACGCGTCGCCAGATCTTGGCGAAGGATGCCCTATTCATGGATAATGCCGTTGCCATCGATTCCCGACCGGTTGCCTTTCAGCCCGCCAGCGCAGCGGCTTGCATGATGGTGGATTCGCTTGCTTCGTGGCGCGTCAGCGTCTTCGCCAGACGACCCCTGCGAAGCACGACGATCTTGTCCGACAGGCGAAGGATTTCCTCCAGTTCCGACGAGATCAGGATGACGCAGATCCCCGAGGCGACCAGTTCCTCGATGATTTCGTAGATCTCGCCCTTGGCCCCGATATCGACGCCGCGCGTGGGCTCGTCGAAGATCAGGATCTGCGGATCGACGGCAAGCGCGCGGCCGATCAGCACCTTCTGCTGGTTGCCGCCGCTCAGCGTGCGGATCTCGACGTCCATGCCCGCAAGACGTATGTCGAGCCGGCGGATCATGTCCGCGACAAAGGCGCGTTCCTTGCCCAGCCTGAGGAAGCCGAAGCACCGGAAGCGCGAGAGCTTGGAGATCGTGGCGTTCTCCCTGACCGGACGGTTGGGAAGCAGGCCCAGCGTCTTGCGGTCCTCGCTGACATAGGCCATGGCGAGGCGCATCGCCATCTTCGGGTTGCGCAGCCTGGTCTTGCGGCCGAAGATGCGGATTTCGCCCGATGTCGGATGCCTCACGCCGCATATGGCCTGCGCGACCTCGGTGCGTCCTGCTCCCACCAGCCCGGCCAACCCGACAACCTCGCCGCGATGGGCCGTGAACGTGATATCCTCGAAGACGCCGTTCAGCGTCAGCCCCTTCACTTCCAGCGCCGGCTCACCCGTCCGGCGGGTCCCGGCGGAAAATTCGGGGAAGTCGCGCCCGATCATCTTCGAGACGAGCCAGGACTGGTCGATCTCCGCGACGGGACTGACGCCGGTCCTGCGCCCATCGCGCAGGACGGTCACGGTGTCGGCTATCCGGAAGATCTCTTCCAGATGATGCGATATGAAGATGATCCCGAGCCCTTCCGCCTTCAGCTTCGCGACGAGATCGAACAGCGTGCCCACCATGGATTCGTCGAGCACGGCGGTCGGCTCGTCGAGGATCAGCACCCTGGCCTTGTAGGAAATCGCCTTGGCGATCTCGATCATCTGCTGCTGCGCAATCGAAAGATCGCCCGCGAGCGCGCGTGGATCGATGCCGATGTTGAGGCGGCTGAGGAGCGCGCGCGTCTCGCCATGCATCCGGCGACGATCGACCAGCCCGATGCTGGTTTTCGGATAATGGCCCAGAAATATGTTCTCTGCTACCGACAGATGCGGCGCCAGCGACAGTTCCTGATGAATGACGACAAGCCCGCTGCCGATGGCGTCCGCGGGCGAGCGCAGCTTCATCTCCTGCCCGTCGAGAAACAGCCTGCCGCTTCCGGGTCGGTAGACACCGCCGAGCGTCTTGATGAGCGTCGACTTGCCGGCGCCATTCTCGCCGACGATCGCATGCACCTCGCCTGCACGAAGCGCGAGATTGACGTCCTTGAGGACGACATTGCCGTCGAAGGCCATGGTCAGCCCCCGCGCGTCGAGGAGCAGTCTGCTGGAGTCAGCCGGCACTGATTTTCCAATCCTGTGAAGCGGTACCTTGGAAAGGGGCCTGCCCTGACAGGCCCCTCCCCGGACTACTTCTTGCAAGGGTCCGGCGTCGGCTCGAAATCGCCCCAGCCGCGGCCGATCCACTCGTCGGCATTGGCCGCCACGACGGTGGGAGAGTCGGGCAGAAGAAGGCGGCTGCCCGGCATGTCGTAGCTTTCCGCTCCGGGGATATCCTTGCCCGAGAGCTTGTAGAGCGCGGCACGCAGGCCGATGTCGGCGATGAAGGGCGTATAGTTTCCATCGGCGCGGAACGTGCCTGCCTTCACGGCCTTGAAGCCCGCATTCGAGCCGTCAAACGTATAGTGGCGGATGCCGTCGCCGCAGCGGTTGGCCCGTGCAATGGCGAGTTGCGCGCCCCAGGACGACTCCTCGGCATGGGAGAACACAGCGTCGATGTCGGAATGCGCGGTCAGGAAGTCCTCCATCAACGGCACGGCGGGCTCGCGGATCCACTGCGCGTCACCCACAGCGAGCACCTTGATGTCGGGGTACTTCGCCAGCACGTTCTCCATGCCCTTGTTGCGGTCTACGGCCGGCGAAGAGCCCTTGAGACCGGTCAGCACGACGATGTTGCCCTTGCCGCCCAGGTCCTCGGCCATCTTTTCAGCCACCTGCTCGGCCATGGTGATGTTGCTCTGGCCGATGAACAGCGTCTTCTCGGCGGGAACGTCACGGTCCATCACAATCAGCGGGATGCCGGCATCGGTCACCGCCCTTGCAGCCGGCACAAGTGCCGCGGATTCGACCGGGCTCAGCAGTACGGCATCGACCCCGCGCACCAGCAGGTCGCGGACGTCGTTGCTCTGCTTGGCGACGTCGACATTGCCGTCGAGCACGACGAGGCTGACATTGGGATGACGGCAGGCTTCCGCCTGGAGCGATTCCAGCATCGAGACGCGCCACGGATGGTTGAAAGCGGTCTGCGAGAAACCGATGGTGATTTTCTTCTCTTCACCGCCGATCGCGACAGGACCCTCGTCCAGCGGCAGAATGTTGGTGAAGGGCAGTTGTTTGTATTGGGCGAGCAACTCGTCGCAGGTCTTGCCGGAAATCGGCTGCTTGTCCTGAGCATATGTGGCGGCCGTTGGCACGAAAACGGCGACGGTGAGAGTGAGGAGCAGTCTGTTCAGCATCAAAATTTCCCCTTTTCGGTTGTGCGGATTGGCGAGGCATTGCTTGCCTTCTTGTGCCGAGAAATCGTCCGGCCGGCTGGGCGCCGGTTGCTGGCGAAAGCCCATTCGGTCTGAAATCGATTGCATCGATCGGTCGCTTGACTCTGTCTTCCCTCCATTTGCGATCCGCGATATCTGCTTTGAGAAAGTCGATGAGCTGGAACATTGAGCGAGCCAGCTTCCTCGGAGATTGTGCACCTGCAAATGTCATGACGTTCGGACGATATACCTCAATGTGGAACAATCCGCTTCCAGAGTCCAGCCCCCTTCCGCTCTGGTTTCAGATCGCGGAACGATTGCGGGCGGCCATAGCGGACGGAACCTTTTCGGCTGGAGAAACGCTGCCCTCGGAAAGCCAGCTCAACCGCACTTTCGGAATCAGCCGCGCCACCTCCCGCGCGGCGCTGGACAGCCTCGAGCGGGACGGACTCATCATCCGCAAATCGGGCAAGGGCTCCGTCGTGCTTGGCCCCCGCGTCGAGCAGCCGGCTTCCGAGATGTACGGCTTTTCGGACGACATGCGCCGCCGGGGGCATCGCCCTTCCTACCAGACGGTCCATGCGGGTCGCGGCAAAGCAAGTCCGGAAATCAGCGAGGCGCTGCAGATACGCATCAATTCGCCCGTTTACCACTCCCGCCGGATTCTCAAGGCGGACGACCAGCCTGTGGGGGTAGCCCTTTCATGGATCCCGGTCGACATCTTCAAGGGAACGCCCCCCACAGCAGAAGATCTCAACCGTAATTCGCTGTACCGCTGGCTGAGCGAGAAATGCGACGTGAAGCTGGTCGGCGCCCGTGAAACCATCGAGGCGGCCATTGTCGACGAAATGATGTCGGTCGAGCTCGACGTGCGGCCCACGACGGGTGTGCTCGTCGTTCGCCGCCGATCGCATACGGCCGACGGTACGCCGGCCGAATATGCCGTGCTTTATTTCCGCTCCGATCGCTATCGGTTGCACCTCGAAACCGGCCTCGCCGGGCGGAGTTAGACACCGAACAGTCTGCGGTCCCAATAGACCGGCTGGTGCAGACTCGCGGCGATTGCAGCGAATTCCGGGTGCTGCGGATTGATCAGCTGTCGAGCCGGGCGACGACGCTCGGGACGATCAGGATCGCGCTGCGGAGCGAAGCGCGCGCCCGCTCCTCGTCGCTTTCGCTCCAGAGCAAGGCGGCAAGCCTTCCCCGCGTCTCGCGCGACTGGCCGGTCAGGATCAAATAGGCCAGTATGGCCGCGGCCTTGCGCTTGGCCGGGGTATGATCGGCCTTGGCGCTCAGGAGTTGAAATGCGCCGATCAGCCTCATTTCGAGCTGTGTTGAAGCTATGTGATCGCTCCTGCCGCCGAAGAGTGTCGATTGCGTCAATGAACATGAGATGGGTGGATAAGAAAAGACCGGCTCATGCGTCGAATCGAGAAATCCGAATGGGACCACGCGCTGGGAGC
>JAFKJW010000181.1 GCA_017305925.1 Hyphomicrobiales bacterium | reverse complement strand
GACCGCGGGGCTCGACTATCATGTGCCGTTCGGAGGACGAAAAGGCTCCAGCTACGGCCCGCGCGAACAGGGCCGCTATGCCGCGGAGTTCTACACCATCGTCAAGACGTCCTACGTGCAGCCGGTCTGAGCATTTTACGGTCAGCGGGACCGAAGGAGGGAATATGGACAAGGTCGGCTTTGTCGGCCTCGGGCGCATGGGCCGCCCGATGGCCTCGAACCTGCTGCGCAAGGGTTTTGAACTCGTCGTGCACGATGTCAATCCGGAGGCCGTCGATGCCCTGGTCGCGCTGGGAGCGGAGCGCGGCAACGGCTCGGCGGATGTCGCGGCGCGCAGCGACGTCATCATCACGATGTTGCCGAACTCCGCCATCGTCACGCAGACCATCGGCGGGCCGGACGGCCTGCTT
Organism: Hyphomicrobiales bacterium; assembly: GCA_017305925.1. Classification (GTDB taxonomy): domain Bacteria; phylum Pseudomonadota; class Alphaproteobacteria; order Rhizobiales; family Rhizobiaceae; genus Arvimicrobium. The sequence goes on along the minus strand of JAFKJW010000181.1, from coordinate 73,811 downwards.
TCCGCCGCCCGTCCCGGTTCGCTCATCATGGACATGAGCACGATCGATCCCAACGCGACCGACGCGGTCGCGGCCCTTTGCACCGCAAAGGGCGTGGGCTTCGTCGATGCTCCCGTCGGGCGGCTCGCCTCTCATGCGGACGCGGGCCAGTCGCTGTTCATGGTCGGCGGCGACAGCGCCGATTTCGAGCGCGTGAGACCGATGCTCGAGGCGATGGGCACGACGATCTATCATTGCGGCCCGCGGGGCACCGGAACCCGGACCAAGCTCGTCAACAATTTCCTCGCCGTCTCGTCCTGCCAGATGAACGCCGAGGCGCTCACCCTCGCGCAACGCTTCGGGCTCGACCTCGACAGCACCCTGGACGTGCTCTACGGCACGACCGCGACGAACGGCCAACTGAAGATCGCCTGGCCGGCAAAGTCGCTTGCCGGCGACGTCGCACCGGGCTTCACCATCGATCTTGCGCACAAGGACCTGACCCTGGTGATGGAGGCGGCCAACGCGGCGAAGGTGCCCATGCCGATGGCCGCCGCTGCCCGGGAAGCATTTTCGGCCGCCAGGGCGAAAGGATTCGGCGGAAAGGACTTCTCGGCCATGCTGGATGCCCATTGCGACGCGACCGGGGTTGAAGCCCCTCGGCTTTCCCATAATTCGCGCCATCGGCCGCAATAGATGGCGCAGAGGCCATGATCGCGGGGAAGCTGCTATGGAAAAGCCTCCCCGTGATCCCGGATCTCCGTGCAGATGACAGTCGCCGCCCTCGAAATCCTCAAGACCGTCTACGGCTACGATGCCTTCCGCGGACCGCAGGCGGAGATCGTCGAGCATGTCATCGCCGGCAACAACGCCTTCGTGCTGATGCCGACGGGCGGCGGCAAGTCGCTCTGCTACCAGATCCCCGCCATCGCGCGGCCCGGCATGGGCCTCGTCGTGTCGCCGCTTCTGGCGCTGATGGCCGATCAGGTGGCGGCTTTGCGGCAGGCCGGCGTGCGAGCAGCCGCGCTCAACTCCGACCTTCTGCCCGATGAGCGACGCAAGCTATGGAACGCCGTCGAGACCGGCGCGCTCGACCTGCTCTACGCCGCGCCGGAGACCTTGCTGAAGCCGGATGTGCTGGAGCGGCTCGACGCGACGAAGCTGTCGCTGATCGCCATCGACGAGGCGCACTGCCTGTCGCAATGGGGACATGACTTCCGCCCTTCCTATCGCCAGCTCGACGCGGTGGTGGCGCGCTTCGCCGGTACGCCGCGCATGGCGCTGACGGCCACGGCCGACGAGCCGACGCGCGCCGAGATCCTGTCTCATCTGGCGATCGACGAAAGCGACGCCTTCATCGCCGGCTTCGACCGGCCCAACATCCGCTATGCCATCGAGGAAAAGGACAATCCGCGCGCGCAACTGAAGGATTTCCTCAAGCGCCACGAGGGCGAGAGCGGCATCGTCTACTGCCTGTCGAAGCGCAGGACCGACGAAACCGCCGCATGGCTGCGCAGCGAGGGCTACGACGCGCTCGCCTATCACGCCGGCATGGACAAGGCGGCGCGGGAGGCCAACCAGAAGCGCTTCCAGCATGGCGAGGCGGTGATCATGGTCGCCACCATCGCCTTCGGCATGGGCATCGACAAGCCGGACGTGCGCTTCGTCGCCCATATCGACCTGCCGGGCAGCATCGAGGCCTACTATCAGGAGACCGGCCGGGCCGGACGCGACGGCCTGCCCTCCGACGCGCTGATGCTCTACGGCTACGAGGACATCGCGCTGCGCAGCCGCTTCATCGAGGAATCGGAAGCGCCCGGCCAGCGCAAGCGCATGGAGCGGCAGAAGCTGGACGCGCTGCTCGGACTGGCCGAGACGGCGAGCTGCCGCCGGCAGGTGCTCCTGTCCTATTTCGGCGACCGCTGCGAGCCCTGCGGCAATTGCGACACCTGCGCCGAGCCGCCGAAACTGTTCGACGGCACGATCGCCGCGCAGAAGGCGCTGTCGTGCATCTACCGCACCGGCGAGCGCTTCGGACAGGCCTATATCGTCGACGTACTGCTCGGCGCCGGGAACGACCGCATCGCCCAGTTCGGCCACGACCGCATCTCCACCTTCGGCATCGGCCGGGAGCACGACAACCGCACGTGGCGGGCGATCCTGCGCCAGTTGATCGCGTTGCGCCTGATCGACGTCGACCTTGCCGGCCATGGCGGCCTGTCGATCGCGCCGGCCGGTCGCGACTTCCTGCGCGACAAGCCGACGCTGATGCTGCGCGTGCCGGCAGCCCCGCGCGCCCGGCGCGGCAAGGTGGCGCGCAACGCCGCACAGTCCGCCGTCCCCGGGCCCGACCGCGCGCTGTTCGAGGCGCTGCGGCAGAAGCGGCTGGAGATCGCCCGCGCGCAGAACGTGCCGCCCTATGTGATCTTCCATGACAGGACGCTGATCGAGCTGGCGGCCGCGAAGCCATCGTCGCGCGCCGCGATGGCGAACGTGCCCGGCGTCGGCGAGGCCAAGCTCGACCGCTACGGCCCGGCCTTCCTGGCGGTGATCGCCGAGCACGCCTGACGGAAGCCGGTGACGGGCCGTCTTGCCTTGCGTACCGGCGGGTGCGGCGGTGTTCAGCCGGTGACGGCGCCCTCGTTGGCGGGCCGCGCGAGCGCGGCGAACTTGGCCAGCACGCCGCGCCTGTAGCGCGGCTCGGGTTGCTTCCATGCGGCGCGGCGGCGCGCGATCTCCGCCTCGTCTACCTCCAGGCTGAGCAGCAGCCTATGCGCGTCGATGGTGATCAGGTCGCCTTCCTCGACCAGCGCGATCGTGCCGCCGGCATAGGCTTCAGGCGCGACGTGACCGACCACCATGCCCCACGTACCGCCGGAGAAGCGGCCGTCCGTGACCAGCCCGACGCTTTCGCCGAGGCCGCGGCCGACAAGTGCCGAGGTGGGAGCCAGCATTTCGGGCATGCCCGGCCCGCCCTTCGGCCCCAGATAGCGCAGCACCACCACGTCGCCCGGCTTGATCCGGTCGGCAAGGATCGCCTCCATCGCCGACGGCTCGTCGTCGAAGACGCGTGCCGGCCCGGTGATGACCGGGCTTTTCAGGCCGGTGATCTTGGCCACCGCTCCATCCTCGGCGAGGTTGCCCTTCAGAATGGCGAGATGCCCCTCGCGGTAGAGCGCCTTTTCCATCGGCATGATGACGTCCTGGTCGGCGCGCGGCTTGCCCGGCACCGCGGCCAGTTCCTCGGCCAGCGTGCGTCCCGTGATCGTCAGGCAATCGCCGTGGATCAGCCCGGCGTCGAGCAGGAGCTTCAGCACCTGCGGGATGCCGCCGGCCCGGTGCAGGTCGACAGCCATGTACCTGCCGGACGGCTTCAGGTCGCAGATCACCGGCACCTTGCGGCGCACCCGCTCGAAATCGTCTAGCGTCCAGTCGATTTCGGCGGCATGCGCGATGGCGAGGTAGTGCAGCACGGCGTTGGTGGAGCCGCCGATCGCCATGATCAACGCCGCCGCGTTCTCGATCGACTTCTTGGTCACGATGTCGAGCGGCCGGATGTTCCGCTTCACCGCCTCGACCAGCACGCGGCCGGATTCGGCGGTACTTTCGAGCTTCTCGGGATCGGGGCTGGCCATGGTCGAGGAATAGAGCAGCGACATGCCGAGCGCCTCGAAGGAGGAACTCATTGTGTTGGCCGTGTACATGCCGCCGCACGAGCCGGTGGAGGGGCAGGCATGGCGCTCGATGCCCTCGAAATCCTCCTCGCTCATGGTACCGGCCATGAAGGAGCCGACCGCCTCGAAGGCCGAGACGATGGACAGATCCTCGCCCTTCCAGCGGCCGGGCTTGATGGTTCCGCCATAGACATAGATGGCCGGCGCGTTGGCGCGCAGGATGCCGATCATGCCGCCGGGCATGTTCTTGTCGCAGCCGCCCAGAACGAGCACGCCGTCCATCCACTGGCCCTGCACCGAGGTCTCGACGCAATCGGCGATCACCTCGCGCGAGACGAGCGAATATTTCATGCCTTCCGTGCCCATCGACATGCCGTCCGAAATGGTCGGCGTGCCGAACATTTGCGGATTGGCACCGGCGGCCTTGATGGCGAAGGTGGCGGCGTCGGCCAGCGGCTGGAGCCCGGCATTGCAGGGCGTGATGGTGGAATGGCCGTTGGCGATGCCGATCATCGGCTTGTCGAAATCGCCCTTCTCGTAGCCGAGCGCGTAGTACATGGCCCGGTTGGGCGAACGCGCCACCCCCTGCGTGATGTGCTTGGAACGTTCGTTGAAAGGCATGGAAAAACCTCGGCTTGCAGACGGGACGCCTTACGCCCTCTCGACGAGGCGCCGGCTATTGCGGGGATGGCGCCTCGAACCGGCAACGATAAGATATAAGAGGATGCGCCATGGCAAGCGCTCTTCACGGCAGCGCCCCGAAGCCGGCGAAGCGCGCCGCGCGGCCGAGCGCTTCCTCTATGCGCAGGATTTCGTTCCACTTGGACATGCGTTCGGAACGGGCGAAGGAGCCGACCTTCAATTGCCCGGCATCCCAGCCCACGGCGAGATGGGCGATCGTGACGTCTTCCGTCTCGCCCGAGCGCGCGGAGACGATCGTCCCGAAGCCGTGGCGCCTGCCGGCCTCGCAGGCGGCCCGCGCCTCGCTGACGGTGCCGGCCTGGTTGACCTTGACCAGGACGGCGTTGACGGTTCCCTCCTTGGCGGCCGTCTCGACGAGGCCGGCATTGGTCACCAGAAAATCGTCGCCGATCACCTGGATCCTGTCGCCGACGGCGGCGGTGAAGGCGCGCAGCCCCGCGGGATCGTCCTCCGCGAACGGATCTTCGATCGACAGGATCGGATAGCGCGCGCACCAGCCGAGCAGGTACTGCGCCATGCCGTCCCGGTCGAGTTCCCGGCCTTCCAGACCGAGACGATAGCGCCCGTCGCGGCCGAACTCCGATGCGGCGATGTCGAGCGAGATGAAGGCATCCTCGCCGGGCACGTATCCGGCCTTCTCGATGGCCCGCACGAGCGTGTCCAGCGCCTCCTCGTTCGAGGAGAAGGCCGGCCACCAGCCGCCTTCGTCGGCCACGCCCTGAAGCAGCCCCCGCTCCGCCATGATCGCGCCGGCGGCCTGATAGATTTCAGCGGTGATCTCCAGCGCATGCGCGAAGCTTTCCGCCCGCGGCGCCATCACCATGAAATCCTGGATGTCGGTGCGGCGGCCGGCATGCGCTCCTCCGCCGAAGATCTGGATTTCGGGAAGGGGAACGCGGACCGGCGCGTCCCCGGCGAGGTGGCGCCACAAGGGCAGGCTGCGGCTCGCGGCTGCCGCATGCAACACCGCCATGGAGGTCGCGACCGTCGCGTTGCCGCCCAACCGCGCCTTGTTGGGGGTGCCGTCGAGCGCGACCAGCGCGGCATCGATCCCGCCCTGGTCGAAAGGATCGAGCGGGAGCAGCGCCGGCGCGATCTCGTCGCTTACGCTTTTCAGCGCTCCGGTCACGTCGAGCCCGCCGAAGCGCTCGCCGCCGTCACGGCGGTCGACCGCCTCGCGCGTTCCTCGCGAGGCGCCGGCGGGCGCCATGCCGCGCCCGACCGCACCGTCGGTCAGCGTGACCTCGACCTCCACCGTCGGCCTGCCGCGCGAGTCCCAGATGCGGCGCGGATGGATGGATCGGATGGCGGGGACGGTCATCGCGCTGAACTCCGTGAGGCAGCAATGTCTTGAAGGGCGGCGGGCGGGTGGCGAACGGGCAGCCGGGCGAAACGCCGTACCAGGCCCCTTCAGAATCGCACGCAACATATTCGACGGGCGATTTGCCGTCGATACGCAGAAGGAGCAGGGCCGGCGGCAATGCCGCCGCGCGTCTCTCGACGGCCGGTCTTTTACCTTCCGAGCTCTGGCAGCATTCAGCGGAACCTTTCCGAGCCGTTGGACCGCAGGAGCAACGAGGACGTTTTCTGCAATACGATCGTATCGCGTTACGGTCGGATAGCCCTGTTCACAGTGGCTGGCGCCGTGCAGGCGTCGAGCGCGGCCAGGATGATCCCGAAGGGCGATGGCTCGCCGAAGCCGACGAGCACCAGCACGTTCTCGGCATCGAGCCCCTCCGGCACCCGCGCCATCGGCTCGAAGGCGAGCCGCGAGCCGACGACATGCACGGCAAAATATCGGCCGTCGCCTGAATGGACGAAGCCCTTGGCGCGGTAGATGGCGGCCGGCAGGCCAGCAAGCACCCTTTGCAGACATTTCAGGTCGACGGATCCGTCATGCCGCCATGCCGCGCTGACCGCCTTTTCGTGGGCGGGCTCGGCGGAGAAAGCCGAAACCGGGCCGGGAGCCGATACTTGGCCGGCAAAAAGAATATCGAAAGGGACCTTTGCCTGCGAGGTTTCCACGATGCGCGTGTCCGGAAAGGCCCGGCGTGCGCGCCAGGCGTCGAGCATTTCGCGTCCGGTCAGATCGGCCTTGTTGAGGACCAGGAGGTCGGCCGCGTCGATCTGCGCCTGCGCCAGGCCGGGCGCGGCGGCGATCGCCTCCTCGAAACCTGCGGCGTCCACGACCACCACGACCGCGTCGGCGCGCAGGCGCCCGGAGAAGCGCGCATAGCGCACCGTGTCCATGATTCTGGATGGATCGGCCGCGCCGCTCGCCTCGATGACGATGTGGTCGATCTCGGCGCGGGTAGCGAGAAGCTCTTCGAGCTGCTCGACCAAACCCTGGCTGAGGCCGCAGCAGATGCAGCCGTTGGAAAGGTTGTAGAGGCCGCCCTCTGCCGAGGCGATCAGCGCCGCGTCGATGTTCACCGCACCGAAATCGTTGACCAGCACGGCGACCTTCAAGCCGTGGGTGCCGGAAAGGATTTGGTTGACCAGCGTCGTCTTGCCCGCGCCGAGAAAGCCGCCGATCACGGTGACGGGAACGGCGCCCTTCGTCACCACAGGGACGGCGCCTCGCCGCGCCAGACTGCCTCGGAATTCTCGTTCAGCCGATCATGTACGAGTTGCCCCTGCATGAAGGTGAGATCCACCTTGGTCGAATGAATGTTGCCCTGCGGCTCGACCTCGAACAGGTTGCGGTCTAGCACGATGACGTCGGCCGACTTGCCGACCTCCAGCGAACCCGCCTGATGCTCGATGTCCATCGCCCAGGCGCCGTTCTTCGTCATCACGTCGATGGCCTGCGCGAGCGAAATCGGCTCGCCGAAGCGGCCCTCGACCTCGCTCCAAGGGTTGGCGCGCGTCACCAGGGTCTCCAGCGCGATCCACGGGTCGAGCGGGCTGACCGGCCAGTCGGTGCCGACGACGGCGACGCCGCCGGCCTCCAGCACGCCCTTGATGTTGTAGGCCCGCTTGAGGCGCTCCGGCCCGTAGCCGGAGCGGGCGCCGGAGACGAATTTCGACGGATACCACGACACCGGCGAGAACTCGGCGGTGACGCCGAGGTCGCGGAAGCGGGCGAGGTTGGAGCCGTGCAGGATGGTCGAATGCGCGCATTGGTGGCGCACGCCGAGCCCGCCGGGCCTGCGGCGCGCTTCCTCCACCGCGTCGAGGAAAGTGTCGGAGGCGGCGTCCCCGGTGCAGTGGGCGATGACGCGTATGCCCTGCCGGTCCATGTCCCAGATCATGTCGGCGAGATGCTCGGGCGTCAGGTTGAGCTTGCCCGCCCAGCCGGCATTGCCGCCGTCCCACGGGGTGATGAGGAAGGAGGAACGCGGCTCGACCGTGCCGTCGAAATGGAATTTGACCGCATTGGCGTTGAGTCGGGCGGAGCGGTAGTAGTGGCGCTCGCCGGCCAAGAGCTCCCAGCGCCGGCGCACCGGGAAGATGTCGTCCTGCCAGCTGATCGCCGCCTCGACGCGCAGCGTCAGCTCGCCGGCCTGGTCGAGCGATTGCAGTGCGTTCAGCCGGTTCTCGCAGACATGGACGTATTTGGTGGAGACGACGCCGCGCGCCGACTGGTAGCGCACGCCGTCGCGATAGGCGGCGCGCAGCACCGGCACCGGCGTCGGCGGCATGGCCGCGTGGATCAGCGCATAGGCGCCGTCGATCAAGAGGCCGGTCGGCTCGCCGCTCACCGGGTCGCGCTCCAGATAGCCGTTGGCCGGGTCGGGCGTGTCGGGGCCGATGCCGGCGCGGGCAAGCGCCGCGCTGTTGACCATCATGGTGCCCCACATGCGGTCGAGCAGCGCCAACGGCCGGTCGGGCATCACCGTGTCCAGCCACTCCCGGCCCGGCACGAGCCCGGCCTGGCGGAAGGTGTAGCGGACGAAATACTGCCCGTAGATCCATTCGCGTTCCGGGTGCTTCGCCGCATAGGCCCGCACCGCGTCGCGCACCTGGTCGGGCGTCGGATCGACGATGCCGATGTCGAGGTCCCCGGCATAGCGCGGCGCCAGCGCGAGATCCGGATGCGTGTGCATGTCGTAGAGGCCCGGCATGGCGAAGCGCCCGCCGAGGTCCACGATCTTCGTCTGCGCACCGATCAGGTGTTCGACGCCGGCGCGTTCGCCGCGCGCCGCGATGCGGCCGCGCGCCACCGCCAGCGCCTGGCACCAGGGCAGGCCGGGATCGCCGGTATAGATGCGGCCGTTGACGAGCACGAGGTCGGCAAAGGCGCTGCGCGCCGCATGGCTGGGCCGGTGGTCGTAGAGACTGCGCATCCGCTTTACCTGTCAGTAGCCTGCGGTCGGGATCCACCATTCGCGGCCGCGCGCGGTGGTGACGTATTCGGGCCAGCGCAGGCCGACCGGCGCCTCGTAGTCGCAGAGCGGCGCGATCCATTTCGTGCCGCCGATGCCGCCGCCGGTGCGCTCCTCGAACTCCTCGCGGGCGGCGGCGCGCAACTCGGCGTTCTGCAAAAGCTCCAGCATGGAATGGGCGACCGTCTTGGCCGCGCACATCGTCATCGGGTCGATGGTCTCGGGAATGCCGCCCAGCGCGTTCATCACCCAGTCGGGGTAGGCATAGCCGGCGGGGCCGGACAGCATCGGCCGGGCGATGTAGAGGCGCGCGGTCGGCGCATGCCAGCACATGTCGGTATAGTCGTCCGAGGTGTAGTTGACCTGCGAGGGCGGCAGGTCGCGGCGCAGGATGCGCTCGGCCTCCTGCGGCGTGACCAGCGTCTCGCAGTCCGGCAGGAACGGCTCGGCCATCGGCTTCAGCCCGAGATTGGACTGGATCTCGCGGGCGATTTTCTTGGCATCCTCGCCCCATTTCGGCGCGCCGACGGCGGCGAGCTTGCCGTAGACCAGCTCGGCCATGACGTGGTTGGCGAGGCCCGGGCGCGACTTCGACACCCAGATCTTTTCCCAGCGGCAATGGGCGAGGCTGGCGGCGGCTTCGGCGTTGCGGTCGAGGATCAGCGTCGCCTGCTCGGCCATCTCCACGGTCGGCACGCGGATGATGTACTGGATTTCGGCAAGGCGGGCCGGCAGGTTGTCGGCGGTCGCCTGCCCCGCCGTCAAGATCGCCTCGCTGATCGACCAGCCGCCCATATGCGGCAGCATGGAATCGCGCAGCGCCTTGGAGGCATTGTACATGAAGAACAGCGCATCGTTGGCGCCCGGCGCGCGCACGGCGCTGTGCGCCTGCGGGATGGGCAGGCCGTCGGCGCGCTTCAGCCAGCTTTCCGGCTCGTCGCAGACGAAGCGGTAGACCATCGCATAGGCCGCGCCGCAATGGGTGTCCCAGTTCACCGTGTTGCAGAGCGGCAGCATGTAGCAGGGGTGGAAGGAGATCATGGCGTCGAGGCCGTCATAATAGCCCTTGGCCGCGTGGATCGGCTTGGAGCCGCGCACCTTCTCGGCCGGCTCGCCGAAGAACTTCAGCGTGCCGGCAATGCCATGCGCCTGCATGGCCGCCTTGGCGGCAAGCAGCCCGCCGAAGGCGCTCATGCCGAGCGCGGAATGCGGATCGGTATGGCCGCCGGCATGCTCGTTGAGACCCGCGCGGGGCTCCCGGACGGTGCTCGCGGCCTGACAATTGCCCGGCACGGCGTCGTATTCGGCATAGGAGGCGATGACCGGACCGCCGTCGCCGTTCGTCCATTCCGCGGCGAACGCGGTCGGCATGCCGCCGGAGCCTTCCTCCACCGCAAAGCCCGCGGCGCGCAGGCGCCCCACATACCAGGCCGCGGATTCGTATTCGCGCCACGCCGTCTCGCCCTTGTGCCAGATCGCGCTCGTCCATTGCGAAAGCGTGGCGGCATTCTCGTCCACCCAGCGCGTGGCGGTTTCCTCGGCGGCTTTGGTCGTCATGTCGTCGGCCGTTTCATGGTGGATGCTCGGTGTCCGAGGAAACCAGTGAAACACTTGCGCAAAAAGTGATATGTTTTACCATTTCCTGCAAATTCCATTCACCGGAACGGACAGACACGTGCGGGTTCCATCGACACAGGCGCTGCGCGCGCTGGACAGTTTCGCCCGTCACGGCAGCGTGTGGCGCGCCGCGGAGGAGCTACACCTGACGCGCAGCGCCGTCAGCCACCAGTTGCGGCTCCTGGAGCGCGAGCTCGGCTTCGACGTTCTGGAGCGGGTCGGCAAGGGCGTGGCGCTCACCGCGCGCGGGCGGCGCTATGCGCATGACGTGCACAAGGCGCTCGCCATGCTGGGCGACGCCGGCGCGCAGTACGGCGGTGGCGGGATCGGCGGCTCTTTTCGCGTAAGCTGCACGCCGGGCTTCGCCTCGCTGTGGCTGTGCACGCACATCGCCGCCTTCCAGGACATGTATCCGGACGTCTCGCTGTCCATCCTGACCCCGCGGCGGCTGGACGACGTCTCCAGCCCGGACGCGGACGCCTTCATCGCCTTCGGCGACGGCAATTGGCCGAACCGCGGCGTGGAGCTCCTGTGCGACGTGCAGTTCACGCCGCTATGCAGCCCGAGCCTGCTCAACAGGCTGGGCGGCCTGTCGCGCCCGGCCGACGTGCTGCGTACCAACCTCCTCCATCTCGGCGACCATGAGGACTGGGCGCGCTGGCTGTCGCTGACCAAGGTGGAGAACGCCGACCCGGCGAGCGGCATCGTCTTCTCCGACATGAACCTCGTCTTCTCCGCGGCGATCGCCGGCCAGGGCATCGCCATGGGCGACGAGCTCACCGGGCGCAAGGCGCTCGCCGAGGGCCGGCTGGTGCGGCCCTTCGACATCGCCATCCGCGCGCCGCGCTCCTATTATCTGGTCGTCGATCTCGCCAAGGCCGATCATCCGGTTCTGCCCGCCTTCCGCGACTGGCTGTGTTCCAGCCTCGCGGACGCGGCCGCCGAGGCGCGGGGCGCCTATGGATAGGTGAATCGAATTTGCCGATACGGCGAAAATATTTCGGTTGCCGTGAGTTGGTCCCGCGCCTACGCTTCCCTGTGAGAGGAGAGGCTTTCAGCCCATGCAGCACGCCGGACGGGCAGCGGAGATCAGGGCGGTCGGGATCGGCAAGAGCTTCGGCTCGTTCCAGGCGCTGAAGGATCTTTCGCTCGACATCGGCCGCGGCGAGTTCCTGACGCTGCTCGGACCCTCCGGCTCCGGCAAGACGACCTTCCTGATGATCCTCGCCGGGTTCGAGGCGCCGAGCGAGGGGCGTCTGTTCAGCGACGGCGTCGACATCACCGACCAGCCGGCCGAGCGCCGCTCCTCGGGCATGGTCTTCCAGGGCTATGCGCTTTTCCCGCATATGAGCGTGGAGGCCAACATCGCCTTCCCGCTCAAGGTGCGCCGCAAGCCCGAACAGGAGATCAGGCGCCGCGTTGCCGAAATGGTCGAGCGCGTCGGCCTGAAGGGGCACGAGCACAAGCTGCCGTCGAAGCTTTCCGGCGGCCAGCAGCAGCGCGTGGCGCTGGCCCGCGCGCTCGCCTTCGAGCCCGGCGTGCTTTTGCTCGACGAGCCCTTCTCGGCGCTCGACAAGAGCCTGCGTGGCCAGATGCAGGCGGAGATGAAGCGCCTGCACGAGGAGACGGGCACGACCTTCGTCTTCGTCACCCACGACCAGAGCGAGGCGCTGGCGCTGTCCTCGCGCGTCGCCATCTTCAACCATGGCGAATTGTTGCAGGTGGGCACGCCGCAGGAGGTCTACGAGCGCCCCGGCAACCGCTTCGTCGCCGAGTTTCTGGGCGAGATCAACATGCTGCCGCTGCGCGATGTCCGCCCGGCCGGCGACGGCGTCAGGGGTCTCTGCGAGGACCGCGAAATCGCGCTGCGCAATGCAGGTGGCGGTGCGCGGACGGACGCGCTGCTGGCGATCCGGCCCGAGCATATGTCGATCGCGCGCGAACCCGGCCCGCAGGAGAACGGCATCGCCGCGACCGCCACCTCCTCGACCTATCTGGGCTCCGCGACCCGGCTGGAGCTGACGACCCGCGGCGGCGCGAAGGTGACCGTCTCGGTGCCGACGGAAACGGCGCGGCAGGCGCTCGGCGAGGACGGCGGCGTGTGGCTGACCTGGCCGCAGGACAGGGGTTTCCTGCTGCCGGCCTCCGGATAGGAGCCGGCGGCGGGCGTCGCGGGACAGACGCATTCGAAACAAACAGGGCAAAAAAAGCGAACAGGGGAAGCACCATGAACGAAGCCTTTCAGAAAGACTGCCTGGACATCCTCGCCGAGAGGGTCAAGCGCGGCGAGATCAGCCGCCGCCGCTTCACGCAGCTCGCCGCCATGCTGCTCGCCGGCGCGCCGCTGGCGCTGAGGGCCACGCACGCGGCGGCCGCGGCCAACCAGCTCGTCTTCGTCAACTGGGGCGGCGACGCCGTGACCGCCTACGACAAGGCCTATGGCCAGCCCTTCGAGAAGGAGACCGGCATCCCGGTGAAGCAGGACGGCTCGGGGCCGACCGAGGGCGCCATCATCGCCCAGTTCAAGAGCGGTGCGCCGAGCTGGGACATCGTCGACGCCGATCCCTTTTCGGCGATCACGCTGGGCAAGCAGGGCATGATGGAGGAGATCGACTACAATGTGGTCGACAAGGGCAAGATGCGCGAGGGCTTCGGCTGGGACTACGCCGCCTCCAGCTACTTCTTCTCCTACGTCATCGCCTACGATTCGGAGAAATATGGCGACCAGGCGCCGACCGGCATGGCCGACTTCTTCGACGTGAAGAAGTTCCCCGGCAAGCGCTCGCTCTACAAATGGGGCAGCGCCATGTGGGAGGCCGCCCTGCTCGGCGACGGCGTGGCGCCCGAAAAGCTCTACCCGCTCGACCTGAAGCGCGCCCACGACAAGATCGCGGCCTTCAAGGAGAACGTCGTGGCCTATTGGGGCGGCGGCTCGGAAAGCCAGTCGCTGCTCTTGGACGGCGAGGCGTCCATGGCGATCATCTGGTCCACGCGCGGTTCGCTGATCGAGCAGGATTCGGGCGGCCGCATCAAGTTCATCTGGGACCAGGGCCTGCTGTCGCCCGGCGCCATGGCCGTCATCAAGGGCAATCCCGGCGGCCGCGACACGGCGATGAAGTTCATCGCCAGCGCGCAGGATCCGCAAAAGCAGCTCGTGATGTTCGACATGCTCGGGCAGGGACCGGCCAATCCGGCGGCGGACGCGCTCATCCCCGATGACAAGAAGCGTTTCAACCCGGTCGATCCCGCCAACATGAAGAAGCAGATCGCGCTCGACATGCCCTGGTATTCCGAAAACTACGGTCCGGCGCTCGACGAGTACACCAAGATCATCTCCGCCTGAGCGCCGGGCGCATGCTGGGCCGCTCCATCCACCCCGGCGCGGCGCTGCTCCTGGCGCCGCTGCTCGTCTTCCTCGGGCTTGCCTACGGCATCCCCTTCCTGGGCGTGGTGAAATGGAGTGTTACGCTGCCCGAGCCGGGGCTCGGGCAGTACGGCGCGCTGCTCACCGACCCGCTGGTGCAGTCGGTGTTCGTGCGCACCTTCCGCATCTGCGCGCTGGTGACGGTCGCCTCCGTCGCCGCCGCCTACGCGATCGCCTATGTCTGGGTGCGCGGCACGCCCGGCCAGCGGCTTGCGGCGGAATACTGCATCCTGGTGCCGTTCTGGATCTCGGTGCTGACGCGCGCCTTCGGCTGGGTGGCGCTTTTGTCCAATCAAGGCCTCATCAACACCTGGCTGCGCGCCACCGGTATATTGAGCGAGCCGCTGATGCTGGTGCGCAACGAGTTCGGCGTCGTGGTCGGCATGACGCATTTCCTCATTCCCTTCGCCGTGTTCCCCATCGCCTCGGCCATGCGCAGCCTCGACGAGCGCGTGCTTTTGGCGGCGCGCGGCATGGGGGCGGGACGCACGCGCATCTTCTGGTCGATCTTCGTCCCCATGACCATGCCGGGCGTCATCGGCTCGGCGCTGATCGTCTTCGTCTTCGCGCTCGGCTTCTTCGTCACCCCGGCGATCCTCGGCGGCGGCCGCAGCGTCATGGTGGCGGAGCTCGTCTATCTGCGCATCTTCCAGAGCCCGGACTGGGGGCTGGGCGCCGCGATCAGCATCACGCTGGTGGTGATCGTCGGCCTCCTGTCGGCGGCGCTGTTCCGCTACCTGAAGCCGGCGCAGATGGCGGGCTGAGATGAGCGGCTATCGTCCCGGACCCGTCGCCCTGCTGGCCGCCCTTGCTGTAGCGGTCTTCCTGCTGATGCCGCTGCTTGCCGTGGTGCCCGTCTCGTTCACGCCCGCGCGCATGCTGTCCATGCCGACGGGGGCGCTGTCGCTGCGCCATTACCGCTCCCTCGTCGAGGATCCGCGCTGGCTGGCCAGCATCCTGCTCAGTCTTCGCGTCGGCATCGTCTCCAGCACGCTGGCGACGCTGCTGGCGCTCGCCTTCGGCCTCGGCATCTGGATGTTCCGGCCGCGCTTCGCCGCCGCCCTGGTCGGCTTCGTGCTGCTGCCGATGATCGTGCCGCCGGTGGTGTCGGCGATCACCATCTATTTCCTGCTGACCTCGCTGTCGGGCTTCGCCGGCGCCATAGGCTACGACACGTGGCCGGGCGTGGTGCTGGCCCATGTGGTGGTGACGGTGCCCTTCGCCGTGGTGCTGATCCTGGTGGCGCTGAGCCAGGTGGACCGGCGCATCGACCTCGCCGCACGCGGCCTCGGCGCCTCCACCTGGGAGCGCGCCACCAAGGTCATCATCCCCAACATCAGGTTCGGCATCGCGACGGCCTGGCTGCTCTCCTTCGTTCTGTCCTGGGAGGAGATCGGCGTCACGCTCTTCATCACCAGCGTCAACGCCATCACGCTGCCGCGCCTGATGTGGATGGGACTGCGCGACAACATCGATCCGGCGATCGCCGCCATCTCGGTGATCCTGATCCTGATCACCGTGACGGTGCTGACGGCCCGCATCGTCTACCGGCGCGCACGCGGGCGGACCTGAAGGCTGACGGCGGATGACTGACGTGAACGAGCAGGCAGAGCTTATCGCGGCGTTGAAGGCACTCGCCGGCAGGGCGGCCGTGTGGGGCAAAGACGAGCTGGCGGCTCGCGATCCGGGGGTCGACTCCCGCAATTTCAGGGCAGCCGCGCTGGTACGCCCCGCCGACACCGGAGGGGTGGCGGCGCTGGTCGGCTTCTGCGCCGCGCGCGGCCTCAGGCTGGTGCCGCAGGGCGGCCGCACCGGTCTGGCCGGGGGCGCGGCTACGGCGGCCGGCGAGATCATCTGCGATCTCGGCGCGATGAACCGGATCGAGGAGATCGACCCTCTCGCGCGGGTCGCCGTCGTGCAGGCCGGCACGCCTCTCGCCGCCCTGCAGGAGGCCGCGGCCGCCTACGGACTCGATCCCGGCATCGACCTCTCCGCCCGCGGCAGTTGTACCATCGGCGGCATGATTTCCACCAACGCCGGCGGCATCATGGCCTTCCGCAACGGCACGATGCGCCACCGCCTGCTCGGTCTCGAGGCCGTGTTGCCGGACGGACGCGTGTTCCGAGACCTCACCCGCGTGCTCAAGACCAGCGCCGGCTACGACCTCAAGCATCTGTTCGTCGGCGCCGAGGGCACGCTGGGCATCGTCACGCGCGCGGCGATACGGCTGGTTGCGGCCGGCGGCGCATCGGCGACCGCTCTGGTCGGCATCGCCGACGCCGCCAGCGCACAACGCATCGTCGGCCATTTCCTTGGCAGGGCCGGCGCATACCTGTCCGCGGCCGAGATCATGTGGCATGGCTACGCGGACGCCATGCGTCGATGGCTGGGCTTCGAACCGGGCATGCTGCCGCTCGACGCGCCCTGCCTGCTCCTGCTCGAACTCGACGCCGACACGCCGGAGGCCGCCGCAAAGGCGATGGAGGACGGTCTTTCCGCCATCTGGGAGGAAGCCGGCATCATCGACGCGCTCGTCGCCGGCTCGCTGGAACAGGCAAGAACTATCTGGCGGCTGCGGGAGGAAACCTGGCAGATCGAGCGCGCGCACGGCCACCCGCCGTCTTTCGACGTGTCCGTTCCGGCGGGCGCGATCGACGCCTATGTCGCCCGCATCGGCAAGGACCTGAAAGCGATCGACGCCCGCTACGCGCCCTACGTGTTCGGTCATCTGGCCGACGGCAACCTGCACATCTCGATCAATACGGACGGCCCGGACCCGGAGCGTTACAGGGCGATCGAGGATGTGCTCTATGCCGGCCTGCGCGAGATCGGCGGATCGTTCTCGGCCGAGCACGGCGTCGGCCTGGACAAACGCGCCGCCTACGAGCGCCATGCCGATCCGGTCAAGCAGGAGCTTGCGCGCTCGATCAAGGCACTCTTCGATCCACGAGGAATCCTCAACGCCGGCAAGGTCGTTTCGCAGGCCGAATGAGCTTCGCCGGTCGGCGCCGGCCACCGGTTCCGGCAGGGCCGGCCTATTCGTTTTTTCCTGCTCGAATGCACGAGAAATAGCCGTCCGTGCCGATCTGCCCGCCTTTCAGGGCAATCTCCAGGCCGTGGACCGCCGGCTCGCGGCTGTGCGCGACGCAGAGCGGCGAGCCGGGCGACTGCGCGAGCGGCATCCTGATGGTGAGCGCCTCTATCCCGAGTTCGCCGAGCGCGTGGCTCGACGTGTCGCCACCGACGATGACGGCGCGCCCGAGGCCGTTGGCGGAGACGAGGCCCTTCAGGATCCGGCCGAGCATACGGGCGAGCTCGTGCCGCGCTCCGGGTTGCCGGTCGATCTCCGCGCCGCGATCCGCCGACGTTCCGAGTGCCGTGTAGAGGATGACGCTGCGGCCTTGAGCCAGCGTCTCGTTGCCATCGGCCAGCGCATCGGCGGCTGCCTTTTCCGCGCTCTCCGAAATCAGCGCCACCGGATCGAGCGGAACACCCGTGAAGCCGTTCGCGATCGCGTGGCGGATCTGCCGCTCCGTCGTCGGCGAGACGCTGCCGGACACGACCGCGATGCGATCCGCCGCGCCCGCGCTGAAAGAGCCTTGGCGTGCCGGTGCAATGCCGGCCGCCTGCCATGCCGCAAGCAGGGCATATTCGACGCCCGACGATCCGGCTACGAAGCGGCATGCCTCGCGCAGGCGCCAGATCTCGGCGCCGGCCAGACGCTGCGTTTCGGCGCTGTCGACGTCGAGCAGGAACATCTCCGTGTCGGCACATACCCTGTCGACGATCCCGCTTCGCGACGGCATGGCAAGCTGCGCGATATCGACGAGGCCGCCTCTCAGCGCAGTCTGCGCCGAAAGATGCCGGAGCAGATCGGCCTCGTGCATCGGGGTTACCGGATGGCGGCTCATCACCGGGTGACGGTCGATGCGAAAAGTCTCGCCGCGGAAGCCGGCGAAGAGATTGCCGAAGGCGGTATAGCGCTTGAGCTGCGGCGCACCCACGAGGACCGGCATGCTGGCCTGGGCGAAGACGCGGCGGCCGATTTCGATGGCACGGCCGATATTGCCGATCCCGGGGCTGGAATCGAAGGTGGAGCAGACCTTGTAGTGGCAGAGCGCCGCGCCGAGGCTCTTCAGCCAGGTGAAGGCCGGCGCGAGGTGCTCGTCCATCCACGCCGGCGTCTGGCTGCGACTGGTCCCGGCCAGCCCGATGGCCCGGCAATGCGCGAAGCGCCGGAGCAGGGCCTCGTCCGGCAGCGCCGTGAAAAGCACCGTCGGAACACCGCCGAGCTCCAGCGCTTCCATCACGTCGGTCGACCCGGTCAGGTCGTCACCATAGTAGCTGATCAGCAATTCCGGCAGATCGGTGGCGTCTTGCGGCATCAGGCGCCTTTCCCGTCGCGGCCGAATTTCTCGATTGCCTGCCTGAGTTCGGGATGGCTTTGCGCGTAGATCTGAAGGGGAATCCCCTGCACCGTCGCCTGCCAGGCCTGCTGGACGGCGACGACCCCGGCCGCAGGCCCCGATGGATGGCTGACGATGCCGCCGCCGCACAGATAGAGCAGGTCGACGGTTCGGCCGGTCCGGGCATAGGTTTCCGGCGCCTGGCCGCCCCACTGGCCGGAGCCGGCGACCGGCATCGGACAATCCTCGGGCGAAAACAGGGGCGTCGTCACCGCCTTGAACGAACGGACGAAGGACTGGTCCGGCTCCCAGTATTTCGAGCCGATTCCGTTGATCTGGAACTGGTCGACACCGAGCAGGCGCCAGAACTGCTGCCAGACCGAAAAATCCATGCCGAGGCCGGGATGGCGCGTGAGAATGTCCCAGCCATTGCGATGCGCATGGAGCACGAGCCGGCTGCGCCTGCGCAGGAAGGCCATCGCGCCCATGCCGATCGAGTTGATGTTGACGACGGCGGCGTTGCCGCCCGCCTTCACGACGAGGTCGTGGTTGCGCATCATCTGGTCAGGGTCGATGTGCGAAATGCCGAAGGCATACATCACCTTCTTGCCCGTCTTCTGCTCGTGGTCGAGCACCAGCGGCATGATCGCCGCCACCCGTTCGGACAACGGCGAATAGGCCGGGCTCATCAGCTTTTCGTCGTCCTTGATGAAGTCGACGCCGGAAGCGATCAGTTCCTTGATGATCACCGCGGCTTCCGGCGGGCGCAGGCCGAGCGCGGGCTTGATGATCGTGCCGATGACCGGCCGGCCGTGTACGCCGGTCAGCCGGCGGGTGCCCGGGACGCCGAACTGGGGTCCGGGATAGACCCCGCGGAACTCATCCGGCAGCTTCATGCCGACCACGCGGATACCGGACAGGCCGCGGATCGAATACGCCCCGCCGATGGCGATCGTCATCAGGGCGGACAGGTCCGTGCCGACGGCGTCGAAGGGAAAGCCGATGTCGGCCTCCGCCCGGTTGAAGGGACCGGCCAGCCCGTCCTGCGGCAGCGAGGGCACAGGCACGGGGTCCATGGGACGGATCGCCAGCACGCGCGCGGCAGCACGGTTCTTCAATTCCTCCGTCTCGCCCGGCACCGGCACGAACGTGCCGGTGGACTGGTCGCTGGCGATCTTAGCGGCCAGCGCCTCGACGCTGCCGGACGTCTCGAGAAGGTATGTGATAACGATCATCGGGAGCTTCGGGGCGAGCTTTTACTATCCATATTAACTGGTATAATGAGCATCTGAATGGCGCAAGTGGAAATTGCGTAGGGCCGGATTGTCGATGCCAGGTTCGGCGGGTACAGATTTCCGGCCACCGGACTGGAGAGTTGCATGGCCGTTTCCGAACCGATCGTCAGGCGCAAGCTGTCCGATGAGGTGTTCGCGCGCCTGAAGCGGCTGATTACCAGCGGCGAGCTCCAGCCGGGCGACGAGATGCCTTCCGAGCGCGAATTGATGGAGCGCTTCGGCGTCGGTCGTCCCGCCATACGCGAGGCCATGCAGGCCCTGGCGAACATGGGACTGGTGGCGATCTCGCATGGCGAGCGCGCCAAGGTGCTGCAGCTCAGCGCCCGCTCGATCTTTCGTCAGGTCGATACGGCGGCGAAGATCATGCTGGCCTCCTCGAAGGACTCGCTGGAGCACTTGAAGAGCGCGCGCATCTTCTTCGAGCGCGGCATGGTGCGCGAGGCGGCGGAGAAGGCGACGGAAGAGGATATCGATCGGCTGAAGGACATCCTGGCCGAGCAGCGTTCGCAGCGTGGAAACAGCGATGCCTTCATCGGAGCCGACATGCGGTTCCACAACGCGATCGCGGACATTTCCGGCAACCCCATCTACGCAGCCGTCAGCGAAGCGATGCTGAGCTGGCTGAAGGAATACCACACCGAAATGCTGATCTGGACAGGCAAGGAAAAATATACGCTCGACGAGCACGAGGAGATCATCGGGCATATCGCCGCCCATAATCCGGAAAAGGCCGAGGCGGCGATGATCAAGCACCTCGAACGGTCGCGCGCGCTCTACACGCTGGCCGCCAACCCGTCATAGGCGGAGCCTTCGACCGTCTCCCGCGTCCCGGCGGGGACAGACTTGCCGTGCATCAGCCGAGCAGTTCCCTCAGCCTGACGGTGTTGCCGTCTGCAGCACTTTTGTAGGCGGCTTCGACGAGCGCGAAGGTCTTGAGGTTGTCAGCGCCGGACGTCTCCGGTTCGCGGCCGTCGCGCAGGCAGTCCGACCAGTGCTGCTCGATCAGCGCGACGCTCTCCTGGATGTTGTGCCACGGGCGCGAAGCCCAGGGCAGAAGCGGCGGCGAGACATCGCGCGTCACCGTTCCCCCGCGCCCATGCACCTGCAACCTGTAACCCTGGCCGAGCCTGATCGTGCCCTCGTCGCCGTCGATCTCGACCAGCGTCTCCGGAAACGGCTCGACCGGCAATCTTGTCGCATAGCTACAATCGACGACGGAAGCGGCGCCATCCTCATGCTGCAGGAGCATGGTCGCGACATCCTCGCCGGCGATGTGCGGATTGACGCGCCGGGTCCGGGCGGTCAGCGTCTCGACATCGCCAAGCAGGAAGCGGGCGATGTCGAGGATATGAATGCCGAGATCCTCGATGATGAAGCGCTTGCCCGTCGCCAGATAGGGCTGACCGGAAAACACGTCATAGCCGGAGCGGAACGAGATGCGGCCGAAGAACGGCGTGCCGATGTCGCCGGCCTCGATGATCCGCTTCACCGCCTGGATCGGCGACTGCCAGCGGAAGTTTTCGTGCACCATCAGCGGCACGCCGGCCTTTTCGCACGCCGCGACCATCGCCCTGGCGTCGCTCAGCGACAGCGCGAACGGCTTTTGGCAGATGACCGGAACCCGATGCGACGCGGCGAGTTCGACCAGTTGCCGGTGCGTCTGTACGGTCGTCGCGATGTCGACGAAATCGAGGCTTTCAGTCCGCAGCATCTCCGCGGCATCGGCATAGCGGCGTTCGATGCCGAACTGGTCGCCGACGATCCTGAGCCGCTCCGGATCGCGATCGCAGATCGCCACGATCGCGGCGCCTCTGGCGTCGCGCCAGCCATGCAACTGGTTGACGGCGAAGTAGCCGCAGCCGATCAGCCCGCCGCGCAATTCCTTCATGGTATCCGGTTCTCCCGTCAGCCGGCTTTCGCCATCTGAATCAGCGTCACCTTTTGCTGGAGTCGCCACTGCGCCTAGTCCACCACCACGGCGACGATGATGACCAGCCCTTTGATCACCATCTGCCGGAAGGACGACACGCCCATCATCACCAGGCCATCGGACAGGATGCCGATGACGAAGGCGCCGACGATGGTGCCGCCGATCGTGCCGCGCCCGCCTGCCATCGAGGTGCCGCCGGGCACGGCCGCCGCGATCGCGTTCAGTTCGAAACTCTCTCTCGTCGCCGGATAGGCTGCTTGCTGGCATCGTCGTCATGGACGAGCACCAGCGTGCCGTAACCGAGCGCCTTGGCCTTCGCATCCGCGCCTTCGGCCTCGGCCTTGAAGAACGGATTGTCGTGTGACGGCGTGATGATGGCGATGAGGTCGGCGGCATAGGCCGGCGCGGCAACGCTGAGCGCCAGCATGCCGGCAAAGGCCGCCAGCGCCGTTATACGAGATATCTTCATTTCAATCCTCCCAGATTGCCGGCGCACAGGCGCAGCCCCTGCTTTGCCTCCGAACACGGCCGGAGCGGCACTCTTCAACGGTTCCAGCTAACCAGACTGATATTATGAGTTAATCATTATTTCTCTTCTGCCGTCACGTTATCCGCCGGATGCTCGCCGCGATCTCGTCCGGCTCGAAGACATGCTTCCAGTCGTCGCGCATCAGCGCGGGGATGCCGAACTCGATGGCCTTGTTGCAGGCGTCCGAGAAGGCCCCCTCGCGCTCCTCGAAGATCACCGAGGCGAGCACGTTGATGTGGCCGAGCAGGAAATCCAGCGCGGCCTGCCGGTCGACGCCGCGCCGCACGACCTCCTCGAGGCCTTCCTTCATTACCACGAGCAGGGAGGCGCACATGGTCTCCGCCAATGCCGGCTCCAGCATCGCCAACTGCTCGACGGTGACGCGGTGCGAGCGCATCACCGGCGCCCAGATCGTCCTGGCGATCGCCTCGCCCCTGGCATAATCGCTTTCGGGCCCCTGCATGAGCGCGCTGACGATGTGCTGCTTGGCCTTGATGCCGCCGAAATAGTCCTTCTTCGCCGCCATGTCGGTTTCGTCGTTGAACAGCGGCGGATGGCAGGGATGGGTGATGAAATAGGTGAGGTCCGGCCGCTTCGGCAGGTGCCCCGCGGCGGGCGCCGCCGCATCGAGCACGATCACCATCATGCCGGGTTTCAGGTCCTTTTCGATCCCCGCCGATACCTTGCCGATCAGCGTGTCCGGCACGGCCAGGATGACCACGTCGGCGCCGACGAGGGCCTGGTCGGGAGCGACGGCATCGAAACCGAGGCCCTGCTTCAGCCGCGCGCGGCCGACTTCGCTCGTCTCGACATGGCGCACCCCATAGGCCGAGCCCTTGAGATTGGCCGACAGCCGGTAACCCATTTTTCCACCGGCGCCGAAAAGGGCTATCGTAATCATGGGGTCCTCGCGAGATATTTGTGACGATGGTCTTATGTGGTATACTCAGTTTACCAATCACTGGCAACATTACTCTCGATCCCCTTCGGCGATTTGATGGTCGGCGCTTCGATTTGAGTTGGCGGCTGCTGACCGCATTGAGATAGAAACCGGCAATCGGGCCACAGCCCTGATCGCTGACCAACGAGAAGAGGCTTCGTTGCATGACTGGCACGCCGCAGGTCTGGATCGGTACGAGCTGGAAGATGAACAAGACGCTGGCCGAGGGGCGCGCGTTCGCCGAGGGCCTGCTCGCGCACGCCGCCGTCGACCCGCGCATCCAGCGCTTCATCATCCCGCCCTTCACCGCGGTGCGCGAGGTCAAGGCGATGCTGAAGGGCACGACCGTCAAGGTCGGCGCGCAGAACATGCACTGGGCCGACGCGGGCGCCTGGACCGGCGAGATTTCGCCGCCGATGCTCACGGATTGCGGCCTCGACATCGTCGAGCTCGGCCATTCCGAGCGCCGCGAGCATTTCGGCGAAACAGACGAGACCGTGAGCCTGAAGACCGAGGCCGCCATCCGCCATGGGTTGATCCCGCTGATCTGCATCGGCGAGACGCTCGCCGAGCGCGAGGCGGGCCGCGCCCGCGAGGTGCTCGACAGACAGGTACGCGGGGCGCTGTCGAGGCTTTCGCCCCGGCAGCGGACGGCACCCATCCTGCTCGCCTACGAGCCGGTCTGGGCGATCGGCGTCAACGGCATCCCGGCGACGTCCGATTATGCCGACGCGCGGCAGGCGGAGATCGCGGCCGCCGCTCAGTCCGTGCTGGGGCGACGCGTGCCCTGCCTCTATGGCGGGTCGGTCAATTCGCAGAATTGCGAAGAACTCATCGCCTGCCCCCACATAGACGGGCTGTTCATCGGCCGCTTCGCCTGGGAGGTCGAGGGGTATCTCGACATCCTGGCCCGATGCGCCGCCAAACTTTAGGGAGAGCCGTCCGGAATCCGGCCGATCACGGCAAGCCTCATTGAAAGACGAAGCCCCCGGCCGTGGCGCGGAAATCGATCACGCGGTTCGCACCGGGATCGATCCGGACTGTCCGTTCGGCATGCCAGGCAAAATCGCCGTCCGGCCGCTCGCGCATGCGCACGGCGACGTCGTAACTCCCCGCCGTCAGCACGAAGCGCTGGTGGACGCGCGACGGCCCGTCGCCGGCGATCCCGGAAGGCGGCACGTCCGCCTCGAACATGCGCTTGCCGTCAATGTCGAACTCGACCCGGATCGACGGCCGGTTCCGCGGACAGATTTCCGGCTGGCGCATGTTGGGCGGCAGCTTGGCCAGTTCCTCTGGCGTCGCCTTGCGGCAGGCCGCCTTGCGGTCGGCCCCATGGCTGAAGGAGAGCATCAGCACGCCGGCATCTTCGGGCAGGCTGCGGTGAAGCGGCCGGTTGGACAACGCCGCCACGGCCATGAAGACGAGCCCCAGCACGGCGAAGCGAGCCGCGATCTTCAGCGCTTCCCTCATCCTTCCGCCTCCTGGCGGACTTTGCCCTTTTCTTCCGCCGCCGGCCCGGGGCCGACCGCATCCAGTGTGGCGAGCCGTGCGGCGAACGCCTCCTTTTCGGCTTCGTAGCGCCCATTCTCGAAGGGAGAGGCCCAGATCGTGGCGAGCCGTTCGCGCGGCACGCGCTTGCGCAGATAGGGGTCGCGCGCTCCGGCGAAGCGCTGCTTCGTCCATTCGACGCCGAGCCGGTTGTAGCAGGTGCTTTCGCTGCATCCGGCCACCAGGACGCCATCGGCGAGGCCCTTGCTCAGGACGAAGTCGATCAGCGAGGGCGGCACCATCGCCGCGCAGGGGAACGTGACGACGCCTCCGACATCGCCGCCGCCGGCGCCATGCTCACAGGCGAGCACCAGCATGCGGCGGTCGCCTGTCAGTCCGGCAGAGGCGGCGATCACGTCCTCGCGCACTTCGCTGAGCGGTTGGCCAGGCAGGTCGATGCCGGTCTTGAGGTCCTCGACGTGGCGGAACGGCGTCGAGGACGGGCACGCCCCCATGCAGATGCCGCAAGCGACGCAAAGGTCGGCATCGACCTCGGCCTGGCGCGGAAACGGCTCGCCGTCGGTGCGCGGCACCATCCGGATCGCCTCGTAGGGGCAGTCCTGGACGCAGCGGGTGCAGCCGTTGCAGTTTGGCAGGTCGACCTCGGCCGCCGGCGCCCGCCGGAACGGCGGCAGCCACGGCATGGCGGCGAGCATGACCGAGACGCCGACCATCAGGCCCCACAGGCTCCATGCGCCCCAGGATTCCGCCAGCGGATAGAGCGGCAGGAAGAACCAGTCGAGCCCGACCTCCACCGGCACGCGCGTCAGGTCGGCCGGCCCCTGGCTCACCGCCGGCTTCCACAGCGAGACCGCCAGCAGCGCCGCGAGGATGAGGGCGGCGAGCAGGCGCGGCGGATTGACCTTCGGCCGCGAGATGCGCTGGATGTGGATCCACATGCCGAGCAGCAGGATCAGCGGCACGGCGATGTGCAGGAACACCAGCAGCGAGAAGAAGCGGCTCGACAGGTGCTCCGGCGTCAGGAAGTTGCGCGCCAGCGGCTCGCCGAAGATGGGGAAGACGTCGAGCAGCTTGGCCGAAACCAGCGCCACATATTGCGCCAGCATGTCCCACACCAGCCAGTAGCCGGTGATGCCGGAAATGTAGAGGAACCAGATCAGCGGGATGCCGGTGAACCAGGAGAACCAGCGCGTGCCACGATAGCGGTCGAGCGAGAATTCCCTCAGCAGATGCACCGCGACCGTCACCACCATGAGGTCGGAGGCGTAGCGGTGGAAGGAGCGCATCACCCCGGCATGATACCAGTGCGGGCCGCTGATCCACTCGACCGAGGAATAGGCGTCGACGATGCCGGTATCGAAGAAGATGAAGAGGTAAATGCCGCTGACCGCGACGATCCAGAACAGGAAGAATGAGAGCGCGCCGATCTGCGCCAGCGGATTGAGCGCCGGCGAGAACAGCCGCTCGGCGCCCCGCTCCAGGACATCGAAAACGCGTCGCAGCCCCGCCTTGGCGTGACGGAGCAGCGGCCAGTCTTTGGCCCGGCCCTTGTTTCCCGCGGCGGCCCCGCTCATCCTCTCGCCCGTTCCGCCCGGCGGATGCCGAGCCACAGGTACACGATCACCCACGCCATCGCGATCAGCGACAGCGCACCAGCCCCCATGCCCATGTAGATGCCGTAGTCGATGCGGTAGCGGCCCGACTTGGGGTCGTAGACGGTGCACAGGAAACGCAGCCGGTCGGCCAGCGCGGCCGGCGTGAACGAGCTGACCCGGACGCCGAACACCAGTTCCTTCAGCGGCTCGACCAGCACGGGAAGCGGAAAATCGTCACCATAGACTTGACGGTAGACACGGCCCTCGGCGTCGAGGATGGTCGTCTGCGCGACATGCTCGAACCCGCCGGCGGCGGCCGCATAGCTGAACCCCACCTCTCCCAGCAGCGCATCCAGCGTGGCGGGCGAGGCGCTCGCCACGCTCCAGAGCGGATCGCGGTCGATATGGTGGTCGACGGCGAAGGCCCGCATGCGCTGCGGCGTGTCGTTGCGCGCGTCGAAACCCAGCGTCAGGATCTGGAACGCCTCGCCCCCCAGCGCCTTGCGCGCCTCGGCGACGGAAGCCTTCAGCCTCTCCGTCCCGATCGGGCAGACCGTGCTGCAACTCGTGTAGATCAGGCTCAGCACCAAAGGCCGCCCCTTCAGTTCCGACAGCGTCAGCGTACGGCCGTCGGAGAGCAGCAGGCGGTGGTCGCCTACGGTGTTGCCGATCGCCGCCTCGCTCCGCTCGAGCGCCTCGGCCGGGTCGACACGCACTGCCGCAGCAAGGGGCCCGGCTGCGAAACAAGCGAGGAAAAGACCCGCCATGCAAAGCCCGCGCACGGCGTTCACTCCGCAAGCTTGGAGAGGAAGATCCCGGTGACGAGCAGCAGGAGCTGCACCAGCGAGGCGAGAAAGTTCGCCATGGCCGCCTTGCGCGACGGCGCTCGGTAGAGCCTCCAGCTCTTCCACAGGAACCAGCCGCCGCCGGCCGCTGCGAATACCCCGTAAATCCAGTCCATGCCGAAGAAGAGCGGGGCGAGCGACAACGCCGCGAGCGTCGCCGTATAGCTCAGTATGGCGAGCGTCCATTCGCGTTCGGGCGTGATCTCCGGCAGCATCGGCACTCCGGCGGCGGAGTAGTCGCCGGCCTTGGCCGCGGCGAGGCTCCAGAAATGCGGCGGCGTCCACAGGAACAGCACGACCGCCAGGATGCCCGGCACCCATTGCGGCGCGGGGTCGATCGCCGCGGCGCCGGCCAGCACCGCGAACGAACCGGCGAGCCCGCCGACGACGATGTTCCACGCGGTGCGGCGCTTCAGCCACACCGTGTAGACGAGACCGTAAGTCACCGCGCCGAGAAACACATGGAGCGCGGCGACCGTGCCGGCGGAGGCCCAGGCGAGCAGGATCGAGGCGCCGAGCAGGGCCGCGAACGTCACCGGCCATATCGCGCCGGGCTTCAGTTGCCCGCTGGCGAAGGGCCGTCCGGCGGTGCGCGCCATCATGCGGTCGCCGTCGCGCTCGTAATAGTGGTTGAAGGCCCCCGCCGCCCCTGCCGCCCCCAGCACGGCGAGCGTCAGCGCCGCGATCCTGCCGGCCGACGCCGGCTCTCCGGTAGTGACGGCGAGCCCGGCCAGCGCGCTCGCCGCGATGGCGACTCCGATCCTGAGCTTCAGGAGCGTGACGACGATCCGGGCGGCGGCGAGCATGGCGTGTCCCTCCGGTTTCCTGTCAGCGCAGCAGCCAGATTTCCGACAGGTACTTCCAGTTGACGAAGTAGTAGAGGACGAAGGACAGGAAAAAGACCGACACCAGGATGATGGTCCCGGGCAGCTTCACTGTCGCATGGCTGCCATACTCGGCCACCGTCGCGGCCTGCTTGTGCAGCGGGAAGGTGAGCGGCGCCTCGCCCTTGTCGAGGCGCTTGCCCCACAGCACCGTGCCGACCGTGATCAGGATGTAGAGGATGCCGCCGGCCGCCGCGATCACCGCCGCCATCCCGTTCAGCCCCATCATCAGGAAGCCGCCGGAGGGCAGGTCGAACGGATGCATGGAGTCGGTCAGCGTGATGTCCCAGTGCCGACGCGGAACGCCGAGCGTGCCCGCTCCCATCATGAACAGCGAGATGCCGCCGGCGCCGACGCCGAACAGATAGGGCTGCCAGCGCGCCAGCTTCGGCCAGATCACGTCGCGCTGGAAGATCAGCGGCAGCACGTAGTAGGTCATCGCCATGAAGGCGAGCGTCGTGCCGGCCACCACCGTGCCGTGGAAATGGCCGGGCACGTAGATGGTGTTGTGCATCAGGAGGTTGAGCTGCTCGGTGCCGAGCACGACGCCCGAGATACCGCCGATGAAGCCGAACATGACCAGCGACAGGAACATGCCGGAGAAGGCGGGGTTGCCCCAAGGCGCCTTGCGCAGCCATTCGAAGGCGCCCTTGGTGAAGCCGTTGCGCCGCTGCGCCGCTTCCAGCGCGCCGGGCACCGTCAGCCCGTGGATCAGCGAGCCGAGCACGGCGAGATACATCAGATAGGACGTGTTGACGATCTTCCAGGTGGCGCTCATGCCCGGATCGGCGAGCAGATGATGCGCGGAGGCGAGCTGGAGAAAGAAGATGTAGAGCAGGAAGGCGGTGCGCGAGACCTTCTCCGACAGCGGCTTGGCGCCGATGGTGAGCGCGCCGATGGCATACCAGACGGACACATGCGCCGCGACGTTGATCTGCTGCGAGGAATGGCCCATCCCCCACCACACGACCTTGTACATCAGCGGGTCGATCTCGGCGATGAGGCCGAGCGACCACAGCCAGGTGGGCACGAGGATGATGGCGCCGGATGCGAGCGTGAAGACGGCGATGATGGCCGCGGTCAGCGCGCCGAAGGTGACGAGCGGGATCGAACCCTCATAGGTCTTTTCGGCATGCGCCACCACCAGCGTGGCGAAGAAGATGCCGACGCCGATCAGCGCGCCGACCGCGAAGACGATGAGGCCGAGATAGAAGTTCGGCGCCGCCTGCATCGGCGGATAGGAGGTGAACATGACGCTGGAATCGCCCATGAACACGTAGATGTTGGTCAGGATCGCGCCCACCATCATCAGCACGAAGGCGGCCCAGGCGATCTTCGGCGCGGCCAGCCGCGAGCCGAGCAGGACCGCGGAGGCGAAATAGAGGAGCGCGATCTCGAAGAAGATGATCCAGAACAGAAGCACGTTGGCGCCGTGCCCGGTGAGGATGAGATAGAACCACTCCGAAGGCAGGAGATGCACCGCCGGCCAGCGGGTCAGCGCCACCAGGAGCCCCATCAGGCCGCCGACGGCGAGGAAGACGACGGCCGCCACCGCATTGACCATGATCAGCCGCTGCGCGGCGATGTCGACTTTCAGCCCGGTGAAGCGGCAGGTGCGGAAGGTGGCGACGGCCGCCGACAGTCCGGAATGGGAAGCGTCTATGGCGGCCATGGTCCCTCTCCGATCTATTCGGTGGCTTCGGTGACGCGGATGCGGCCGGTCATCAGGTGATGCCCGATGCCGCAATATTCGTTGCAGGCAATGCCGAAATCGCCCGCCTGGGTCGGAGTCAGCGTGATGATCTGCTCGTAGCCGGGGTGGACGGAGATGTTGATGTTGACCGGTTGCAGCGAGAAGCCGTGCTGCCAGTCGAGCGACGACAGGTGGATGCGGTAGCTCTGTTCCTTCTTCAGCTCCAGCAGCGGCCACCACTCCCACAGCCGGGCAAGCAGGTAGACGTCCTCACCGGCCGGAGGCCGCACGATCGGCGTGCCGGTCTCGTCACCCACCTGGTACTTCTCGGCGAAGTCCGTCACTTTTTTCTCATAGGCGGCCGGCGTCACCCGGTAGGTCTCGGTGGACAGGTTCTGCCCGCCGATGAAGTGCCAGGCGATCATGAAGACGAACATGAACAGCCCCCAGAGGAAGGCGACCACGATCCAGCCGATTTCGACACGCTCGATCGGTTCGTTCCACCAGAGCCGGTTTTGGGGCGGAGAGATTGCCATGCCTCAGTTCTCCGATTGTCAGGGCGCGACGGGGATGGAGGCGATTTCCATCACGCCCCAGACGATGTAGAGGACGGTCGGAACGGTGATCCCGATGAAGAGCAGCAGGAACGGGTTGTCCAGAAGTTGCTGCATCGCGGGCACCCTCTCGGGCCGGGCTTCCGGTTCGGGCTGGTCGCTCATCGCAGTCCTCCTGAAGGAAACGTCCCGTCAGGTGTAACAGAGGCGCTCGAACGACCCACTTGACCGAAGTCAAGCTGCCTCCTGCGGCAGGGCGCCGCGCGCTTTTCAGCCGATGGAGTTGCGTTCGCGCAAAGTCCCTCGCCGCGATCCGTGCTTTGCTGCCTGCGGAGGATGGAACGATGGGTACACTTCGTATCGATCCGCACGATCGCGATGTGATCCGGCTGGCACCGATGTTTTCGGCGTTGCCCTCCGACGCGCTCGACGTTCTGCTGGCGCAGTCGGAGCTTCTGGCGCTGTCGCGCCGCTCGACGCTCTTCGAGCAGGACGAACCTGCGGCCACCTTTTATCTCGTGCTCGACGGCTGGGTGAAGCTCTATCGCATGACGACAGGTGGCGACGAGGCGGTGGTCGGCGTCTTCAAGCGCAGCGATTCGATTGCCGAAGTGCCCTGCCTAACGGGCGGCGACTATCCCGTCAGCGGTGCGACCGTTACCGATGCGCGCCTGCTGGCGGTGCCGACCCGCGGAATCACGGAGCTTATCCGGTCGAGGCCCGAGATCGGCCTTGCCATGCTGGCGTCCACCTCGCTTCATCTGAAAAGGCTGGTCGAGCAGATCGAGGAACTGAAGGCGCGCACGGGTCCGCAGCGGCTGGCGGCCTTCCTCGTCGATCTCGCGCCGAGGGAGCGGGGGGTGTGCACCATAGCGCTGCCGTACGAGAAGCTGTTGATCGCCGGCAGGCTCGGCATGAAGCCGGAAAGCCTGTCGCGCGCTTTCCAGCGGCTGCGCTCGCTCGGCGTGCGCCTCCACCACAACACCGTCGCGGTGGGCGATGTCGCCCGCCTCGCCGAATTCGCCGGGCGCGAGCGCGTCATGGCCTTCAGGTGCCCGGCGTTGCGCACAGGCTGCCGCAACATCTATTGACGGTCAGGCCGGCAGGGCCGCCCGCGATCCGGCTTCTCCGCGCGCATAGCCGTCCACCAGGGTCCCCGGCAGGTCGAGGCAGGAAAGCAGGAAGCGGGCGCCCTCGGCATCCTGCCGCCCCTCGATGAGCGTCCGGTAGGTCCGCGCCACCTCCACCATGTCGCAGCCATGCGGGGAAAGCCGCAGGCGCCGGATGCCGAGCGCGACGAGATCCGCCGGATCCGCCAGGACCGCGTGCACCTGCGCCGACAGCGTCTGCACGCCGTTGATGGCGAGGAACGGCTGGTCGTCCAGCGTGTCGACGGCAAGGCCGTCGGGATCCTGTTCGCAGGTGAATTGGCACGAATCCTTGTGCAACCCGTGGAGCCGTGCGTGGTAGCAGCGCCCCGAGAGCGCCAGCGGCAGCCGGCCGAACGCGAAAACCTCGAACTCGGTCTCAGGGCATGCCGCCGCGATGGTGCCGACCGTCTGCAGCGAGAGCTCTACCGGAGGGCAGATCGTGGCCGCCCCATGGCGCATGAGAAAATGCGCCGTCGCCTCGTTGTAGACGTTGAGGAACGGCCCGGCCACGAACGGCCGGCCGCTGCGCGCGGGCAGCGCGGTGATGTCGTTGATCTCGACCAGGCATCCGTCCGCGCACAGCTCTCCTATGGCGCGGCGCTCGCGTACGGTGGCGGGGGCGGCGAGCGTCGACAGCACCACCTCCTTGCCGCCGCGCTCCAGACGTTCGATGATCTCCGGCCAGGCAGGGTCGGAAAACGGCATGCGCTTGCCGCACACCACCTCGCCGACATGGACGCGCTCCACCGGCGCCTCGTCGGCGATGCGGTTGTAGAAATTCCGCAGCCGGTCGGCCGGCCAGTGGAAGAACAGCGGCCCCAATGTCAGCCCGATTCGGGTCAGCCCGGTCTGCGCCACGGCCTATCTCCAGATCTTGCGGTAGGCGCCGGCGGTCTGGCGGCCGCCCTCGGACAGGGCGGCGAGCATGCCGTCGATCTCGGCGGGATCATGGCCCCGCTCGACGGCATCGACGGCCCTCCTGAAGGCGCGCACCACCTCGGTGACATAGCCCTTGCCGCGCTGGCGGCCCTCGATCTTCAGCGCGGTGACGCCGGCCGCCTTGAGCGCCACGATCATGGAGCCGGCATTGAGGCTCACCGGGTCCTCGAACAGGTAGCCGGCCTTGTCGCCGGCCTTGAACCTGCCCTTGCAGAGCGTCGGATAGCCGACAGGCTCGCCGGGCTCGTAGCGGTCGATGGTGAAGCCGGCGAGCCGCGCGGCTGTGCCGCCCGCATCCTCGTCGTAACCGACCATCTCCGGCGGCGAGCACACGCCGTTGAGGTTCGGTGACCTGCCGGCGGCATAGGACGACAGGGAGCAGCGGCCCTCGATCATCACGCACAGCCCGCCGAAGACGAAAGCCTCCGTCTCCACGTCGATGGCACGGTTAAGGGCGGCGATCTCCTGGACCGACAGCACGCGCGGCAGCACGACGCGGCGCACGCCGAATGCCTTCGCATAAAAGCCGATCGCCTCCGGCGTGGCGGCGGCGGCCTGCACGGACAGGTGCAGGCGCGTGCGGGGATGCTGGCACGCCATGTGGTCGAGCACGGCGATGTCGGCGGCGATGACGGCGTCGGCGCCGCATTCGGCCGCCGTGTCGGCCGCCCTGCGCCACGGGTCCGTATCGCCGGCCCGCGCGAAGGTGTTGATGGCGACCAGCACCCTGGCTCCTTGACCGTGGGCGAAGCGGATGCCCTCGGCCATCTCCCGGGGCGAGAAGTTGAGGCCGGGAAAATTGCGGGCATTGGTCTCGTCGCGGAAACCGCAATAGACGGCATCGGCACCCGCCTGCACCGCCGCGCGCAGCGTCGCCGGCGTTCCGGCCGGGCAAACCAGTTCCAGGGAACCGCTCATGCCCTGCCGTCCTCGCGCGCCGGCGCGCCGGCGGCCAGATGGCGGACCGCGCTGAGCCCGCCGAGGATGCCGGCATCGGCGAAGCGGGCCAGCGTGCCACGAAGGCCGAGCAGGTCGGAGGGACGCAGTTCCGCGTCCTCGATGGCATTGCGCAGCGCCACCACCGCCTCGGTGCGGCCGCTGACGGAAATCGTGCGATGGAAGAACAGCGCATCGCCGTCCAGCGTGCCGTCGAGGATGCCGAGCAGCATCAGGATCGGGCCGCGGATGACGACGTCGCAGGGCTCTGCGCCGCCCTTGCCGGTGACGCGCACCCGCGATGCGGTCCCGTCCGGCACCACGCAGAAGGCGAAGGGCAGGTCGGTCGGGTCGATCAGATAGCGCGCGGTGCCGTGCTCGCCCAGCCTCTCGAACAGGCCGGGCCGGCGCCGCGCCAGCGAGCGCAGCGACTGCGTCAGCAGCGGTCCGAGCGGCAGGCCCGCAAAGGGCGGCAGAAGGCGTTGGGCGAAGACCGGCAGGCTGCCCCCCTCGTTTCCCGTGACCATTCGCGCCTCCGGTCTGTCGTCGACGCGCCACGATAGGCGGTTTCGCGCGTGAGAAGTTTGCTCTGGATCAAACAGCGAGCCGAAGCCGGCCGGCAGCGGGCGCGGCGACCGGACACATGCAAATGCCGCCCCATACCGAATAGGATCAAAACAACGGCTACGGTCGCAGGGAGGTCGCGGTGCGGTCGGACAGGCGGCGCTGGCCGCAGTCAGAGAAGGTCTGGCGACAATTCGCGCTTCTGGATCTCATGATGGAGCGGATGGGCGTCGATCAGCTCGCAGCCGCCCGCAAATGCCACGGGACCGTGCTGGCAAAGGCGCGCAAAACCTGCCTTGCCTGTCCCTTCCACCGCGAATGCAGCGACGTTCTGGAAGGAGGTGGCGACATTGCCGGGCTGATCAGATCCTGCCCGAATGCCGGTTTCTTCAAGGAATGCATGCCGGGCAAGCGGCCTGTTTGAACACCCTGTTTGCGCAAGCTCAATGAAGCGTTCGGACCGGCCGTGGCATCATTCGCCAGCGGCCCGGGGATCCTTCATGCACCAGCGCAGCCTGCCATTGTTCCCCAGCCTGGGCACGTTCCTGTCTTATCTGGAGGACAGGGGCGTTTCACACACTCTCGCCGCACCGGTCTCGATGCGCCTGGAACTCACCGAGATCCATCGCAGGGTGATCGCCGCCGCAGGTCCCGTTCTGCGGATAGCGCAGCCGCTGGACCAGCGCGGCGCGGCCGCCGGCCTGCCGGTGGTGGCGAACCTTTTCGGCACGGCCGAGCGCGTCGCCTGGGGTCTGGGCACGGACGTGCCCGGCCTCGGCAGGCTCGGCGCGCTCCTGGCCTTCCTGCGGACGCCGCAGCCGCCGCGGAACCTGCGGCAGGCGCGGCAGATGCTGCCCGCGGCGCTGAGCGCGCTCCAGACGAGGTCGAAGATCGTCGCCGCGCCGCGGGAGTGGAAAGATGCCGACCCCGATTTCTCGCTGCTGCCCGTGCAGACCTGCTGGCCGGGCGACGCCGGCCCGCTGATTACCTGGCCCGTGGTCGTCACCCGCCCGCCGGGAGAGGACGATCCGGGCACCTACAATCTCGGCGTCTACCGCATGCAGGTCATCGGCCGCGACCGTGCCATCGTGCGCTGGCTGCCGATGCGCGGCGGTGCGGCCCACCATCGGCTGTGGCGGGCGCGCGGGGAGGACATGC
Source organism: Hyphomicrobiales bacterium (assembly GCA_017305925.1). Lineage (GTDB taxonomy): Bacteria > Pseudomonadota > Alphaproteobacteria > Rhizobiales > Rhizobiaceae > Arvimicrobium. Next base: position 39,159 of record JAFKJW010000181.1, on the reverse strand, counting down.
CGGTGGCGGTGGTGATCGGAGCCGACCCCGCGACGCTGCTGGCCGCCGTGATGCCGGCCCCCGAGGGCGTGACGGAACTCGCCTTGGCCGGGTTGGTCAGCGGTCGACGCGTCATGCTGGCGCCATGCGCCGCCATTCCGCTGCATGTGCCGGCGAGCGCCGAGATCGTGCTGGAGGGAACGGTTTCCCCGACCGAGACGGCGCTGGAGGGACCGTTCGGCGACCATACGGGCTATTACAACGCGCCGGACCATTATCCCGTCTTCCGGCTGAAGCGCCTGCGCATCCGCGACCGTGCCTGCTACCTCACCACCTTCACCGGCCGCGCGCCGGACGAGCCTTCGGTTCTGGGCACCGCGCTGCTGGACGTGTTCAAGCCGCTCCTGCGCCAGCAGATGCCGGAGATCGTAGACGTGTGGCTGCCGCCGGAAGCCTGTTCCTACCGGATCGCGGTGATCGCGATCGCCAAGAAATATGCCGGTCAGGCGCGGCGCGTGATGATGGGGTTCTGGTCGCTGCTGCCGCAATTTTCCATGACCAAGATGCTGATCGTGGTGGACGACGACATCGACATCCGCTCGTGGCCGGACGTGATGTGGGCGCTCGCCACGCGCATGGATCCGGGGCGCGACCTGATGCTGGCGGAGCGCACGCCGATCGACCAGCTCGACTTCGCCTCGCCGCTGGAGGGGCTGGGGGGCAAGGCCGGCTTCGACGCCACCCGCAAGATCGGCCCCGAGACGAACCGCGAATGGGGTGTGATGCTGGAGATGGATGCCGCCACGCGCCACAGGGTCGTTCAGCGCTGGCAGGAGCTTTTCCCCTGAGCGCAAGGACGTCCAATGGAACGGCGCCTGATCGTCGGCGGCTAAGGCGCCGACGATGACGCAATCATGGGCCGGACCGGCAGCCATCAGGAATCCGGCCGTTCTTCGGCGGGATAGACGATCGTTCCGTCGTCGCGCAGGACGGCGCCCGGCGTAAGGTGCGCCGGCTCGACATGGCCCTTGCCCATGATGTGGAAAACGCTCCTGCCGGCGGCGATGAGGTAGTCGGCGACGATGCGGCGATGGCAGCGCCACCAGACCGCCTCCGAGCACATGATCGCGCAGCGCCGCCGGCTGCCCTCATCCAGCAGGCGTTGGAGGCCTGCGTGAAACGGCTCCGACAACGCGTAGTCGGCGTAGTTGTGAAAGCTCTCGTTCGACCAGAACCCGTTCACGTCGACCGGTAGGCCGCGCAGCTTTCCGCGCAGGCCGCCGAGTGCCGCGATATGGTCATACGCGATCTGAAAGGCCGACAGGGCCGCAGGCAGCGCGTCCTTGTTGAATTGCGGATTGGCCCGCGACATCGGCATCTTCCTGATGTCGACGAGAAGCTCGATTTTCGCTTCCCGCAGCAGATCGACGAAGTCCTCCATACGGCGGTTGGAATGGCCGATGGTGAAGAACGGCAGGTCCACGCGCCAGCCGTCAGAGAAGATCGAGTACGCCGCCCTTGTGGGCAGCGATGTGATCGGTCCTGTCGCTCTTGATCTCGTATTGCGGCTCGTCCTCGGAAGCGCGGTGGGTGTGGCCCTTGTAGTCGAAGTCCCGCGTATGGATCGCGATGATCGTTCCCGACACGCGCCCGGCCTCGGAATTCCAGCTCACATGGTCACCGACCCTGAATTTTTTCGTCATCGTTCGATCTCCCTTCTTCCGTCAACGCTCGAGGAAATGCCTTGCCGGATCGGCGTTCGAAGACGGCGATGCGGCAAGCATTTCCCGAATGCCGCGCTCGGCCGCGGCACGGATCGCCGGCCAGTTGCGACGGCCGCTCGGGTGAGCGACACGCCCCGAATCCATATGCGCAAGGACGAGTTCCGCCTCGTCCGGCGTCGTCGCCTCGTCCGGCACGAAGAGCGCGGCCACCTCGCCGCTGTATCCGGAAGAACGGTCCACCCTGCCCTGCGGCGTGAGGCGGGCATAGAGCGGCTTTGCCGCATAGTGGCCTCTTGGCCGGCCCTCGACCTGAAGCTTGTGGAAATCCCGCAACAGCAGCGGATAGCGGAAATAGAGAGAGATACGCGGCTGGCGCTGCAATTCGGCGAGATCGAGATCTTCAAGCATGGCTTCCTCCCGCACTGTCAGGACGGGACGGTCAGTGCCTGCGGCGCGGCCTGCCGGATACGCGAGAACAACCATTTGCGCTGGCGTTCGTTCCGGCTCTCGATGGTGCGGAGGGCGGTTTCCAGCGCGCCATCGCCGAGTGCGCGGGCGGCCTGGATGAGTACGGCAATCGACACCGCGCTTTCGTTGGTCATCGGCCACAGATCCTTCAGGGTCGCGCATCAGGCCGAAACCGGTCCGCGGCCTGGCGGCGCCCTTATTTCTGCTGCTCCTGTTGCGATCCGAGAACCACCACCGCCTCCGTCGTCAGCAGGCGGAAGGTGAAGCTTTCCTGGAGATAGAGCGCGACCTCCGTGCTGGAATGGCTCGCATAGCCGATCGAGATGTCCTGGCCGATATCCAGCTCGAAATCGCCGCCACGGGTGGTCATCACGAAGGCGCCCTGGATGGCCGGCGCCCAGACAATGCCGCCGTCGACCAGCCGTTCGATGTGATGCAGGATCGGATAGCCGTCATCATTGCCGCCGCTGGCGGCGGTGTAGGCATCCGCGCCGAGCACCAGCGCGTAGGGTCCGTTGCAGCCGGCCAGCCGCAACTGGCTGACGGCTTGCGCCACGGCGGCAGGATAGCCGTCCGCCCTGGCCGGCAGCGCGACGCCGGGATTGCTCGACCCTTCGCGGATGCCCTGGATGCCGGCCGCCGCGTAGCCGTCGAAGACGGCACGGTCCTCGGCGAAGGCGATCTTTTTCGCCGCCTCCTTCACCGGCGACCAGTCGGAGTCTTCCGCCCCGCGCTCGACATCGTCGATCTGCTGGCGCGAAAGCTGGAAGGGAACCCTCAATTCGACCAGTGCCTTGACCTCGCGCTGCACCGACTGGATGCCGTCGCCCGGTGCCGCGATCTGCCGGACATGGCCGGTGCCGACGGTCGAGAAATCCAGCCCCTTCGGGCCGACGACGTCGACGACCCGGCGCGCACCCAGATGGCGCTTGAGCGTGCGCGTCGCCTCCTCCTCGATTTCGGCCCAGGCCGCGTCGGAAATGGGTGCAAGTTCGCGATGGAGATTATTCATGGCCTGCCTCTTTCTTCAGGGATCCGATTCCAAGCGAACCATCACGCGGTGACGATTGTGCCGGGCTATCGTCGGTCTGTGGGGATTCGTCCGGCGCTGCGGCCGGTTTCACCGGCTCCGGCGCGACATTGTCCAGAAAATCCGCGGTCGGTACGAAGAACAGGCAGCCCGTCACCGCCCGGCTGAAATCGAGCAGGTGATCGTATGTCCCCGGCGGATTGCCGACGAACATGTTCTCCAGCATTTTTTCGATGCGCTGCGGGGAACGGGCATAGCCGATGAAATAGGTGCCGAACTCGCCCTTGCCGATCTCGCCGAACGGCATGTTGTCGCGCACGATCTGCAACTGCTCGCCGTTCTCCTCGATATTGGTCAGCACATTGTGCGCATAAGGCTTCTTGTCCGCGTCGCGCTGCTCGATATCGGAAAGCTTGTGGCGGCCGATGATGTTCTCCTGCTCCTCCACCGGCACCTTGTTCCAGCGCTCGAGGTCGTGGAGGTATTTCTGCACGATCACGTAGCTGCCGCCCGCGAAGTCCGCATCCTCATCGCCGATGATGGTGGCGTCCACCGCCGCCTGATCGACAGGGTTCTCGGTGCCGTCGACGAAGCCGATCAGGTCGCGGTCGTCGAAGAACTTGAAGCCGTGCACCTCGTCCACGGTGGTGACCGCGCCGGCGAGCCGCGCCATGAGATGCGTGGCCAGTTCGAAACACAGGTCCATCGAGGCGGCGCGGATATGGAAAAGAATGTCGCCGGGCGTCGAGACCGCATGATGGACGCCGCGGATCTCGCGGAAAGGATGCAACTCCTTCGGCCTCGGCGAAAAGAACAGCCGGTCCCACGCCGCCGAGCCGAAGCCCATGACACAGGAAAGCTGCCCTTCGAGGTTCCGGAACCCGACGGCGCGCACCAGGCTGGACAGATCGGCGCACAGTTCGCGTACCGTTTCCTCCGCTTCCGACCCGGGATTGATTGTCGCCACCAGGAAAATGGCCGCCCGTGTCAACCGGCCGACGACCGACTGGGAAACTGGGGAAGGCAGACTGGCGATCATGGGCGATCTATCCGGAATTGCTGGACGGAAAAGGGCAGGATGGCATGCGCTCACGGCAGGTCATAGCGCATATATCAGGCCGGACACGGTTCCGGAACCTCACGGGAACTCCCGGTGCACGGCCCGCACGGCGTTCCCCGCCGGGAACGCCATGGATCGGCTCGATGGGTTCAACCCGACGGCTGACCCTTTTGATCGTAGAGCAGTTCGAGAACCGCAAGCGCGGTCAGGATGTAACCGCCATTGGTGTCGATATCCTCGTCCTCCGAGAGATCGAACCGCTGCCACGTCCCGTCCTGGTTGCCGGCTTCGCGCTCGCTGATGACAGCTGCTGCGACTTCCCTTATGGCGCTGAATTGGGCAAGGTCGAAATGCAGGCCCTCGCCGTCCATGAAGAGACCATGGTCCTTCAGAAATGCGGCCATCGGCATCGTCGTTCCGCTGAGGTAGAAAAGCAGATCGTTGCCGTCCGGCGGCCGTTCCCGGGCCTGCGCCTCCAGCCCCGCCTTCTCGGCGAGTTCCTGCGCATGCGACTGCATGTCTTTCGAAAGCCGTGCAACGGATACGGTCGTCATGCGCATCTCCTCTCAATGCATCTCGGACAGGCAGACGCGGAAGCTCTTCCCCTTCCCGGCCTGCTTTCGACGGTCGAGCCGCCGCCTCTTCGCCGTAGCGCATCCTTTGATTCGGACGAAAGGATGTCCCGTCAAAGCCTGCGATCAAACATCTCGTGACCGCCGTGCTCGATTGTCTCCAGCGCCCTTGCTGCGAAGCGGCGCGCGAGCGGCGCGATCGCTTCGGCGTTCTCGCCTGCGGCGTTCCCTGCGCGTGCGCGGTCCGCGATGCCGACGAAGATGACCGCAAACCGGAACAGCGCGAACGCGAGATGAAAGGGCTGCATTTGCGCCGTAGGCACCGCGTGGGCGTAATAGTGATCGAGAAACTCTCGTTCTCGCGGTATCCCGAGGCCCGCGAGGTCCAGCCCCAGAATACCTCCATATTCGTCCGGCGCCGTATGCCACGGTATCGCGCAGAAACCCAGATCCGCGAGCGGATGGCCGAGCGTCGAGAGCTCCCAATCAAGGATCCCGATCACCTCCGGCTTCCGTGGGTGGAACAGGAGATTACCGAGGCGGAAATCGCCGTGGGCGATCGCAACCTGTCCGTCGTCCGACGGCAGATGCCGGGGCAGCCATTCGGCCAGCGCCTCCAGCGCCGGAACGGGATCGCTGGTCGAATCCCGAAGCTGCTTCGTCCAGCGGCCGATCTGGCGCTCGAAATAATTGCCGGGCCTGCCATAGTCGCCGAGGCCGACATCCTCCGGGCGCACGGCGTGCAGCTTCGCCATCGCCTCGGCCATGCCGAGATAGATCGCGCGGCGCTCCTCGCGCGCGAGATCCGGCAGCGCGCAATCGTGGAAGACGCGCCCCTCCAGCCGCTCCATCAGATAGAAGGGCGTGCCGAGAGGCTGGTCGGCCTCGTGGAAAAGAACGGGCCTGGGAACGGGGACGTCGGTGGAGGCAAGCGCGGACAACACCCGGTATTCCCGGTCGACGGCGTGCGCGCCACGCAGGATCGGCCCGGCCGGCTTCTTGCGCAGCACGAGACGGCGTGCGCCATGATCGACGAAATAGGTGGGGTTTGACTGGCCCCCGCCGATCCGTTCGAGCCGCATCCCGGCAGCGCCGAAGCACCCGTCGAGGAACGACGCGAGCGCCGACGGGTCGAAGTCCGCCATGGACCGTCCAGCCCGACCGCTCGCGATCATGCGCCTCTCAACCCTCGTCCTCGACATTCCAGCGCCAGAAGCCGCTTCCCTCTTCGTTGAGGAAACGGTTCAGCACCATCTTGTGCACCTCGTCGGCCCCGTCCACCAGCCGCGCCTGGCGGGCGTAGCGGTAGATCCATTCGAGCACCGTATCCTTCGAATAGCCGCGCGCGCCGTTGATCTGGATGGCCACGTCGGCGGCGTCATGCAGCACATTGGCAACCTGCACCTTTGCCATCGACACTTCCTTGCGGGCGAAGCCGCCGCGATCGAGTTCCCAGGCGGCCTTCATCACCAAGAGCCGTCCGATCTCGATGCGCATGGCAAGGTCGCCGAGCTTGATCTGGACGCTCTCGCGCTTCGACAGCCGCTCGCCGAAGGCGAAACGCTCGGCGGCATAGGTGCGCGCAATCTCCACGCAGCGCTTCGAAAGGCCGAGCCACCGCATGCAGTGCGTCAGCCGCGCCGGCCCGAGCCGCATCTGGGTGATCTTCAGCCCGTCGCCCTCGTTCAGCAGCATGTTCTCGGCCGGGATTTCAAGCCCGTCGAAGACCAGCTCGCAATGGCCGCCATGCTCCTCCGGCCCCATGATGTCGATACGCCTGTCGATCCGCCAGCCCGGCTGGTCGCGATCGAACAGGAAGGCGGTCAGGCCGCGCCGGGGATCGTCGGAGGTGCGGGCGACGAGGATGAAATGCTTGGCCTCTGCCGCGCCGGTGATGAACCATTTGCGGCCCCTGACAATGTAGCGGTCGCCATTGCGCGTCGCGGTAGTCAGCATCATGGACGGATCCGAACCGCCGCCGGGGTGCGGCTCCGTCATGGCGAAGGAGGAGCGGACGGCGCCGTCGACGATGGGCTTCAGCCAGCGCTCCTTCTGCGCCGGCGTCGCGGCTTTCTCCAGCACCATCATGTTGCCGTCGTCGGGCGCGGCGGAATTGAACACGACCGGGCCGAAGATCGAGCGGTTCATCTCCTCGTAGCAGACGGCCATGCCCATCCTGCCCAACCCCTGCCCTCCCGTTTCGGGCTTGAGCTGCAGGCACCACAGCCCCTCGGCGCGCGCCCTGGCGCGCAGCGTTTCGAGCAGCGGCAGGGCTATGTTCCCATGCGCATCGTAGGATGCCCTGTCGGCCTCCAGGGACAGGACCTCGCGCTCGACGAAACCGGCGATGCGGACACGGAAATCCTCGACGCGGGCGGGAATTTCGAAATTCATGATGGACCTCACAAAGACGAGACGAGATGGCCGCCATCGACCTCGATGGACGAGCCGGTCATGTAGCTCCCGGCATCGGAAACCAGCAGCAGCAAGGCCCCGTCCAGCTCTTCCGGCCTGCCGAGCCGGCGCTGGGGAATGCGCCGGACGAGCTTCTGGCCCGGTTCCGACGCGAAAAACTCGCGATTGATGTCCGTCTCGATATAGCCGGGGCAGAGCGCATTGACGCGGGTGCCGTCGCGGGCCCATTCGAGCGCCAGCGCCCTGGTCAACTGGAGCACGCCCGCTTTGGAAGCGGCGTAGGCGCTGAGATTGCCGGCGACGCGATGCCCGACGATCGAGGCGATGTTGACGATCGCCCCGCCCTTGCCCACATCGCGCATGCCGCGCGCCACCGCCTGCGCAACGATGAACGTGCCTTTGAGATTGGTGTCCAGCACGCGGTCCCACTCGGCCTCTTCGAGACCGGATGCCGGCGCGGTGCCGGAAATGCCGGCATTGTTGACGAGAATGTCGAAGTCCCCGCCCGCTTCAGCCAGCGCGCCCGACACCGAGGCGCTGTCGGTCACGTCCATGGCGACCGCCCCGGCAACGCCGCCATCCTGCCTGATCCGTGCGCAGGCCTCCTCCAGCGCCGCCTTGCGCCGCGCCGCAAGGGTCACAGCCGAGCCGCAACGCGCGAGAAGCCCGGCGAAGTGGCGGCCGAGCCCGGACGAAGCTCCGGTGATGAGCACTCTCTTGCCTCTGAGGTCTTCGAAAATCCTAGCCTCCAGCCGTACCATGATGCGGAACGCCGGTCCGCCCGATTGTCTCAGACGTGAAGGGCACGACCGGGCGCCCGGAGCGCCGCTTCCAGAAAGGCCCGCGCCCTGGGTCGGATGAGCATGAACCGTTTCCACGACGTCCTCAAGGCGCAGGCGGCACTCCAGGGTTGGCGCAAACGAGGCTGCAAGCTCCGAGATGCCCGTTCCCGCGCCCCTAAAAGATCCCGCTATGGGAATTGGGCCGGCTCGGATCGCCGCGCGCTCCCAAGGTGCAAGAATGAGGAAGTCAGGCGCGGACCAGGCGCAAGATCGTATCCACGTTGAAGTCTATCCGCGCCTTCAGCGTTTCCGGCGTCATGAAGTCCTTCTTGTAGAGCACCGCGCCGGTGAACCTGTTGGTGAAGTAGTAGTAGCTGATGGCGGCGATCGTGACGTTCAGCTGCATCTCGTCGATTCCGGGCCGGAAGGTTCCCTCCTGCACGCCCCTGTCCAGGATGCTCTGCACCATCCCATGCAGCGGCCGGTTGATCACGTCTATGTTCTTCGACGCCTTCAGGTGCCGCGCCTTGTGCAGGTTCTCGCTGTTGACCAGCGTCAGGAACTCCGGGTGATCGAGATAATACTTCCACGTAAAGCGGACGAGCTGCTCCAGCGCTTTCTCCGCCGGCAGGCCGGCGAGGTCGAGCTTGGCCTCCGCCGCGCGGATATCCTGATAGGCGTCCTCCAGCACCCTCTGGAACAGACCCTCCTTGCTGCCGAAATAGTGATAGATCATCCGCTTGTTGGCTTTGGCCTTGAGGGCGATGTCGTCGACCCGCGCCCCCCCGAGGCCGAGCCGCGCGAACTCGCGCTTGGCAGCGGCGAGGATACGCCGCTGCGTGGCCTCGGCGTCACGGACGCGAGGCGCCTCGTCGGGCAGCCGCTTCTTCGATCGCGCCATTCGGCTCCCCTTTGGCCGGGTTCGGAGGTGCACGCTCCCATCCTGAGAGCCGCGCTTACATAACCAGACAGTTACATCGCGATTCCGGTGCCGTCCAGAGACGTTTTCCTCCAGGCAGCCGGTATCCCTGAAAACGCAATCCTTTCAATTGGAAGACGCAGTCGGGCTGGCCCGTCGCGCACCGTGCCGGCAGACGTTTGCCGCCTGAAACCAAGCCCTCTTGAAAGATCGGAAAAAATCCGATAACGAAGTAACTAGTTAGTGCAAAAATGTCTTTAGGGAGGAAGTTCGATGGCAAAACTGATACCGTCTCTCGAAGCCGCGCTGGTGAATCGCCGCTCATTGCTCAAGGGGATCGCCGGAATCGGCGCGGCCGGCGTCGTCGGCAGCGCGTTTCCGCGTCCGGCCATCGCCCAGGAGGCGACGTGGACGCTGGCCAATTCGCTGCGCTCGCTCGCCAATCCGTACCACGCGACCTTCGCCAAGGGCGGCGAGGAGTTCGCCAAGTCGATCGGCGCCAAGTACGAGACCCTGGTGACGGAGGGAAACTCCGAGAAAGGCATCTCCGACATCAAGGCGCTGCTGCAACGCACCGGCGGCAAGCTGATCGTCAATGTCGACCCCAACGACTCGCCTGACGCGCGCGTCATCGTCGAGGAAGTGAAGAAGGCCGGAGGTTTCGTCGTCACCCAGTGGAACAAGCCGGACGACCTGCACCCCTGGGATTTCGACCCGAACTACATCGCGCACATGTCGTTCGACGGCGTGCCGAACGCCGAGGCGATCGCCAACGAACTGTTCAAGGCTTTTGGCGGCGAGGGCGGCATCGTCGCGCTCGGCGGCATCCTGTCCAACGTGCCGGCGATCGAACGCAAGCTCGGCCTCGACAATGCGATCGCCAAGACAAACGGCAAGGTCAAGCTGCTCGACTTCCAGCCGGCCGACTGGAACGAGCAGAAGGCGTTCGACATCACCCAGGCCTGGGTCACGCGTTTCGGCGACCAGATCAAGGGCGTGTTCGCGGCCAATGACGGCATGGGCATGGGCGCGCTCGAGGCCCTGCGCCAGAACGGCCTGGCCGGCACCGTTCCCGTGGTCGGCATCGACGGCATCGACGCCGCCGTATCGGCGGTCGAAGCCGGCGAGTTCGCCGGAACGGTCGCCTGGGATCCGTTCTGGACCGGCTCCATGGGCCTGGCGATCCCCTACGCGCACGTGACGGGCAAGATCGACATCACCAAGGAGCCCAAGGAACATCGCGAGTTCTACGGCACCGGCATCATCGTGACCAAGGCCAACGCGGCCGAGTTCAAGAGCAACCCTCCGAAGACCGACTTCAACGACCTGTGGGGCAAGGTGACTGGCCAGATCCAGTACCGCAGCTGACGGTCGAGGCACGCTGAGGCCGGACGGACGCCGTCCGGCCTCGAAGTCATGAGGAGGAGGCGCCCGTGCAGGCGAAGGCCGCGAGCACCGGATGGTATATGGAGCAATGGCGGCGCTGGGCGCCGCTTGCCGTGCTGGCCGCGCTCTGCGTGCTCGTCAGCCTGTTCAACCCGAACTTCCTGACGGTCGGCAACTTCGTCCGCCTGCTGAACTCCGCGGCAATTCCCGTGGTCCTGTGCATGGGAGCCACCTTCATCATCCTCATGGGCTCGATCGACCTGTCGGTGGAGGGCGTGGTGGCAATGACGGCCGTGGTCGCCAGCCTCCTCGTCGCCAATGACATAACCTCCTATTCAATCGGACTGGCGGCGGCCCCCGTTGCGATCCTGATCGGCGGCGCCATGGGTTTTCTGAACGGCTTCGTGCATGTGAGGCTCAAGACGCCATCCTTCATGACCACGCTTGGCATCGGCTTCGCCGGACTCGGCATCGCGACCGCGGTCCTGGGCGGCCTGACGGTGCGCATCGCCGATCCTGTCTTCCGCTCGCTGTCCCTCGGCCGCTTCCTCGGCATACCGATGGCGGTCTGGATCGCCCTCGCCGCCTTCCTCGTCGCGCTCACCATCCAGCAGCGCACCCGCATCGGCCGCTGGATCTATGCCATCGGCACCGACGAGGTGACAGCCCGCCACGCCGGTATCCCGGTCGACCGCACCCGCATCCTGGCCTTCGTCCTGGCCGGCCTGTTCTATGGGCTCGGCGGGGTGCTGGCGGCCGCGCAGTTCGGCCAGGGCCACGCGCTGATCAGCCAGGGCCGCCTGTTCACGACGATCACCGCGGTCGTGGTCGGCGGCACGGCCCTTTCCGGCGGCGTGGGCTCGGTGGTCAACTCCGTTATCGGCGTCTTCATCGTCGTCGTGCTCGCCAACGGGATGGTGCTTATGGGCATCGAACCCTACGTGCAGCAGGGCGTGCAGGGCCTGCTTATCATCGCGGCCGTCTCGCTGGCCCTCGACCGCTCCAGCCTGGCCGTCGTCAAATGAGCGCGCAGCCCCAAACCGCGCCGCCCGTGCTGGAGTTGCGCGGCGTCTCCAAATCCTTCCCCGGCGTGAAGGCGCTCGACGACGTCTCGCTGACGATCAACCGTAACGAGGTCGGCGGCATCATCGGTGAGAACGGGGCGGGCAAGACCTCGCTGCTCAAGGTGCTGAACGGCATCTACCAGCCCGATGGCGGGCAATTGCTGGTGAACGGGGAGCCGGTGAAGCTGGCTTCGCCCCGCCAGGCCTTCGACACCGGCATCGCCATGGTGTTCCAGGAGCAGTCCATCCTGCCCTCGCTCACGGTCGCGGAGAATATCTTCCTCGGCCGCGAGGAGGAATTCCTGCGCTTCGGTCTCATCTCCAAGGCCCGCATGAACGCGGCAGCCGCCGAAGAGCTCAAGAAAGTCCATCTCGACATCCATCCGGGCACGCCGTGCTCGAAACTTTCCTTCGCCGACCGCCAGATGGTGGAGATTGCCAAGGCGCTGTCGCTCGACAGCCGCATCGACGGCAACATCACCATCCTGCTCGACGAGCCGACCTCCGTGCTGGAGCGCAAGGAGGTCGAGTTGCTGTTCGAGATCATCGCCGACCTGAAGAAGCACGCCTCGGTCGCCTTCATCTCGCATCGTCTGGACGAGGTGCTGGTGGTGACCGACCGCGTCTATGTCATGCGCGACGGCAAGGTGGTCAAGGAATTCGCCAGCGAAGGCGCCACCGAAAAGGACATGCACCAGTACATGGTCGGCCGCCAGCTTCACAACGAATACTACCGCGAGGCCCGGCAAGCCGCGCCGGCCGACAAGGTGCTCGTCGAGGCGAGGAACCTCGGCAGGACCGGCGCCTTCCGGAACGTGAGCTTCACGCTGCGTGCCGGCGAGGTGCTCGGCATCGCCGGCGTCATCGGCTCCGGCCGCGAGGATCTGGCGCGATGCCTTGCCGGCCATATGCCGGCCGACAGCGGCACGCTGACCGTCGACGGCAAGAGCGTCCGCTTCACCTCCGTTCCCCAGGCTGCGGCGCAGGGCGTCGGCCTGGTGCCGGCCGAGCGCAAGATCGAGGGCCTGGTGGCGCAATTCAGCGTGGCGGAGAACATGACGCTCGCCGCGCTGCCCAAATATGTCTCGGGCGGCGTGCTGAACTTCGCCGCCGAGAGAGAGACCGCGAAGGCCTGGATCGACCGGCTGAAGATCAAGACGCCGTCCGCCAACGCCATGGTCGGCGGCCTCTCCGGCGGCAACCAGCAGAAGGTCGTTCTCGCCAAATGGCGCATCGCCGGCGTCAAGGTGCTGATCCTCGACCACCCGACGCGCGGCATCGACGTCGGCGCGAAGGAGGATGTCTACGAACTGGTGCGCGACATGACGGCCGAGGGGCTTGCAGTCATCCTGCTCGGCGATACGCTGGAGGAAGTGATCGGCCTGTCCAGCCGCATCCTCGTCATGCGCGACGGCGAGATCACCGCGACTTTCGACGCGCCGCCCGGCGGCAAGCCGACGCAGGTCGACCTCGTGGAACATATGGTGTGAGGCCATGAGCGACGGAATGAAGGCACAGATCCAGACCTACCTGCCGGTGATCTTCCTCGCCGTGCTGGTTCTGCTGGTGGGCGCCTACGATCCCACCTTCTTCTCCATAAACAATTTCCTCCAGGTCACCGCGGACACCATGACGCTGTTCCTGATGGCGGCAGGCGTCACCTTCGTCATCATGATCGGCGGCATCGACCTGTCCATCCAGGCCGTCGCCTCGATGGCAAGCTGCATCCTCGCCGCCTATCTCGCCCGGTTGGGGATCCTCGCGATCCCGCTTGCCGTCCTCGGCGGCGCGATCGCCGGCCTCGCCGGCGCCATCGTGTCGACGAAGCTGCGCATCCCGTCCTTCATCGCCACGCTGGCCGTGAGCGGCGTGGTGCTCTCCGCCGGCTACTGGTTCTCGGACACCCGCTCGATCAACATTCCGCCCGATCTTTCCGCCCGCTACCTTTCCTGGGCCGTCGGCGAGACACTGGGCATCCCGCACGAGCTATGGGTCGGCTTCATCGTCATGATCCTGCTCAGCATCCTCCTCCAGCTCACGCCCTTCGGCCGGCTGATCCGAGGCATCGGCGCGCAGGAGCAGGCGGTGATCGCGTCCGGCATCAATGTCGACCGCATCAAGCTCGCCGCCTACACCTTGTCGGGCGCCCTGGCCGCGCTGGCAGGCGTCGTCATGGCCGCGCGGCTCGGCTCCGGCTCTCCCACCCTGGCCAACGAGTTCCTGCTGCCGGCGATCGCGTCGATCATCGTCGGCGGCACCGCGATCACCGGCGGCGTCGGCTCGGTCTGGCGGACCTTCGTCGGCGCGCTCATCGTGCAGGTCGTGCGCATCGGCATGACCTTCATGGGCGTGTCGGTCTTCGCCCAGCAGATCGTGTTCGGCTTCATCCTGGTCGCGGCGGTCGCCGTCACCATGGACCGCAGCAAGCTGCTGGTCGTGAAATAGCAGGAGACCGGGAGCCATCATGGATACGCGCACCCCTCACCCGTCGCTGCCCGCCAAGCCCCGTGCCTTCGGCTTCTTCGTCGACGGCGCCTGGGTGAAGACCGGCGGCCGTGACACGCTCGACCGCATCAGCCCGGCGCACGACATCCCGGTCACGACCATTGCGCTCTGCACGAAGGCCGATGTCGACCACGCCGTGAAGGTCGCCCGCGAAGCCTTCGAGGATCGCCGCTGGTCGGGCCAGGCGGCGGCCGACCGGGCAGCGGTCCTGCTCCGCGCGGCGCAGGGCATCCGCGCCCGGGTGGACGAGCTGGCGCTGCTTGAAACACTGGAGACCGGCAAGCCGATCAGCCAGTCGCGCGGAGAGGTCGAAGGCGCGGCCGGCATCTACGAGTACGCGGCGGGCGCTGCGCGTATGCTGCATGGTGAGACGTTCAACAATCTCGGCGACAAGATGCTGGGGCTGGTGACGCGCGAGCCGATCGGCGTCGTCGGCCTGATAACGCCCTGGAATTTTCCGTTCTTCATTTTGGCCGAGCGCGTGCCATTCATCCTGGCGGCAGGCTGTACCATCGTCTGCAAGCCGAGCGAATTCACCTCCTCGACCACGCTCCTGATGGCCGAGATCCTGGCCGAGGCCGGCCTGCCCGCCGGCGTCTTCAACGTCGTCACCGGGCTCGGCGCGGAGGTTGGCCAGGCGATCACCGAGCATCCCGATATCGACATGGCTTCCTTCACCGGCTCCACGGCCACCGGGCGCCGCGCCGTGCAGGCGTCGGCCGGCAACTTCAAGAAGCTCGGGCTGGAACTCGGCGGCAAGAACCCGCAGATCGTCTTCGCCGATGCCGACCTCGAGGACGCGGCCGACGGCGTGATCTTCAGCATGTGCTTCAATGCCGGCCAATGCTGCGTGGGCGGCAGCCGGCTCGTTGTCGAAAGATCGATTGCCGGAACGTTCGAGAAACTGGTGACGGCCAAGCTTGCGAAGGTACGCGTCGGCGATCCGTTGAATCCGGACACGCAGGTCGGTGCGATGGTCACGCCGGAGCACAACGCCAAGGTGCTCGGCTATATCGAGAACGGCCGCAAGGCCGGAGCGCGGCTGGTTGCGGGCGGCGGAAAAGCCGGCAGCCCGGCAGGCAATTTCGTGCAGCCAACCCTTTTCGCGGACGTGACGACCGACATGGCGATCGCCCGCGAGGAGATCTTCGGGCCGGTGCTGGGCATCATCCCCTTCGAGACCGAGGAAGAGGCGATCGCCATCGCCAACAATGTCGATTACGGCCTGGCGGCATCCATATGGACCAAGAACCTGGACAAGGCGGTGAATGTCATGCGGCGCGTCCGGGCCGGCCGCACGTGGATCAATTGCACGATCACCGGCGGGCCGGAAATGCCGATCGGCGGCTTCAAGCAATCCGGCTGGGGCCGCGAGACCGGCATTTACGGCGTGGAGGAATACACGCAGATCAAGTCCTGCCACATAGAGCTCGGCCAGCGCGCTCCCTGGATTTCCTGACGAGAGCGCATCATGACGGAAGGATATGATTATGTCATCGTCGGCGGCGGCTCCTCGGGCTGCGTGCTGGCAAACCGGCTGACCGAGGATCCGGCCTGCCGGGTGCTGCTGCTGGAGGCGGGCGGCAAGGATACCAATCCTTTCATCCACATGCCTGTCGGCTTCGCCAAGATGACCGCCGGGCCGCTGACCTGGGGCCTGACGACGGTCCCCCAGAGCCACGCCAACAATCGCGAGATCGCCTATGCGCAGGCGCGCGTCATCGGCGGCGGCAGCTCGATCAATGCCGAGGTCTATACGCGCGGCCACCCGTCCGACTACGACCGCTGGGCGCGCGAGGAAGGCGCGCCGGGCTGGTCCTTCAAGGAGGTCCAACCCTATTTCCTCCGGGCGGAGGGCAACGATACGCTGGCCGGCGAATGGCACAATACCGATGGTCCGCTCGGCGTCTCCAACCTGCGGTCTCCGCAGAAGATGGCGAAGGTCTTCGTGCAGGCCTGCCAGCAATACGGCATGCCCTACAATCCCGACTTCAACGGCCCGGAGCAGGCCGGCACGAACGTCTACCAGACCACCACGCGGGACGGACGGCGCTGCTCGACCGCCGTCGCCTATCTGAAGCCCGTCCGCGGGCGGAAAAATCTGACGGTTCTGATCGATTGCCAGGTTTCGCGCATCATCGTCGAGAACGGCCGCGCCCGAGGCGTGCGTTACCGGCAGGGCGGCACGGAGAAAACCGCCCATGCAGAACGGGAGGTCCTGGTCACGTCCGGCGCGATCGGCTCGCCCAAGCTGATGATGCTGTCGGGCATCGGCCCGGCCGGCCAATTGAAATCGCTCGGCATAGACGTCGTTCTCGACGCACCGGAGGTCGGCCTCAACCTCACCGACCATTACGGCATCGACCTCGTCTACGAGCTGAACGGCCCCTACAGCCTCGACAAATACAACAAGCCGCACTGGATGATCTGGGCAGGCCTCGAATATCTCCTGTTCAGGTCCGGCCCGGTCACGTCGAACGTCGTCGAGGGCGGCGCGTTCTGGTATGCGGACAAGTCCGCCCCCTGCCCGGATCTGCAATTCCACTTCCTCTGCGGCGCGGGCGTGGAGGCCGGCGTGCCCTCGGTGCCTTCGGGCTCGGGACTGACCCTCAATTCCTACACGCTTCGCCCCAAAAGCCGGGGCTCGATAAGGCTGCGCTCCGCCGACCCCGCCGACAAACCGCTCGTGGACCCCAATTTCCTGGCCGATCCAGACGACCTGAAGACCTCGGTCGAGGGCGTCAAGATCAGCCGCGAGGTGATGCACCAGCCGGCTTTCGCCAAATACGTCAAGCGCGAGCACTTTCCCGGCACGCAGGTGAAGACACAGGCGGATTTCGAGAATTACGCACGTCAGTACGGCCGCACCTCCTATCACCCGGTCGGGACGTGCCGCATGGGCTCGGACGATCGCGCCGTGGTCGACCCGCAACTGCGCGTGCGCGGCATCGAAGGGCTGCGCATCTGCGATTCGTCGGCGATGCCCAGCCTGATCGGCTCCAACACCAACGCCGCGACGATCATGATCGGTGAGAAGGCGGCCGACCTGATCCGCGGCAACCGCTGAGGGTCAATCCCATTCAGGCGCCCACGGGAGATGCGCGACGATCCGATGGTTCGTCTTGCCGAGCGCGTCGATGCGCGCCATGTCGACGCTCGACAGCGTGAAGTCCATGACGTCGAAATTGGCGCGGATATTGGCCGGCCTGGTCGACATCGTGTTGATCGCGACGCCCTTCTGTAGCACCCAGCGCAACACGATCTGGCCCGGCGAGCGGTCATAGGACTGCGCCAGCTCGTCGAACAGCGGGTATTTGAACACCTCGCCCCGCGCCACCGAGCAATAGGCACAGAGCGGAATGCCGGTTTCGGCCGCGGCATCGAGCAGCTTGGACTGATCCAGCAGCGGGTGAAACTCGACCTGGTTGCCTGCCAGCGGCACGCCGACCAGGTCCTTCGCCAGCCGCATCATCGCCGCCGTGTAGTTCGATACCGCGATATGCCGGGCAAGGCCGGCCCTGTGAACCTTCTCGAGTTCCGCCAGCGATCCGCGGATGTCGCCGCCGACCGGAGGCCAATGGACGAACAGCACGTCGGCATAGTCCAGCTGGAGCGCGTCGAGACTGGTCTCCACGCTGGCGCGGAACCTGTCGGGCGCGAAATTGTCCGGGTGCACCTTGGTGGCGATCAGCAATTGGTCGCGCTCCAGGCCGGTATCGCGCAGCGCAGCGCCGAGGTCGGCCTCGTTGCCGTACATCTGCGCCGTGTCGAAGGATCGGTAGCCGGCCTCGACCGCCGCCAGGACGGCCGACCTGAGGGCCTCGCCGGTCAGCGGGTAGGTTCCGAATGTGCGCTGAAACGAGCGCTGGAAATAAATGCTCACGGCTCTTCTCCCAAACCCGCCGCGATGCGCCGTCGTCGCACGGCACTCTTGATCATCGGCGCGATCCTGCATATAAATAACTATCTGGTTACTTATTTGAATGCAAGCGTCCAAGGAGAGGCGAGTCACATGTCGAAGGTGAGAACGGCGGCGCAGGCGGTTGCCGCCATCCGGGACGGCGCGACGATCGCGGTGAATTCGTCCTCCGGGCTCTGCTGCCCGGACGCCGTCCTGGCCGCGCTGGGTGAGCGCTATGAACGCGACGGGAGCCCCCGCGCGCTGCACATGATCCACCCCATCGCCGCCGGCGACATGTTCGGCACCAAGGGCATAGACCACCTCGCGATCCATCCGGGCATGATCGAGACGATCATCGGCGGATCCTATCCCTCGGGACCCTCCTCCGCCGAGCCGCCCGCCATCTGGGAATCGATCGGGCGCAACGAGGTGGCGGCCTACAACGTGCCATCCGGCATCCTCTTCGACATCCTGCGCGAAGCCGCGGGCATGCGCCCCGGCGTGCTGACCAAGGTCGGGCTGGAGACCTTCGTCGACCCGGATCTGGAGGGCTGCGCCATGAACGACCGCGCCCGGCAACGCCCGATCGTGCGCAAGACAATGTTCGACGGCGAGGAATGGCTTTACTTCCCTGCCATCAAGCCGGATGTCGCGATCATCCGCGCGACGACGGCCGACGAGCGCGGAAACCTCACATTCGAGGAGGAGGGTGCCTATCTCGGCGCCATGGAACTGGCGCTCGCGGCGCACAATTGCGGTGGCAAGGTGATCGCCCAGGTCAAGCGCGTGGCCGCCTCGGGCTCGCTCAAGCCGCATGACGTGCGCGTGCCGGGCATTCTCGTGGACGACATCGTGGAAGCACCCGACCAACTCCAGACCACCGCGACCGCTTATGATCCGGCGATTTCCGGCCAGCTTTTCCGGCCGCTGGACTCTTTCCGCATGGCGCGGTTCGACGTTGCGAAGGTGATTGCCCGCCGTGTCGCTATGGAGTTGCAGCCCGGCTGGGCCGTGAACATCGGCTTCGGCATCTCGGCGAACGTGCCGCGCATCTTCATCGAGGAGGGCCGGCACGGCGAGGTGACCTGGGTGATCGAGCAGGGCGCCGTCGGCGGCGTGCCGCTGCTCGACTTCAAGTTCGGCTGCTCGGCGAATGCCGAGGCCTTCGTGCCCTCTCCGCATCAGTTCACCTATTTCCAGGCCGGGGGTTTCGACGCCTCGCTGCTGTCCTTCCTGCAGATCGACCGCGAAGGGTCGGTCAATGTCTCCAGGCTCTCGGCGAAGCCGCACGTCACCGCGGGCGCGGGCGGCTTCGTGGACATCACCGCGCGTGCCCGGAAGATCGTCTTTTCCGGCTATTTCAACGCCGGTGCCAGGCTGTCGACCGCCAACGGGCAATTGGTGATCGAGAAGGAGGGCAAGGTGGCCAAGGTCGTCGAGAAGGTGGAGCAGGTGTCCTTCTCCGGCCCCCGCGCCGTCGCGCAGGGTCAGGATGTGACCTATGTCACCGAGCGCTGCGTCATGAAGCTCGGGCCGCAGGGTCTCGTCGTGACCGAAATCGCCCCCGGCGTGGACATCGATCGCGACATACTGGGGCAGGCCGCCATCCCGCTGGCCATCGCCAGCAACGTCAGGCCGATGGATCCGGCACTGTTCCGTGAGAACCGCTTCGGCCTGAAACTCGGCAAGGCCGCATGATGGAGGGCGAGCGCGTCCGGATCGAGATCGACGGACCGGTCGCGATCATCACGGTGGATCGCCCCGCAAAACTCAACGCCCTGAATCGGAATATGGTCGCCGGTCTGGCCGAGGCCTGCCGCACCGTTGAGCACTCCTCGGCGCGGGCCGCCATCCTGACGGGTGCCGGCGCGCGATCCTTCTGTGCCGGCGGGGACATCGCGGACTGGTCCGGCGATTCGCCGGAGGCGTTCGGGCGCTTCTGGATACGGGAAGGCCACGCCGCCTTCGATGCGCTGGCGCGGCTGCGCCAGCCTCTGGTCGCGGTCCTGAATGGCGATTGTCTCGGTGGCGGGCTGGAACTCGCGGCCTGCGCCGACTACCGCATCGCCGAACGGCACGCCCGTCTGGGCCTGCCCGAGGCGGGCCTGGGGATCATCCCCGGCTGGTCGGGCACCCAGCGGGCGGTGCGCCGCTTCGGTTCCCGGGCGGTGCGCCGCATGGCGCTTTTCGGCGAGACGTTTCAGGCGGAGGAGGCATTGGGAATCGGTCTGGTGGATCTCGTCTGCGACACCGGTGGCGGCATGGATGCCGCGCGCAAGGTCGTCGCCCGGCTGCTCGGGCGCAGCCCGCAGGCGAGCGAAACCGTCAAGATGCTGGTCAACGCGGCCGAGGGCGAGGAACGGGAGCGGGTTCTGGAAGCCGTCGCAGGACAGCTGGCCGCCGGTTCGCGGGACCTTGCGGAAGGGCTGGACGCCTTCCGCAACAAGCGCAAGCCGGATTACTCCTGACCTACAGCGGCCGGCGCAGCACCATCAGGGTATTGACACCCAACTGCACGGTTTCGCCGCGCTGGTTGAGCACGGTGAAGTCGATGGTCAGGATGCCGCGCTCCGGCCGGCGCGTCTCTCGCTTGCCGCGTACGGTCAACAGGGCGCGGATCGTATCGCCGGGAAACACCGGCGCCGCAAACTTCCAGTCCCAGCCGAGCGAGGCCACGGCCGCGAATTGCGCCGCCGCCTGGTTTTTCAGCCCGTCGACCAGCGACAGGATCAGCAACCCATGCGCCACGCGCGCTGGAAAGCCGTGGCGCGCCGCTCCTTCCTCGCTGACATGGATTTCGAAGCGGTCGCCCGTCAGGTCCGCAAACCGATCGATATGCTCGCCCTCCAAGGTGAGGGCGTCGGTCTCGATGCGATCGCCGATCTCCACATCCTCGAGGAAATAGCGTCCGGGGGCAAGCGCGCTTCCGCTCACGCCGGCACCGGCGCGTCTTCGCGCAGCAGGCCCCTCGCCTTCAGTTCCGTCCAGAAACCCGGAGGGATAGGCTGGCTGAACCATTCGATGTTCTGGGCCAGTTGTTCCGGCGTGCGCGTGCCCGCGCAGAAGGAGGCGACGGCGGGATGAGCGACGACGAATTGCAGGGCGGCCGCCGGCAGCGGCACGTCATGATCGCGGCAGACCGCCTCGATCGCCGCGACCTTCCGCATCACGTCATCGGGAGCCGGCGCGTAATTGTATTTCGCGCCGGGTCTCGCCCCCGTGGCCAGGATGCCGGAATTGAAGCCGCCGCCGACCACCACGGCCGCGCCGCGCTCGACGCAGAGCGGCAGGAACTCGTCCAGCGCCTCCTGTTCGAGCAAGGTGTAGCGCCCCGCCAGCAGGAAGCAGTCGAAGTCGCGCCGCTTCAGCGCCTCGTGGCAGACCTGCCATTCGTTCACGCCGACGCCGACCGCCTTGACCAGCCCTTCGCCGCGCAGCTTTTCCAGGGCCTTCCAGCAGCCGTCCATCGCCTGCTCGAAGACCGCCGGCTGCTCGGCACCGCGCGTGAAGACGTCGATGTCGTGGATGAAGAGAATCTCGACATGCTCCAGCGCCAACCGTTGCAGGGAGTCCTCGAAGGCGCGCATCGTGCCGTCATAGGAATAGTCGAACTCCAGTCGATTGGCCGCCGCAGACACCCAGGGGGAAAAGTCGATCGTTTCGCGCCGCGCCGGCTTGAGGACCCGCCCGACCTTGGTGGAAAGGACGTAGTCGTCGCGGTTCTTCCAGCGAAGCGAATGGCCGAGACGCAGTTCGGCAAGGCCATGTCCGTAGTAAGGCGCGGTATCGAAGAACCGCACACCATGGTCCCAGGCCTGCTGGACCATGGCGTCAGACGTCGAGTCGTCGATCGGCCTGAAGATGTTCCCGAGCGGTGCGGTGCCGAACGAAAAGGCGGTGACATCGAAGCCCGCGCGGCCGAACCGCTTTCTGTCGGAGACCTTCATTCAATCCTCCCAAAGCAGTAACCGGATAGTTACTATCGGGGACCCGATAAAAACGCAAGCCGGCGCCCTATCGATCGGCGAGCCCGCCCCGGCATCATGTTGACAGCCATACGCCGCTTCTTTATTAAGTAACTAGATGGTTATTTATTGGAGGATCCGGTGAAGCTGACCGAGACCCAGGCTCAGGTCCGCGACATGGCGCGGCATTTCGCCGACGACGTCATCCGGCCGATGGCGGAAGAGTTGGACCGCGAGGAACGCTTCCCGGAGGAGCTCTACAGGCAGATGGGAGAGCTCGGCCTTTTCGGCATCGGTGTGCCGGAGGAGATGGGGGGGCCGGGGTTCGACACCGTCACCTACGCGCTCGTCATGGAGGAGCTGTCGCGCGGCTACGCGTCGGTGGCCGACCAGTGCGGGCTGGTCGAGCTCGTCTCCAGCCTGCTCGTGCGCCACGGGACCGACGCCCAGCGGAAGCATTGGCTCGCCGGCCTGCTTTCGGCCGACAGGAAGGCGGCCTACTGCATCACCGAGCCGGAAGCGGGCACGGACGTGTCCGGCATCCGCACCACCGCCGCGAGGGACGGCGACGGGTGGGTGCTGAGCGGCGGAAAGATCTGGATTCACAATGCCCCCGTCGCGGATGTCGGCTTCGTGCTCGCGCGTACCGACAAGGAAGCCGGCAATCGCGGCATGAGCATTTTCATCGTCGACCTTCATTCGAAGGGAGTGGAGCGCGGCCCGAAGGAGCACAAGATGGGCCAGCGCGCGAGCCAGGTCGGCGCGCTGACGTTTTCCGATGTCCGCCTTCCCGGCGACGCCCTGCTCGGCGAGGAGAACCGCGGTTTCCATATGATGATGAGCGTGCTCGACAAGGGCCGCGTCGGCATCGCCTCCCTAGCGGTGGGCATCGGGCAGGCCGGGCTGGAAGCCGCGCTCGAATACGCCCGCCAGCGCAAGCAGTTCGGCAAGGCGATCTCGGACTTCCAGGGCGTGCAATGGCTGCTCGCCGACATCGCCCGCGACGTGGAGGCCGCCCGGCTTCTGGTCCATAGCGCAGCCGCCAAGATCGACGCCGGCGAGGACGCGACCCGCTACTGCTCGATGGCCAAGTGGTTCGCCTCGGACATGGCGGTTGCACGGTCCGCCGACGCCGTGCAGATATTCGGCGGCAGCGGCTACATTCGCGGTTTCGAGGTCGAGCGGCTCTATCGCGATGCGAAGATCACGCAGATTTACGAGGGCACCAACCAGATCCAGCGGGCGATCATCGCCCGCGAACTGCTGAAGCATGGTGCGGCGGCATGAGCACCCGCAGGCAGGCCGCGCTGGTCACGGGATCGAGCCGGGGCATCGGCCTCGCGGCTGCCGTCGAGCTGGCGAAGAAGGGCTTCGACGTCGCATTGAACGGCCTGGCGGACGACGCCGAGCTGACCGCAGCCCGCGATGCCGTCGCCGCCCATGGCGGCAAGGTCGTCAAGGTCGTCGGCGACGTCTCGGACCTGGCGGGCCAAGCGGCCATGCTCGACGCGGCCGAGGCCGGCATCGGAGAACTTTCGACGCTCGTCAACAATGCCGGCGTGTCCGTCCTGTCGCGGGGCGATCTGCTCGACGTCAGCGAGGAAAGCTACGACCGCTGCATGGCGGTCAACGCCAAAGCCATGTTCTTCCTCAGCCAGGCCTTCGCGCGGCGGCTCGTGAAGCGCGTCCGCGACGACGGCCGGTTCTACAGCCTGGTCAACGTCTCCTCGTCCAACGCGACCGCCGTGGCCGTCCAGCGCGGCGAATATTGTGCCTCCAAGGCGGCCGCGGCCATGACCTCGAAGGTCTTCGCCGTGCGTCTCGGCATGGAAGGCATCGCGGTCTACGACATCCAGCCCGGCATCATCGAGACCGCCATGACCAGCGTGGCCAGGGAGAGCTATGAGCGGCGCATCCGGGAGGAGGGACTGACGCTTCTCCCGCGCATGGGTCATCCGGAAGACGTCGGCCGCATCATCGCCACGCTTGCCGGCGGCGAACTGCCATATACGACCGGTCAGGTCATCTCGGCCGACGCGGGCATGCTGGTTCAAAGATTCTAGGGAGATTCCGTCCATGAAGATCGATCTTCCGGATCACGAAGGCAGGCGCGTTCCCTATGAGGTGATCGGCAAGCCGGTCGGCGCCGTCCCGTTCGACCGGAACTTCAACCGGGTGGTATTTTCCGCCGCCCATGTGGTGGCTGATCCGTTCACGGCCTCGGACCCGTCGGGTCCCGCGGCCATAGACTGGGATGCGACGATGGCCTTCCGCCGCCATCTCGTCTCGCTGGGCCTCGGCATCGCGGAGGCGATGGACACCGCGCAGCGCGGCATGGGCCTCGACTGGCCGGGCGCGCTTGAACTGATCCGCCGCACGCGCAGCGAGATGCCGGACGCGCTGGTCTTCAACGGCGCGGGCACGGATCACCTCCACGCCGGCGATGCGCGCTCCCTGGATGACGTGCGACGTGCCTATTTCGAGCAGGTCGACGCCGTCCAGAAGCTCGGCGGACGCATCATCCTGATGGCGAGCCGCGCGCTGGCCAGGGTCGCGACGTCGCCGGACGACTATGCGAAAGTCTATCGCGAGGTGCTCGAAGGGTGCGACCGGCCGGTCATCCTGCACTGGCTGGGCGAGATGTTCGACCCGGCGCTCGCCGGATATTGGGGCAGCGGCAGCTTCGAAGGCGCGCTCGAAACCGCCCTGTCGGTCATCAAGGGCAGCAAGGCCAAGGTCGACGGGATCAAGATTTCGCTGCTCGACAAGGACAAGGAGATCGCCATGCGCCGCCGCCTGCCGGCCGGCGTGAGGATGTATACCGGGGACGACTTCAACTATCCCGAGCTCATCGCGGGCGACGATCAGGGCCATTCGCATGCGCTGCTCGGCATATTCGATCCGCTGGCGCCTGCCGCGGCCTATGCGATGTCGCAGCTCGCGGCAGGCGACACGGCCGGTTTCCGCGCCACGCTCGATCCGACCGTCCCGCTGGCCCGGCTGATCTTCAAGGCGCCGACGCAGTATTACAAGACCGGCGTGGTGTTTCTCGCCTGGCTGAACGGCTTCCAGGAACACTTCGTGATGTTGAACGGTGCGCAGGCGATGCGGCCCTTGCCCTATTTCACCGAAACGTTCCGGCTGGCCGACGGATGCGGCCTGCTGCGCGATCCCGACCTCGCGACGCACCGCATGAAGGCGTTGCTCGCGCTCTACGGCGCATGATGCGCGACTTTTCCGACGACCATTCGGCGCTGGCGCTGAACACCGCGACGCTCGGGCACAATGTCGAAGGCCAAGGCGCGGGATGGTCGCCGGAACAGGTGATCGACACCTGCTGCGAGCTGGGTCTCGGCGGCGTCGTGTTCTGGCGTCGGGAGATCGGCGGCGCGGCCGTCCGGATCGGGGACTATGCCCGTCGCTCCGGCCTCACGGTCGCCGGCCTGTGCCGAACGCCTTTCCTGGTCGGACCTTCGGCGCCGCAACCCCGCCAGAAAATGCTGGACGATTTCGAGGCCTCCATCGACATGGCGGCCGGATTGGGGGCAGGCGTGCTGACCATCGTGACGGGCGGGGTCGAGCCGGGCACGAAAGGCATGGGCGAAAGCCTCAAGCGCGTCGCGGAGACCGTGGCTGAAATGGCGCCGCTGGCCGACCGGCGCGGCGTCCGGCTCGCGCTCGAGCCGTTGCACCCCGTCTATGGCGGCGACAGATCCTGCCTCGTCACCGTCCGCGACGCCGTCGACCTGTGCGAGGCGATCGGCCATCCGGCGGTCGGCATCGCGGTGGACGTCTATCACGTCTGGTGGGATACGAGCCTTGCCGGACAGCTCGCCCGCGCCGGCGGGCAGCGCATCCTCGGCTACCATCTGTGCGATTGGCTCGCCGAAACGCGCGACGTCCTGCTCGACCGGGGCATGATGGGCGACGGCGTGGCGGATCTGAAGTCGATCCGTTCGGCGGTCGAGCAGGCCGGCTATGACGGCCTGTGCGAGGTCGAGATATTCTCCGCGAATGATTGGTGGAAAAAGCCGCCGCGGGATGTGCTGCAAACCTGCATAGAGCGCTTTCGCTCGGTCTGCTGATTTCGGAACGCGAGCAAGGCGACCGGCAACGGTCGCTCGGCGCCTGCTGTCTGCGGCCGGGTCATCGAGAAGGCCGGGGCTTCGATAAATCTCAATCGGCGGTTTCGAGGTCATAGACGAAGATGCCGGCGGCGCCGCCTTCCGCGGCGGCGACGAGGCGTCCGCCCACCTCTTTGTGCTCCGGATCCTCCAGATAGGCATCGCGCGCCGCACTGTCGGTGAAGTCGACGACGAAGCCGTCCGAGAACCCCTTGTCCATGCCTGCCTCGGGGCTGACATTCGCGCCGACATGCACCGCGAGAAGACCGGGGAGATGATTCTTCAGGGCCTCGATTTCGCTGAAGAGTTCAGCCTTGCGGGCTGCGGAGACGGTCGGCTTGAAGCGGATGAAGACGCAATGTCGGATCATGGGAACACCTATTCAGGATAGCGCGAGCGTATTCAAATCGACCCCCAGATATTCGGCAAGGGCGGCGACGACGATCTTGTGGTCCTCGCGCTCTGGCAGGCCAGACACGGCGATGACGCCGATCACTCCGGCGCCCCGCACCGTCAGGGGAAACCCGCCGCCCGCCAGGACATAATCCGCCGGATCCAGACCGGCGCCGACCTTGAAGGTCCGATCCTCGCTCTGCTGCTCCAGCACCATGCGATACGTGCTCTTGAGGAATGCTTTCACGACATTGCGCTTGCGCCGCGCCCAATTGGCATTGTCGCCGGTCGATCCCGGAAGCGCCGCGTAGAAGAGCGGCCGGTCCCAGGTCTGGATGTCGACGACGATCGGCAGGCCGTGCTTCAGGCCCTGCTCGCGGATTGCCGAGCCGACGGCAAAGGCCGTTGCCTCGTCGAAGGATGGAAACACCAAAGCCTTTTCCTGTTCGGCAATGATCGCGATGTCGCCGACGGCGTTCATGCTTGCTCCTGCTGAATCGCAACGGGTTCGTTCGCGGGGCTCCGCCGGAAGACCATCAACCGGTCATAGGCTTCCGGACAACCCCTCCCGACCGGTTGCGCACCGCGAATTGCAGGTCGAGGGCGACACGATACGGATCGTGTGCGATCCCTTGGCCTGCGACCGCCGCCTCGGCCCTTGCATCATCGCGGCTCCATGCTGCCGAGACCTGCCTCGCATTCTCTCGCGCATAGTCCCGACGATCCGGCTTGACGGACAACCGTCCGGCCGCGCCCGGATGGAGGTTCCACTGCTGATGAGACGGTACCGGCCGATAGGGCCCCCGCGTAAGCGCCGACCTGCGCAGCCTGCCTTAGGTCGTGCCTGCCGGATGTGGGATCGGCTGGGGAGGCGGGCCCGCCTGCGGAACCGGCGGCCGCCTGATCTTCGGCGCGGCTTCCAGCACGAACTCGTCGAAGCCCGCCTTGCCCGCATCGATCATCTCGAAGAGATGGCGCCGCATGCGTGGCTCCCAGAACTTGTTGATGTGATCGACGACCCCCGCGATGCCTTCCTCGCGCGGCTTGGAATGGAAGAAAGTCGCGATCTGGTTGGCCATGCGCATCAGCTTTTCCTCGGTGCCGGCGATATGGGTCTCGTCATGCGACATGCGTTGAAACTCCGCTGCTCACCCGTTCTGCCCGGGTGAAGATATCGAATTCGTCTCCGCGCACCAGCGCCGCCAGCGTCATGCCCGCCTCCTCCGCGGTGCGGATGGCGAGCGCGGTGGGCGCCGAAACGGCGATGATGATCGGGGCGCCGATCGCGGCCGTCTTCTGAACCATCTCGACGGAGACGCGGCTCGTGACCACGACCGCGCCCGAGGTGCCGTCTATGCCCGCCTTCGCCAGCGCGCCGGCCAGCTTGTCCAGCGCGTTGTGGCGGCCCACGTCCTCGCGCACCATGACGACGCCCCGGCCCGGCACGTAAAGGCCGGCCGCATGCACGGCGCCTGTCTCGGCATGCAGCGGCTGCCGCTTCGACAGCAGCCTCACCGCGCCGGTGACGTCCTCGGCCGAAAGCACCAGCCTCGCCTCGCCGACCGTGTCGGCCGACCGCATCGCCTCCTCGATCGATTCGATGCCGCACAGGCCGCACCCCACCGGACCGGCGAGCCGGCGCCGGCGTGCCTGGAAACGGGTGTTGGCGGCATCCCTCAGCCGGATCCGGACGTCGATGCCCGCGCCCAGATCCTCCACCTCGATGGATTCGATCTCGTCCGGCCTGCCGACTATCCCTTCCGTGAGCGAGAAACCGAGCGCGAAGTCCTCCAGATCGCCGGGGGAAGCCATCATGACCGCATGGGTGGTGCCGGCATAGGAAAACGCCACCGGCACTTCCTCGGGCACCATGCGCGGCGCGCTCGTCATGCCGCCTCCGCGGCGGGCAAGGCGGGCGGCCGGGGTGACGGCAGGGCGTCCGACTTTCATGCCGAGCCGCCCTCTCCTGGCCCGCCGGCTACCTTCCTCCCAGGGAGGGCAGTCCGCCGCAGCGCCGGCTTTCGCCAGCCGCCCCCGTCACGGGAGAGGCTGCGGGGGCGAAGCCGAAGGGAAACGGAGCGGAGCGCCTGCATCTCGACAGGACGGCTATTCCGCCGCCTCCAGATGTCCCTTGATGCGCCGTGTTTTCCGCGACAGTTCCTCATAGTCGCGCTGCCATTCGGTCGGGCCGTTCGACGGCGAAACCTGCACGGCCGTCACCTTGTATTCGGGACAATTGGTCGCCCAGTCCGAAAAATCGGTGGTGACGACATTGGCCTGTGTGTCGGGGTGATGGAAGGTCGTGTAGACGACGCCCGGCGCCACCCGGTCGGTGATCAGCGCCCTCAGCGTGGTTTCGCCGGCGCGGCTGCGCAGGCGCACCCAGTCGCCGTCGCGGATGCCGCGCTGCTCGGCGTCGTGCGGGTGGATCTCCAGCCGGTCCTCCGCGTGCCACACCACGTTCTCGGTGCGCCGGGTCTGCGCGCCGACATTGTATTGCGAAAGGATGCGGCCGGTGGTGAGCAGCAGCGGGAAGCGCGGTCCCGTCTTCTCGTCGGTCGCGACATATTCGGTGCGAACGAAGTTTCCCTTGCCGCGCACGATGGCATCCACATGCATGATCGGCGTGCCGAGCGGCGCCTTCTCGTTGCACGGCCACTGCACCGAGCCCTCACGATCGAGAAGCGCGTAGGAGACGCCGGCGAAGGTCGGCGTCGTCGCCGCGATCTCGTCCATGATCTGCGAGGGATGCGTGTAGTTCCAGTCGAGGCCGAGCACCCGTGCCAGTTTCTGCGTCGCCTCCCAGTCGGAATAGCGCGCCTTGGGCTCGATCACCTTGCGCACCATGTTGATCCGCCTTTCGGCATTGATGAAGGTGCCGTCCTTTTCCAGGAAGGTGGAACCCGGCAGGAACACATGCGCGTAGCGCGCCGTCTCGTTGAGGAAGAGATCGTGCACCACCACGCATTCCATGGCCTCCAGGCCGGCGGCCACATGCCTTGTGTCGGGATCGGACTGCAGGATGTCCTCGCCCTGGATGTAGATGCCCATGAACGTGCCCTCGACGGCAGCGTCCAGCATGTTGGGGATGCGCAGGCCCGGCTCGCTGTCGAGCTTCACGCCCCACAGATCCTCGTAGATCTTGCGCACTGAATCGATGGCGACATGGCGATATCCCGGGAATTCGTGCGGGAAGGAGCCCATGTCGCAGGAACCCTGGACGTTGTTCTGGCCGCGCAGTGGGTTCACGCCGACGCCGCGGCGGCCTATGTTGCCGGTGGCCATGGCGAGATTGGCGATCGCCATCACCGCGGTCGAGCCCTGGCTGTGCTCGGTGACGCCGAGGCCGTAATAGATGGCCGCGTTGCCGCCCGTCGCGTAGATCCTGGCCGCCTCGCGGATCGCCTCCGCGTCGACGCCGCAGGATTTGGCAAGCTCCTCGGGGCTGTTGTGCGCCTCGGAAACGAATTCCGCCCAGTCCTGGAAGGCGTCCCAGTCGCACCGCTCGCGGATGTAGTCCTCGTTGTAGAGCTTCTCGGTGACGACCACATGGGCGAGCGCCGTCAGCATCGCGACATTGGTGCCGGGCTTCAGCGGCAGGTGGAGCATCGAGTTCACATGCACGCTGTTGAGCAGGTCGGTGCGGCGCGGATCGATGACGATCAGCTTGGCGCCCTCCCGCAGCCGCCGCCGCATGCGCGAGCCGAAGACCGGATGCGCGTCGGTCGGGTTGGCGCCGATCACCACGATCACGTCGGCTTCGTCGACCGAGTCGAAATCCTGGGTGCCGGCCGACGTGCCAAGCGTGCTGTTCAGCCCGTAGCCGGTCGGCGAGTGGCAGACGCGGGCGCAGGTATCGACATTGTTGTTGCCGAAACCCTGCCGCACCAGCTTCTGCACGAGGTATGTCTCCTCGTTGGTGCAGCGCGAGGAGGTGATGCCGCCGATGGAGCCGCGTCCGTACTGGTACTGGATGCGGCGGAACTCGCTGGCGATGTGGGAGAGCGCCTCTTCCCATGTGACCTCGCGCCAGGGATCGGTGATCTTCTCGCGCAGCATCGGCGACAGGATGCGGTCCCTGTGCGTCGCGTAGCCATAGGCGAAGCGGCCCTTGACGCAGGAATGGCCGTGATTGGCCTTGCCGGCCTTGTAGGGCATCATGCGGACGACCTCGTCGCCCTTCACCTCGGCCTTGAAGTTGCAGCCGACGCCGCAATAGGCGCAGGTCGTCACCACGGAACGCTCCGGCAGGCCCTTTTCCAGCACCGATTTCTCACGCAGCGCATCGGTCGGGCAGGCCTGCACGCAGGCGCCGCAGGACACGCATTCGGAACCGAGGAAGTCCTCGTGCATGCCGGGGACCATGCGCGATTCGAAGCCGCGCCCCTCGATCGTCAGCGCGAAGGTGCCTTGCACCTCCTCGCAGGCGCGCACGCAGCGCGAGCACACGATGCACTGCGCCGGATCGTAGGTGAAATACGGGTTGGACTCGTCCCGGGCGAGATAGTCGACCGTCAGCGACCCGTGGCCGGGCGCCACGCCGCCGTCCGGCTTCACATGGTTGCGGCCCTCGACGCCATAGCGGTTCTCCGCAAGGCCCACCATGGCAGCGACATGGTCGAACTCGCTGGCGCCGGTGCCGGCCTTCTCGTTCCAGCCTTCCGGATGATCCGAGACATAGAGCTCCATGACGCCGCGCCGGATCGCCGACAGGCGCTCGGACTGCGTGTGCACCACCATGCCCTCGCCGACCGGCGTGGTGCAGGAGGCCGGGGTTCCGGCGCGGCCGTCGATCTCGACCAGACAGACCCGGCAGGAGCCGAAGGAATCCAGCATGTCGGTCGCGCACAGCTTCGGGATCTCGACGCCGCCTTCCATCGCGGCGCGCATGATCGAGGTGCCTTCCGGCACCGTCACGCTGCGGCCGTCGACGGTGAGCGTCACCGTCTTTTCCGCCGCCGAGGCGGGCGTGCCGTAGTCGATCTCCTCGATAAACGCGGGAATGTCGGCCTTGATGTTCATCTGTCCGCTCCTACTCCGCAGCCTCGCGCACGGGCGCCGGCTTGAAATCCTCGGGGAAATGCGTCAGCGCGCTCATCACCGGATATGGGGTGAAACCGCCCAGCGCGCAAAGCGATCCGAACTTCATCGTGTTGCAAAGATCCGTGACCAGCGCGCGGTTCTTTTCCGGCTCCATGCCGGAGGCGATCCTGTCGATCACCTCGACCCCGCGCGTCGAGCCGATGCGGCAGGGCGTGCACTTGCCGCAGCTTTCGATGGCGCAGAATTCCATGGCGAAACGCGCCATCTTCAGCATGTCGGCCGTGTCGTCGAAGACCGTGAGGCCGGCATGGCCGATCAGCCCGTCGCGTTTCGCGAACTCCTCGTAGTCGAAGGGCGTATCGAAGAGCGAGCGCGGGAAATAGGCGCCGAGCGGCCCGCCCACCTGCACAGCCTTCACGGGCCTGCCGCTAGCGGTGCCGCCGCCGATGCCGTCGACGATTTCGCCCAGCGTCAGCCCGAAGGCGGTCTCGTAGAGCCCGCCATGCTTGACGTTGCCGGCGATCTGGATCGGGATCGTGCCGCGCGAGCGGCCCATGCCGAAATCCTTGTAGAAGTCGGAGCCCCTGTCCATGATGATCGGCACGGAGGCCAGGCTGATCACGTTGTTGATGACGGTCGGCTTGCCGAAAAGCCCTTGGATGGCCGGCAGCGGCGGCTTGGCGCGCACCACGCCGCGCTTGCCTTCCAGGCTGTTGAGCAGCGAGGTCTCCTCGCCGCAGACATAGGCGCCGGCGCCGACCCTGACCTCCATGTCGAAGGCGTACGCCGATCCCAGAACGCTGACGCCCAGAATGCCGGCGCGGCGCGCGATCTCGACGGCCCTGCGCATGCTGGCGACCGCATGGGGGTACTCCGAGCGGATATAGATGAACCCCTTCGTCGCGCCGGTCGCGATCCCGGCGATCGCCATGCCCTCGATCAGCACGAAGGGGTCGCCCTCCATGATCATCCGGTCGGCGAAGGTCGCGCTGTCGCCTTCGTCGGCGTTGCAGACGATGTATTTGCGGTCCGACACGGCGTTGAGCACCGTGTTCCATTTGATGCCGGTCGGGAAGCCGGCGCCGCCGCGTCCGCGCAGGCCGCTGTCCGTCACCTGTCTGACGATGTCAGCCGGCGCCATGGCGACCGCCTTCTCGAGGCCGCGCAGGCCGTCATGGGCGCGATAGTCCTCGAGCGACAGCGGATCGGTGATGCCGACGCGGGCGAAGGTGAGCCGCGTCTGGCGAGCCAGGAAGGGAATCTTTTCCGGGTCGCCGAGCGCCAGCCGGTGGGCGCCGCCCGACAGGAGGCCGGCATCGAGCAGGCCCGGCACGTCCCTTGCCTTGACCGGACCGTAGGCAACGCGGCCTTCGGCGGTCGAAACCTCGACCATCGGCTCCAGCCAGAACATGCCGCGCGATCCGTTGCGGACGATCCTCGCATCGAGCCCGCGCGCGGAAATCTCCGCCTCGATCGCCTTCGCGACCTTCTCCGCGCCCAGCGCCAGCGCGCCGGAATCGCCCGGAACGTAGATCGTGACGGTCATGTCCGCACCGCCTCGACGATCTCCTCGATCGTCTCGTCGTCGACGCGGCCGATGACCTCGCCGTCCAGCATGGCCGAGGGCGAGCAGGCGCACAGGCCGAGGCAATAGACCGGCTCCAGCGTCACCGATCCGTCCCTCGCCGTTTCGTGGAAGCCGATGCCGAGCGCCTGCTTCACCTTTTCCGCGATCCTGTCGGAGCCCATGGACTGGCAGGCCTCCGCCTGGCAGAGCTTCAGGACATGGCGGCCCGCCGGCTGCCTGCGGTAGTCGTGGTAGAAAGTCACGACGCCGTGCACTTCGGCCCTCGACATTCTCAGCGCCTCGGCGATCACCGGCAGGGACTGCGCCGGCACGTAGCCGAATTCGTCCTGCAACTGGTGGAGGATCGGCAGGAGGGGGCCTTCCAGCCCTTTCATGTCGGCGATCACGCTGGCCGTGCGCCGTTCTATATCGGTACCTGCGGGCTGCATCGCCATGCCGCGCCCTCCCTGAATGAGCGTCATTCCTGACGCTAAGCCCTTTCAGAAGCGGAAGAAACCACCGGGATCGACAATACGGCACCGTGACCCGATAGAAAACCCTGTCATTCCGCTCCTGAAACAGAGGTATCGCGTCGACCCCCCGGGAAATCGTCTGCCAGCGCCATCGCCTCGTCCAGCAGCGCCGGAACGGAGGCAAGGAAAGCGGCAAGCTTGCCTCCGCCAACTGCTTCATGGGGAAGCAAATAAGACCCGCTATTGTCGCAAGTAAGGCCGGCCGCAAGGATCGCGGACGCTGCATCTCGTGCTGCGGGAGACCGCTTCAGGCCGCTTCCGGCGCAGGACGAGGCCCATGGCTCTCAACCGATGGAGCAGCGAACTGCTTTCCCGCTCTCGGAATGCCAGTGAACTTCCTCCGGTATGCAGCAGGCGTCAGGCCCGCCTTGCGCTTGAACAACCGGCGAAAAAAGGTCGGATCGTCGTAGCCGACGCTGAGGCCGACATCGTCGATGCCGGTGGTTTCCGTCTCGATGAGCTGTTTGGCCTCTTCGATGCGCAGCGCATGCACGTAGTCCATCGGCAGGTGCCCCGTTGCCGCCCGAAAGCGCCGAGCGAAGGTGCGAGGCTTGAGGCCTGAGCGTTCGGTCATCGCCGCGACCGGGTTGGCGCATGCGTAATTCTGCGCGATCCAGGCCTGGCATTCGTTGATGACGGCGTCGTCTTTCCGGGGGCGCCTTGTCATGGCTGCGAACGGCAATTGCCCATCCGTATGGCTTGACAGCAGATGGATCTTCGCGGTCCTGATCGCTTGTTGGACCCCGCATAGCCGGGCAATGACGTAAAGGGCCAAATCCTGCCAGGCGGTGACACCGCCCGCGGTTACGATCCTGGCATTTTCGCCGGCAACGCACAGGATCGAGTCCTCGCGAAATCTGATTTTGGGGTAGTGCTCGCGGAACAGGTTGCGATATGCCCAATGGCTGGTGCATTCGACCCCGTCGAGCAAGCCTGTCTCAGCCAAAAGCAACGAGCCAGAACAGACGGATGCAAGTGTGGAGCCGGCGGCGTGCATCCGCTTCAGCCAGTCGATCTCGCGCCGATATCGTCCGTGCGGCGGCATGTGAATCGGGTTGTACATGTCGCAGACGAAGACGACGTCGGCCTTCTCGACGGCATCGATACCGGCGTGCGGCTCGACCAGCACATTTCCGAAGCAGCGGAAAGACGTGTCATCGCCGGCGACGATCTTGACGTCGAGGAGACTTTCCTCGGGCTCGCCTGTGGTCATATCGGAATAGACCGCCCCCACCGACAAGAGCACGTCGTAAAGCCCATAGAGCACGGATGGCGAGGTTTCGGGCACCGCAAAGAGCGCTATGGAAGGTTTGACCGGATCTGACATCGTCGTCCTCCTTGGAGGCACTGTCACATTTGCCCCGTTTCTATGCAATCCGCCTCTTATTCACATTGTGCGCCCCGCATAGTCTCCTGCTTGGCCGACATGAGAAAGATGATGCCGGTGGGAACCCGAGACGAGGCTGCAAACGCCAATTCATGAGCCCGAGCGCATCATGAAAGCGCGTGGCTTTCTTCGCGAAGGTTCGCCAGCCTTCATGGGCCGGCCGGGCATTTCGGGCGCGAAGTCGGCGCCCTCCGTGGTGAAGGAGGCTGGCCATGACAGGCCTGATTTCCATGTGGCACCGAACATCCGCCCTTTGGTTCTCGGCATTGCCGGTTTTCAAGCGCGGAGTTCCCTCTGTCGGAATGATGGAGACCTTACAGCAGGCCTATGCCCTGGCCTATGTGGAACCCTTCCGCGCCTCGTCCCGCCGGATGCCCGGCGGACCCTGCCGGCGCGCCGGACAGGTATCCGTCACCCAAATGGATGACGACGAGAGCAGACCCCGCCGCCTATCGTCCGGCACAGCTGCCTGGGATGACATCACGCCGGGAAAGCCTGATGACTATCCTCAGGCGGCGCCGTCGCAATTTCAGAGTTCTTTCAGCGTCTCTTCATGACGGCCGAGCGGAGTCCGGACAGTCTTTCGGAAGGCTCGGCAGTCCTGCCGTGCCGTGCAGTTGCCCGGAATGACGCCGTGCCGGGAACGCCTGAGGACTGATTCACGATGGTCTCACGCCGGATTTGAAATCGTTCGCGCGGCTCGTCGTGGCGAGCCGCCATGGACGGGCGAGGTTCGATTCCCGTGGTTGATACGTCCGGTGTCGGGTCCGGGCGAGCAGAGGAAGAAGCGGATGTCGAGGATGCAGGCGAATTTCCTTCTGCTGGTCGCCGCCGCCATGTGGGGCTTCGGCAACGTCGCGCAGAAGACCGTGCTCGACCATCTGGACCCGTCGAGCGCCGTCGCGATGCGCTGCCTGATCGGCGGGCTTCTGATCCTGCCGCTGGTGGCCAGAGAGCGCGGGATACGCACGGAGCGCGGGTACTGGATCAGCCTTGCCCGGGTGGTGGCCTCGTTCGCGGTCGCGCTCATGATTCAGCAGATGTCCTACTTCTCGGCTTCCGTCACCAACGCCAGCTTCCTCGTGAACACCGCCACCGTGATGACGCCGCTGGCGGCATGGCTGCTGATGGGCGAGCAGCCGACGCGGACCGTCTGGTTCGCGGCCGCCGCGACCATGGCCGGCGCGCTGCTGCTGTGCGGCGGTCTCAGCAGTGTCGGCCGCGGCGACCTGACAGCTCTCCTGTCGGCCGTCTGCTACGCGCTCTGGATGGTCGAGCTCGGCCGCCACATGCAGGCCCATGGCCGCCCGTTCACCGTAGCGGCCGCACAGTTTCTCGGGGCCGCGGCATTGGCCCTGCCTTTCGGTCTCGCCTACGGCAACTTGTCGCCAGACTCGGTGGCGGAAGCTGGACGGGAACTCATCGTGCTCGGGGTCTTTTCCACCGCGCTCGCCTTCGGCTTCCAGACGGCCGCGCAGCGCTTCACGCCGGCAAGCCACGCCGCCGTCATCGTCAGCGCAGAAGGCGCCTTCGGCGGGCTGGGCGCGGCGCTGTTCCTCGGCGAACGCGTTTCTCCCACCGGCGCGCTCGGCGCGGCGATCATCCTCGGCGCCATTCTCTTTCTCATCCGGTTCGCGGAGTCGGCTCGGCCCCGCGCGATGAAGCTCCGTTCTGGGGAGGAGTGGCCATGAACCTCGGCGACGCGAGCGGTTTCCAGGTGGGGCTGGCATTGGGCCTGGCTTCGATGGCCTCGATCGGCCCGAACAACCTGTTGATCATCCGCGAAGGCCTGCTGCGCGGGCGCGCCCTGTTCGTGGCGAGCCTGACATGGGGCACCTATGTCGCCCTGATCGCCGCCTCCTGGCTGCTGGGCGGCTCCATCGCCCGGCTTGATCCCGCCTTTCAGACGGCTCTTTCATGGCTCGGCCTCGCCGCGCTTGCATGGTTCGCGCTGCAATCCTTCCGCGCCGCCTCCGCCGCAGGCTGCCCGGAGGAGCGTTCCGACGGGCAGGACCGCGCAAGGCCCTGCATCGCCCGCGTCATCGGCGTCGTGTGGATGAACCCGCTGACCTATATCGAGCTGTTGCTCGTGCCCGCAGCACTCGGCCAGTCTTTCGTCTCGGGCGGCGACAGGCTCCAGTTCATCCTGGCCCTGGTCCTGATGTCGGCGCTGTATTGTTACGGCTATGCGCTGGGCGGCCGCGTCATGGCACTCGTGCTCCGCAACAGGACAAATCTGCGCATCTTCGACCTCATCTCGGGCCTCGTCCTCGCCGGCCTCGCGGCGGCGATGGCGGCAAGGCTCGTCACCCAATGAACACCGGCATGGAGGAGACCGTCATGCTGACCCGATTCCGCAGGGGACCCGCGCTGTTTCCCGGAGCGATGCTCCTGGCTCTTTTTCTCCTCTTCCCATCTCTCGCAAGGGCCGACGACATATGGCAAGTCGATGCGGCCATCGTGCTGGCGGTCGACACCTCCTCGTCGATCGGCCCTGAACAGGCGGACCAGCAGCGCTACGGCCATGCCGAGGCGCTGCGGTCGCGCGAGGTGCAGGCGGCGATCCGCCGGGGCATCGCCGGCTGCATCGCCGTCGTCTATGTCGAATGGTCGAGCGTCGGTGCGCTCCGGACGGTCATGCCCTGGAAGAGGATATGCGGGCGCGACGAGGCCCTGGAGGCGGCGCATTTCATCGCCGGGCATGGCGATACGGGCATGGGCGGAGCCAGGCGCGGGAGCACATCGCTCTCCTATGCGCTCGAGGCCAGCAGCCTGATGCTGGATCATTTTCCGGGGCGGACCGGCAGCAGGATCATCGACATTTCCGCCAACGGCACGAACAATGACGGACTTTCCGTCGCAGAGGCGCGGGACAGGGTCCTGGGCAAGGGTCACGTCATCAATGCCATCTCCCTCTCGCGGTCCGAGCCCGGCGTT
This sequence comes from Hyphomicrobiales bacterium, assembly GCA_017305925.1. Classification (GTDB taxonomy): domain Bacteria; phylum Pseudomonadota; class Alphaproteobacteria; order Rhizobiales; family Rhizobiaceae; genus Arvimicrobium. The sequence goes on along the minus strand of JAFKJW010000181.1, from coordinate 1,405 downwards.
ACCGACGATCTCTGGACCTATTTCCACGACAACGTGATCGGCGGTCCGGGTGCCTTCGCCATCACGCCGGACCAGCCCGCCGACTACGCCAGGGCCTTGAAGCGCAAGCTCGTCCTCGAAATCAGCGGGGCTGAGACCGGCACGGCCTCCCGCGAAAAAATCTGAACCGACTGAGATGTTCCTCCTGCCGGCACAGCGCAACAAACGCATCTCATTGGAGGGCTTCGCTTGATGCCCGAAGCAGAGCCCCACGGCCGCTACGACTATGTCCTCGACCCGTCCGACCTCTACGTGGTCTGGGACAGGATGGCCGACCTGCCCACCATGGGCGCCGGCGGCATCCTGGCTTTCACAACCGCCGAGGAGGCCGTCGCGGCGATCCGTCGGCTCGAGCGAAGGCTTTTCCCGGAACCCGTATCGGAGGGCCCGTTCTTGGCACCGCAGGGAAACTCCATCAATATGGCCGACAAGGAAGGGACGGAGGATGCAGGAGGAGGATGACTTTTCCGCCCCGAGCCGGGATCGGCCGGAAACGCCGCCGAACGGAACGGACGCCGCTTCGACGCGCAGGCCCTTCCGGCGCGCCGCCGATCACGCGATCCACTTCCGGGATACGATAGCGGCAGGACCCCAGCGGCCGCGTCACGGCTACACGCAGGCCCTCGCGGCGTTTCGGGAAGCGGTTCCCGAACGGGGGAGCGAAACGATTGCAGTGATCGACGAGCTTGCCGCCCGGGCCGGTCCCGGCCTGCACGCCATGACCGGCCCGCGCTTCTTCGGCTGGGTGATCGGCGGATCGCATCCGGCCGGCGTCGCCGCCGACTGGCTGACCGCCGCCTGGGGGCAGAACGCCGGCAACCATCACGCCGCGCCGTCGGCGGCGGCCGTGGAGGCCGTGGCCGGAGGCTGGCTGGCCGATCTGCTCGATCTGCCGCGTCAAAGCTCTGTCGGCTTCGTCACCGGCGCGACGATGGCCAACTTCACCTGCCTGGCGGCCGCCCGCGGCGCCGTGCTCAGGCGCGCCGGATGGGACGTCGAGGCCCAGGGCCTTTTCGGCGCGCCGCCGATCGCCGTTCTCATCGGCGACGACGCCCATACGACCGTCTTCTCCGCCTTGCAGTTTCTCGGCCTCGGGCACGACAGGGTGGTCCGGATCGAGACCGACGCGAGCGGCCGGATGATCCCCGAGCGCTTTGCCGCCGCTGCCGGGCAGATATCCGGACCCGCCATCGCCATCCTTCAGGCCGGCCAGATCAACACCGGCGCCTTCGACGACTTCCAGGCCCTCATCCCGCTGGCGCGCAAGGCCGGCGCATGGATCCACATAGACGGCGCGTTCGGCCTGTGGGCGCGCGCCTGCCCGGAGCTGAAACATCTGGCGCAGGGTCTCGACGCGTCGGACTCC
>JAFKJW010000026.1:4264-11126 GCA_017305925.1 Hyphomicrobiales bacterium | reverse complement strand
CCCGACTCAAGCCGGGCCATCGCCAGTTCCCGCAAATCAATCGAATACGGCTTCGACATGCTGTCCGACCTCCAACGGTCAGTGCATCGAATCTGATTTGCTTGCCCTTGGGAATCCCGATTCAGTCAAATTGCAAACCGCTCTAGAGCCGGCAAAGCCGCGTCCACGATCCGAAACGAAATTATGCCGCCTGCACGAGCCCGATGGTCGGGCGGATCGTCAGCGGCGCCGGCTCGCCCCTCCTGCGCACGCCGAACAGCAGGCGCTGCTCGGCCGGCGTGGAGCGGAAGAACGGAAAGCGGGCATAGAACGCCTCCTGGCGCGTATGGGCATCCGTCCGGAAGAGCACGACCTTCTTGATGAAGCCGGGATAGGGCCGCGGTTCGCCGAGCCGCTCGGAATTGTAGATGCGGCGGTAGAAGCCGGCATGGTCCTCGCGCACCGTGGACAGTCCGTACGGCACGTTGAAATACAGGCATGCGATGCCGGCAAGGCGCAGCGTCACATAGGGAAGATGGGGCAGCGCGCGCGACCATTCGGGATCGGACGCAAAGCGGCTCATGCAGACGAAGGTGTGGCCCTGCTCGAGCATGGGGCAGACGATGTCGCCGAACGCCTTGGTCGACGCCGACCAGGGCGTTTCGAGCGTCACATGATGGATGCGTAAGGTGCTGACCAGCACATCGTCGACATAGACGCCGAAATTGTGCGCGTTCGGAACGGTGTCGAGCTCGTCGCAAATGATGTGGTCCCGACTGTCCGGAACCACCTCGTTCAGCCGGTATGCCTTGTAGCGGAGGCGGAAGATATCCTGAAGGTCGTCACCGTTCTCGCATCTCCTATACTCGGATCTGTCGAGAAGCGCGAGTACATTGCCATTCAGGGTGCCCATTCTCCTCGCAACGTCCTCGGTCGCGCAGGCCGATCCTGTATCGACATACATCATCAAATCCCCAAGACCACATCAGACCCTCATAGAGAGTAAAATTGGGCAGAGGAGAAGATATGTAAAGTTTTAAATTAGGCGGATGGAATTACCCTACGTTAACCTTAATTCTGCACCATATTTATTAAAAATTTATGCTTGATCAGCGCCTTATACGCGAATTCTGTCCTCATCCACAACCCTCGAGCGTATCAGATTGCGTTCGCCAGCGCCGATTTCCTGAGGCGCTCGGCAAAGGGCCAGACGGTGCCCGACATCGTCGCGATGCCGGAAGGCGTAAGCGCCGAGCCGAAGAGGAAGCCCTGCAGGAGGTCCGGCTGGACCGACAGCGCGAGGGTCTGCAACTGGTCGAACGTCTCCACCCCTTCCACCGTGACGGCGAGGCCGAGCGGACGCGAGAGATTGACCATGCCGACGAGCAGGTCGAGCGACCGCTTGCTTTGCGTCACGTCGGCGAGGAAGCTGCGGTCGATCTTGATCTTGTCGAGCGGCAGCTTGTGGAGGTAGCTCAGGCTCGAATAGCCGGTGCCGAAATCGTCGAGCGCGATTCGTACGCCGATCACCTTCAGTTCCTCGATGAACTGCTGGGTCATCGCCTTGTCGTCGAGCAGTGCCGTTTCCGTCACCTCGATCTCCAGCCGTTCCGGCGCGAGCTTCGCCCGGGTCAGCGCGCCTTTGACCGCCGTCACCACCGAACGATTCCGGAAGTCCACGGCGGACAAGTTGACCGAGACTGTTATCGGCGCCGGCCAGCGGACGCATTCCTGGCACGCGGTATCGAGGACGAAGGCGCTGATCTCTGAGATCAGGCCCATCTCCTCGGCCAGCGGAATGAACACGGCCGGCGAGATGGGGCCCATCTCGGGGTGATCCCAGCGGCACAGGGCCTCACAACCGGAAATCCGCATCGTCTTCATGGAAACGATGGGCTGATAGACGACGCGCATGGCGCGGGCTTCGATCGCGGCGCGCAGATCCGCCTTCAACTGCTGGCGATCGCGGAAGGCGGCATCCATGGCGGGCTTGAACAGGCACCAGGTCTTCTTGCCGAGCTCCTTGGCCTTGTAGAGCGCAAGGTCGGCGCGCACGATCAGGGCGTCGACGCCGCTGTCGGCCACCGGCGCCACGACCGCCCCGCCGCTGGCCTGGATGTGGAGCATGTGCCCGGAGATATCGACGCTGCCTTGCAGCCTCGTGAAAAGATCCTCGAGGACAAGGTCGAAATCCTGCTCGCTCTCGACGCGGTCGAAATAGAGGACGAACTCATCGCCGCCGAAGCGGCAGACCTGGGCCGTGTCACCGACGATGTTCTCCAGGCGTTCAGCCACGGCATAGAGCATCCCGTCGCCCATCGGGTGCCCGAGCGAGTCGTTGACGCTCTTGAAATCGTCGAGATCGAGCATCACGAGGGCGCATTTTCGGGCGCGGTCGCCGCCGGCGAGCTGGCCGCTCACCAGCTCGTTGAAGTAGGCGCGGTTGACGAGGCCGGTCAGATTGTCGAAGCGCGCCATGCTGCGCACCTTCTCCTCGACCTCGATGCGCGCCGTCACGTCCTCGAAGGTGATGACCCCGAGCTGGTCCGAGCCTTCCCGGGTCGAGAATTCGAGATAGCGGCCGTTCGACAGGCCGAGCAGCACCTTGCCGTCGCCCCCGTCCCGGAGCGCGCGCGTAAGCTGCGTCTCCAGGCAGCGGCGGTCGCGCAGGGAAAGCAGGCCGGCCGCGACGCCGCGCGTCAGGAGCGCATGGATCGAGCGCCCCAGGATCCTGTCCGGCGAGCTGAGCGCGAGCATGCGGGCGGCTTCCGCGTTCCCCACGACCACGCGGGTATCCGGGCCCAGCATCACCAGCCCGTGCGGCATGGTGTTCAACGCCCGGTCGAACTGCGCCGCGATCTTCTGCGACCGGTTCTCGGCGGAGATCGCCTTGAACAGCACGGCCCGCACATTGTTGGCATAGCTGCGGATGGCGAAGAGATAGGGCAGCGTCAGCACGCCGAGCGCCACGCTGTGGAAATCGCCGCGCAGGATGACCCCGATCGCCATCGGGAAGGTGATGACCACGATGAGGATGGCCACCATCCGCATCGAGCCGTAATTGCGCCCGGCAATGGCGGTCGCCGTGGCGAGCGGAATGGCGATGCCCGCGAGTTCGGCGAAGGTGCTGTCGGCACGGTAGAGCGCGATGAGGCTGAACAGGCCGAGCGCGCCGCCGTGCAGCGCGCTTTGGATGATGTAGAAGTTTTCCCGCGCCCGCGCCTGCTTGTGGGATACGCTCGGCCGGCGATTGATCTGGCGCATGCACAGGAAGCGCGCCGGAGCCAGCACCAGCAGGAAGGCGACGAAGATCAGGTAGATCGGGTTTCCGGTATTGTGCCAGACAAGTCCGATCAGGACGGACTGGGCCAGGATGCCAATAGCCAAGGTCTTCCCGTCCCTGAACAATGTGTTCACGAACGGGATGTAGATCTCGTCGGGCAGATCCCTGTTGGCCGAACTATTCACAACCCTGGCACCAGTTGACAGGAATCCTTGTCACGGACTGCCTTAAGATTTTGCTTAGACTGGAGAGTTCTGGCCTCGCGGACGCAACTTTTCCCGCTGAAGCGACGCCGGGAAAGCGGCAAGCCTACTCGGCGGCCTGGAGATCCGACGTCTGCTGCCGTTCGAAGCGCGTAAGAAGCCGCTGCCGCTCCGCCGACGCCCTTGCCGCCGCCGCCTGTCTGACATGGCCGTAGCCGCGGATCGTCATCGGGAGCGAAGCTAGCGCCACTGCGGCGTCCAGCCTTTCCGGCGAGAGCTTGGCCGAGATGAAGGCGATGTCCTGTTCGAACTCGGCGCGCAGCGCGCGCTCCGCGCGGCGCTCCGACGTGAAGCCGAAAATGTCCAGCGGCGTGCCGCGCAGCCCCTTCAGGGCTGCGAGCAGTCGAAACCCGGTCATCATCCACTGACCGAAGGAGGATTTCCGCGACTGGCCCTGGGCGTCCCTGCGGTTCAGGATCGGCGGCGCCAGATGGAACTCCAGCCTGTCGTAGCTTTCGAAGGTCCGGCCAAGCTGCGCCTTGAAGGTGCTTCCGGCATGGAGCCGCGCCACCTCGTACTCGTCTTTGACGGCCATGAGCTTGAAGAGGCTGCGCGCCGCGGCTTCGGTAAGCGCCGACGAACCGGGAACCGCACGTGCTTCGGCGCGGCGCAAGGTCTCGATCACGTCGCGATAGCGCGCCGCATAGGCGGCGTTCTGGTAGCCCGTAAGGAAGGCCGCGCGGCACGCCACGATCTCGTCGAGGGTTTCTCCGGCGGGTGCGTGCCCATCCGGGTTCCTTCCCGGCACGAGTTGCTCCACGGCGCGTGCGTCGTGCGCCATGCGCCGCCCCCAGCGGAAGGCGGCGAGGTTCATCGCCACGGCCTCGCCATTGAGCGCGATCGCTCTTTCGATCGCCGCGGCCGAAAGCGGCAGCCCGCCTTTCTGGCACGCGAAGCCGAGCATCATCATGTTGGCGCCGAGCGCATTGCCGAACAGCGCCGTGGCCGCGCGCGTGGCGTCGAGGAAATGCGCCTTGGACTCCCCAGCCGCCGCCCGGATCGCCCGCTTCAGCCGCTCCACCGGCAGCGAGAAGTCGGCCGAGCGCGTAAAGTCGCCCGGCATGATCTCCGCCGTGTTCGCGACAAACAACGTGTGGTTCTCGCGTGCGGCGGACAGCACCTTGCGGTTGCCCGAGACCACGAGGTCGCAGCCCAGGATGAGGTCGGCCTTGCCGGCGGAAACGCGGATGGCGTGAATGTCCTCCGGCGTCGGCGCGATGCGGATATGGGTGAAGACCGCGCCGCCCTTCTGCGCCAGCCCGGCCATGTCGATCAGCCCCGCGCCCTTGCCCTCCAGATGCGCCGCCATGCCGAGGATCGCGCCGATCGTCACCACGCCGGTGCCGCCCACGCCGTCGAGGATCGCAGACCAGCCCGCCGCCTCCAGCCGCGCCGGCTCCGCCTCCGGCACGCCCGCCAGCGGATCGGCGCTGCCGGCCGAACCCGCCGCCTTGCGCAGCTTGCCGCCATGCACCGTCACGAAGGACGGGCAGAAGCCCTTGACGCAGGAAAAGTCCTTGTTGCAGCTCGACTGATCGATGCGGCGCTTGCGGCCGAATTCCGTTTCCACCGGCTGCACGGAGACGCAATTCGACTGCACGCCGCAATCGCCGCAGCCTTCGCAGACGAGTTCGTTGATGACGACGCGCCTGTCCGGGTCGGGGAAGGTGCCGCGCTTGCGCCGCCGGCGCTTCTCCGCCGCGCAGGTCTGGTCGTAAAGCAGAACGGAGACGCCCCTGACCTCGCGCAACTCGCGCTGCACCGCGTCGAGATCGTCCCGGTGATGGATCGTCGTGCCCGGCGGGAACTCGGCGCGCCCGGCATATTTGTCCGGTTCGTCGGTGACGACGGCGACGCGCTCCACCCCCTCCGCCCGCACCTGCCGCGCGATCATGTCGACCGTCAGCGTGCCGTCATGCGGCTGGCCGCCCGTCATGGCGACGGCGTCGTTGTAGAGGATCTTGTAGGTGATGTTGGCGCCCGAGGAGAGCGCGAAGCGGATCGCCAGCGCCCCCGAATGGTTGTAGGTGCCATCGCCGAGATTCTGGAAGATATGGCCGCGTGTCGTGAAGGGGGCCTGGCCGACCCACTGCGCGCCCTCCCCGCCCATCTGGGTGAATCCGGCCGTCGAGCGGTCCATCCACAGCGCCATGAAATGGCAGCCTATGCCGGCCGCCGCTATCGATCCCTCCGGCACCTTGGTCGAGGAATTGTGCGGGCAGCCCGAGCAGAAATAGGGCGTGCGCTGGCCGACGTCCTGCGCCTCGGCCAGCATCGCCTGGTACTGCCTCAGCCGGCCGGCTTTCTGCGCGATTTCGTCCGACGGGCCGATGACGCGCAGGATCCTTTCGCCGAGCGCGAGCGCGATATCGTTGGGATCGAGCGCGCCCTTGGCCGGAAACAGCCACTCGCCGCGCTCGTCCCTCTTGCCGACGATGACGGGCTGTTCGGGACGCCCATAGAGGTTCTCGCGAAGCTGCGTCTCGATGAGGGAGCGCTTCTCCTCGACCACCACGATCATCTCGAGCCCGCGCGCGAAGTCGCGGATGTGCTCGTAGTCGAGCGGCCACGGGCAGCCGACCTTGAACAGGCGGATGCCGAGCTGGTTGGCCCGCCTCTCGTCCACCCCGAGCTCGTCGAGCGCCTGGCGCACGTCGAGATAGCTCTTGCCGGCGGTGACGACGCCGAGCTTCGGCGCGGCGCCGCCCGAATAGACGATCCGGTTGATCGCATTGGCACGGATGAAGGCCGCGACCGCCGGCCGCTTGTATTCGTGCAGCCGCGCCTCCTGCTCCAGCATGGCGATCTCGTGGCGGATGCCGAGGCCGCCCGGCGGCAGCGCGATCTCCGGCAGCACGACGCCCTGCCGCGCCAGCGAGACGTCCACCGAAGCGGTGGATTCGACATTGTCCTTGACGCACTTGATCGCCGTCCACGTGCCGGCGAAGCGCGACAGCGCAAAGCCGAGCAGGCCGAAATCGATCAGCTCCTGCACGCCTGCCGGGTTGAGGACGGGAATCATCGCGTCCACGAAGGCGAATTCGGTCGCGTGCGCGTTGGTCGAGGACTCGGCCATATGGTCGTCGCCCATCAGCGCGAGCACGCCGCCATGGGCAGACGTGCCGGCCAGGTTGGCATGGCGGAACACGTCGCCCGAGCGGTCGACGCCCGGCCCCTTGCCGTACCAGACCGAGAACACGCCGTCGTGGCGCCCCTCTCCCGTGAGTCCCGCCTGCTGCGTGCCCCAGCAGGCGGTCGCCGCCAGCTCCTCGTTGAGGCCCGGCTGGAAGACGATATTCGATTCGGAAAGTTCCTTGCGCGCCTTCCAGAGCTGCAT
>JAFKJW010000026.1:0-4204 GCA_017305925.1 Hyphomicrobiales bacterium | reverse complement strand
GCATGTCGAGCGCACCCAGCGGCGAACCGCGATAACCCGACACGAATCCCGCCGTGTCGAGCCCCGCCAGCCTGTCCCGCTCCCGCTGCATGAGCAGCATGCGCACGATCGCCTGCGCGCCCGTGACAAATATGCGCTCCTTGCCGAGATCGAACTTGTCGGAAAGAGCAACGTCGTGAAGCGTCATGAAATGCGGCACCTCTCCCGCCGCCGTGAGTCGGACGGCGGCATGGACTCGGCTTCCAGTGTTTCGATCCCGGCGGTCGGCGTCAAATCATTTCGACGCCATCAGGATTTGGGGCAGGCGTCCGCCTTCGGCTTGCCGCCGATCAACCTGCCGTCCGGCCCCAGCTCGGGATTGCGCTCGTAGACCGACCCGAGGACCAGCGGCCGGTCGGGCAGGACGCTCTGGTCGAGCGTCGAGGTCACCGTGGTCTCGATGGTCTGCAGGGCCTTGCCCGAGGCGTCCTCGACCACCAGCGAGACCGCATAGGGCCGGTCCTTCACGACGCATTGCAGCGGCGGGCTCTCCACCGTGACGTGGCTGAGCTTCGGCCAGACCTTCTGCCTCACGACGATCGGCTCCCCGCCGGCCGGATTCTCCAGCGTCGCCACCACCGTCTGGCCCTCCTCCATGGGCCGCACCGGATTGAGGGTGATGATGTAGACGGCCGTCGAGATCCGGTAGTTGAACGAAAAGAGGTGGCCCGAAAGCTCGAAATACCTGCCCTCCCCGCCGGCATCCCGGCATCCGGCGATTGCGCAAAGCGCAAGGAGCGCGGCGGCGAGCAAAAGGTGCGGCCTCATCTCAGTCATGGCGGTTCTCCCGTGCCGGCGTCCTGTGCCGGCTATAATGCCGCTTCGCCTTCTGCCGGTTGCCGCAGACGGCCATGTCGCACCACACCCGGCTGCCGTTGCGGCTGGCGTCGAGGAACAGCCACGCGCAGTTGGCGCAGATCCTGATGCGGGCAAGCCGCTCCGGCGCCAGCAGCGACAGCGCCGAGATCGCCAGCGCCGCCTCGAAGGCCACGGGCGAGGCGGAACCGCCGAAAGGCGAGCCCCACAGCGCCAGCCGGCCGTCATGGTCCTCGAGCGCCGCGGCGCAGGCGCCGAGCACGGGGGCGAGCAGCGCGGCGGCGCCCGAACCCGTCGCGGCGGCATCGCGAAAGAAGCGGTCGCACGCCTCCCGCAGCGCCACTATCCTGGCGCGGCCCGCCGCTGCGTCCGCGACATGCAGCGTCCGGCCGGCAAGCTCGGCAGCCCGAAAGACGCTCGCCGCTCCGGCGAAACGGCCGATTTCCGCGGCATCGGCGAAACGGTCGAACGTCTTCTCGGGATCGTTGCGCAGTACGACCGTGTTGGCCACGTCGAGCGCGAGCGCGCCGCCGGAAAAGCGGTGAGGACTCCAGGAAACCGTCATTGCCCTGAATTCTAACTTCCAAAATAGATTTGACAAGTTAGAAAGGCAGCGTCAAACCTTTCCCGGCCCGGCGTCCCGCCACCATCGGACGTGCCATGCTGTATTTCTTCCAGCAAGTCTTGAACGGCGTGCACAGCGGCGCGCTCTACGCGCTTCTCGCCTTCGGCTACGTGCTGACCAACGGCGTTCTGAAGCGCACCAATCTCGCCTATGGCGCGATCTTCGCCTTTGCCGGCCAAATGGCCATCCTGATCGCCACTTTCGGCTGGTTCGTCCTGTTCCTCGACCTTCCGGCGACCATCGCCTTCGGCGTGCTGGGGGCGCTCGCCTACGCCGCCCTGACCGGCAACGTCCTGTCGCGGAGCGTGCTGGCGCCACTGGCGCACCACACGCCCGACGCCATCGTCGTCACCACGCTCGGCATCTCCATCGTCCTGATGGAGCTGGGGCGCATCGCCGCCGACACCAAGGATTTCTGGCTGCCGCCGCTGCTCGCCACGCCGGTCGTGTTCGCGGAGACGGAGCGGTTCCGTGTCACGCTCACGGTCATCCAGCTCCTGAACTGCGCGATCGTCGCAGCCCTGATCTGCGGCGCGGGCCTCGTGCTCACGCGCTCGCGCTACGGCCGCTTCTGGCATGCGGTCTCGGACGACCCGGCCGCGGCGGAGCTGTGCGGCGTCGATGTCGGCGCCGTCTTCCGCGGCGCCGTGATCGGCGGCGCGATGGCCGCCGCGGCGACGGGCATCCTGGGCGCGCTCTACTACGGCAACATCAGCTTCGGCACCGGCATGGTATTCGGCCTGAAGGTCCTGTTCCTCACCGCCGCCGGCGGCTACCATTCCCCGCTCCGCGCCGCCGCGGGCGCGCTCGGCTTCGGCCTGGCGGAGTCGCTGTGGTCCGGCTATTTCCCGCTCGAATGGCGCGACGCGTGGATCCTCGGCCTCCTCGCCGTCATGCTCGTCCTGCGCGCGGACGTCCCGGCGGACAGCCCCCGCCGCTGACGCCCACCCGGTCCGCCTTATCCGGAAGTCGAGTTGACCTCCGCCGCGCACCGGCCCATATCCTCGCCGGCGATCCTCCCGAACGAAAAACGGGAACGGCGGAAGCGGTCGCACGCACCGGGAGGTCCAATGGCAGGATTGCTTGCTCTCTCCAGAGCCATCGATCGCGTCACCGAATTCGTCGGAAAGTCGGTCTCGTGGCTGATCCTGGTGTCGATCCTGGTCAGCGCCGTCAACGCGGTCGTGCGCAAGGCATTCAACGTCTCCTCGAACGCCTGGCTTGAGCTGCAGTGGTATCTTTTCGGCGCCGCCTTCATGCTGGCCGCCGCCTATACGCTGAAGCAGAACGAGCATATCCGCATCGACGTCATCTACGGCATGCTGCCCAGCCGGGTCCGGCACTGGATCGACCTGCTCGGCCACCTGCTCTTCCTGATGCCCTTCGCCCTCTTGATGGTCTGGTTCTTCGTGCCCTACACGCTGTTCTCCTTCCGCTCGGGCGAGGTGTCGAACAATGCGGGCGGCCTGGTCGTATGGCCCGCCAAGGCCATCCTGCTCACCGGCTTCACGCTGCTCGCCATCCAGGGCATCTCCGAGATCATCAAGAAGATCGCGGTGATGCGCGGCGACATCGAGGATCCCAACCCCTTCGTTTCGGCCCATCAGGCCGCCGAGGAAGAGGGCAAGGCGCTGGCCGGGGAGCTCGGCCCATGATCGCCTTCATCGCGCAGAACATGGCGCCGATCATGTTCGCGGCGCTGATCGTCTTCCTGCTCCTCGGCTATCCCGTCGCCTTCTCGCTCGCCGCCGCCGGCCTCTCCTTCTTCGTCATCGGCGTGGAGCTCGCACCCTATTCGAACGGCGCGATCAACCTCGACTGGCCGCTTCTCCACGCTTTGCCCGACAATTTCTACGGCAACCGCGTCATGTCCAACGACGTATTGCTGGCGATCCCCTTCTTCACCTTCATGGGCATCGTGCTGGAGCGCTCCGGCATGGCGGAGGATCTGCTCGACACGTTCGGCCAGCTCTTCGTCCCGATCCGTGTCGGTCTCGCCTATGCCGTCATCCTGGTGGGCGCGCTGCTCGCCGCCACCACCGGCGTGGTCGCTGCCTCCGTCATCGCGATGGGCCTGATCTCGCTGCCGATCATGCTGCGCTACGGCTACGACCGGGCAACCGCATCGGGCGTCATCGCCGCCTCCGGCACGCTGGCGCAGATCATCCCGCCCTCGCTGGTGCTGATCGTGCTCGCCGACCAGCTCGGCCGCTCCGTCGGCGACATGTATGCCGGCGCCCTGATACCCGGCCTGGTCCTGACCGGCCTCTACATGCTTTATGTCCTGATCACCTCCATCGTCCGGCCGGACGCCCTGCCGGCGCTGCCGCCCGAGGCGCGCACGCTGGGCAGGGGCGTGGCCTCGCTGCTCGTCGCGGTCGTCGCCGCCGCCGCGATCACCTACGGCGCCTATCATTTCCTCTATCCCACGCAGGGAGAGAACGCCGACATCTGGGGCGCGGTGATCGGCGTCGGCGTCATCTACGCCGCCGCCCTCCTCGACCGCCGCCTGAACATCGGGGCGATGTCGAACCTCGCGCAGCAGGTCATCATCGTGCTGATCCCGCCGCTGGCGCTGGTGTTCCTCGTGCTCGGCACCATCTTCCTCGGCATCGCCACGCTCGGCATCGGCCTCATCTGGTTCGCCGTGCTGCTGGGCGTCAACATGCAGACGAGCTTCATGCATCCGCCCTTCGGCTTCGCGCTCTTCTATCTGCGCTCGGT
>JAFKJW010000025.1 GCA_017305925.1 Hyphomicrobiales bacterium | reverse complement strand
CGCGGCGGACTCCTGGGCGGTCGACGGCCACAAATGGCTCCAGACGCCTTATGACTGCGGCTACGCCATCGTTCGCGACGAAGAGGCCCATCGCCGCGCCATGACGATCGCCGCCAGCTATCTGCCATCGACACAGGAGGGCGAACGCGATCCCAGCCATTTCGTGCCGGAACTGTCGCGCCGCGCGCGCGGCTTCGCCACCTGGGCGATGATCAAACACCTCGGCCGGACCGGCATCGCGGCCATGATCGAGCGGAACTGCCGCGCGGCGCACGGGATGGCGGAGCGCCTGCGCACGGACAATGGCATCGCCATCCTCAACGACGTCGCTCTCAACCAGATCCTGGTGCGCTTCGGCGTCGACGGCTCCGACGAGGAGGCCGACCGCCTCACGGAACAGACGATCGGCCGGATCCAGTCCGACGGCCTGTGCTTCGCGGGCGGGGCGAAATGGCGCGGCAGGCAGGTCATGCGCGTGTCCGTCGCGTCCTGGCTGACCGATGAAGAACAGGGCCGCATAGCCGCCGAGGCGATCCGCGATGCCTGGCACGCCGTTCGCGAGCGGGAGCGGCACGCCGATTCCTCGCCTGCCGGGCGCCCGGGCTGAAGCGGAACACATGCGCACGTCAGCGATCCCTCGAACCAGGTCGCTTGCCGATCATGCCCGCCTTGCCGCAACGCTTCTCGCGCGGGGACGGTCATCGAAGGACAAAAAGCGGGCTCTGCTCGAATCGGGACGAGCGACGCGAAGCAGTTTGTCGCCTATCGCACGACGATGGATTTCAAGCTGCCGTTGCGTGCGTCCTGAACCATGAGACGAGCTCGTGGACGCGCGTGCTGTGCGATCCCTTGAAAAGAACCACATCGCCCTCGGCCAGCTCGTCGTTCAGGACATCCCTGAGCGCCTCGAGCGAGTCCGCATAGACGCCCTTGCGGCGATCGGACAGCTCCCGCCAGAAATCGGCATATAGCGCACCGGTGACGTAGACCTTGTCGATCGACGAGCATTCGATCGTCCGCGCCAGCCGCGTATGATAGATTGCAGCTTCGGGTCCGAGCTCCGCCATCTCGCCAAGCACCGCGATACGCCGAGCGCCCTTCTCCTTGTCGAGACGATCCAGCGCGGCCGTCATCGAACCAGGATTGGCGTTGTAGGCATCGTCGATCATCCGGACGGAGCGCCCGCCGATGGCGAGCCGCAGTTCCTCTCCCCTGCCCGGCAGCGCGGCAAATGTGGAGAGCTGCTCCAGCGCCGGCTCCAGATCGTGCCCAAGGGCCGAAACCGCCGCCAGGACGGCCAGGCTGTTCAGTGCCATATGGCGTCCCGAGGCGCCGATGCGATAGCGCATCTTCCTGCCCGGAAGCAGCGCATGGACCTCCCTGCTTTCGGGGTCGAAATCCAGAAGCCGGAAGGCGCTTTCCGGGTCGCTGCCATAGGCGATGACATCGAGCTTGCGGCCTTTCGCTGCCGCCAGGACGGTCTCCCATTCGGACATGTCCCGATTGATCACGGCACAAGAGCCTTCGGACATTCCGAGGAAGATCGCGCTCTTCGTGCGGGCGATGTCGCCGAGCGTGGACTTTTCGCCAAGATGGGCGGGCATGACGTTCATGAAGATGGCGACGTCCGGACGCGCCATCCGGGCGCTGACCGCCATGCGTCCCACCGCCAGCTCCAGCACCACGTGGGGCGTGTCCCAAGGAATGGACGCCAGGTTCCAGGCAACGCCGTGCGGCAGGTTTGCGTTATGCGCGCTCTTGCGGACCGGACCCCATGCGCAAAGCGCATGCGCCGTCATCGCGACCGTCGTCGTCTTGCCGGCGCTGCCCGTGACGCCGATCACCTTTCCCGTCATCCGGTCGCGGGCGTAGCGGCCCATGGCGAGCACCGCCTCCCCGGCATCTTCGACGGCAAGCAGCGGCAGGCCCGGCAAATCGACTTCCGATGGGTTGCCGGCAATGACGCCGGCCGGCGGAGGGCGCATCCTCCCGACGACCTGCGGCAGCATGCCGACCTTCCCGCCGCCTGTGCGCACCACGACGAGATTGCCCGGCTGCATGGCAGGTGCGAATATCGAAAGCCCGGTCGCCGCCCAGTTTTGCGGCGGCGGCTCGACCCACCTCCCGCCGGTGGCGGCCGCGACATGCTCCGCGCTCCAGGAACCCGCCGGAGGCGGGGTGCCCGCCTTCGTATACTCCCGGACCAGGCGCCTGAAAGCATCCCGATCCTGCAGATACCTGCGATAGGCAATAAAGCCGGACAGGTAATGCTCCACATCGTCGATGCGGACCCGGAACGCATGGTGCCTGATGAAGAATGAGCCCTCGATCCGCTCCGGATTGCGAAAGAACATCGCGAATTCAGGCCAGAAATGGCCGTTCAACAGGTAGCGAGCGCGCTTCTCCAGCGCGCTTTCGAAGCGGGCAAGGTCAAGTTCGGCCAGGAGATGCCGGAACTGCGGCAATCCGTCGATCCGCTGGACGATCTCCCGCGTGGCGGTCATGAGTTCGAGCAGCGTTGGAATCGTGATGCGGTTGGCGACGAAATCGAGATAGTCGGCGACGTTGCGCAGGGCGAAGCGAAAGTATTCATCCTTCGGCCGCACGCGCGTCAGCTCGTTGGCGCAATAGGCGAGCCAATGAAATGCCGCCTTGGTCTCCAGCGACGGAAAGGCGAGCACATGCCGGAAGGCGCCGCTCCGCCGGTCCTGCATGAAACATATGCCTTCGGCGAGTTCGGCCATGAGCCGGTTAAAGTTGTCGGTCCTCGCGACGGTCGAATATTTCGCCAGGGCCAGGATCGCCACGGCGTTGCCGCCGAGCTTGATCTCGCCGCCGGTGTCGACAAGGAAAGCCGCGGCCGAGCCGTCGGGCAGCACGACCCTCCATATCAGCTCGTCGCAAAGGCGTCGCAGCGCGCGGTCGATGGCCGCTTTCAGCTCCGCATTCCCTGTCACCTCCCACGCCTCCACCATGGCGTAGGTCGTGCTCGCGTGGCGCAGCGTGTTGTAGGTGTCGATGCGGCGACCGAAACAGGGATGATAACCGTAAACGAACGCTCCGTCGTCCAGCACCTGCTTCGCGAGATAGCCCGAGGAGCGCCGGATCAGCGAAAGGACATCGCTCTCTCCGAGCGCATCGATCGTTCTACGGCCGGCATCGAGGCCGCTCGAACCCAGCCGGCTGAGACTGCCGTCATCGTCCCGGAAGGCTCCGCCGGTCTGTAGAATGAAAACCGCAGCCTCGTCCCCGAAATCGATCCCGCCCCCGCCGGGAAAACGGCTGGCGGCATAAAGGCCGAAGTTGCGCTCGTTCAGCACAGCGTTCTCTATGGCATTGCCGCCGTAGAGCATCGCGTTGGCGTTGAGCTCCTGCTCAAGGAACGCGCGGCCGAAATCCGCGTCCAGCGCCAGGCCGAAACGGAAGTAGTTCCTCTTGGTTGCCGACAGCAGCGCCCGAACATCGCGCCAGTTGGAAGGCGTCACCTTTTCCACCCAGTCGATCCGCACCCATCGCGGACGGCCGCGGCGCTTCTCGAACAGGTCGCGCAGGGCGGCGAGGCCCTTCCGCCACGCCTCGTCGAAGGTCCGGGCGACGGCGTGCACGACCGTCGCGCGGTTTTTTCCGTCCGATGCCGAGAAAAACAACACGAAACCCGGAAAAGGAGCCGGCAATGCACGGCAATTGTCGCGCGCGAGCTTCGCCAACCCGTCAAGGGCGTCGGCGCTGAGCGGCTGCATCACCATGGCGCCCATGGGCGTTTTCCTTCGGACGAAACCGGTCTAGCGCTCGCGGAGCGCTTCACGCGCGCGGTTGAACGGTTTCACCAGATAGTCGAAGACAGACTTGCTGCCGGTGTGGATGTCGACGGTTGCGATCATGCCGGGGGAAATCGGAAAACGCCGGCCGGCCCGGTTCACGAGCGCATCCGTTTCGGTCTGGACGTAGACCCTGAAATAATAGACCTTCGGGTCCGTTTCGTCCTGAATCGTATCGGGCGATATCGTCGTCACGCGCCCCTTGAGCGCCCCGTATATCGCATAGTCGTAGGCGCTGACCTTGACGCTTGCCTGCTGGTCCGGACGGATGAAGGCGATGTCGCGTGGCGACACCTTGGTCTCGATCAGCAATTTCCCGTCCAGCGGAATGATGTCCATCAGCTTGCCCCCGGGAGGAACGACGCCGCCGATCGTCGCAACCGCGATGTTCTTGACGATGCCGCGCACGGGCGAACGCTGGGTAAGACGGGAGAGGCTGTCGGCACGTCCCTTGACGACCGAGGCCAGCGAATTCATCTCCGCATTCGCCTTGGCCAGTTCCTCGCGCGCCTGGACCAGATACTGGGACTTGAGGTCCGTCTGCTTCATCTCCAGCTCGACCTGCTGCCGCCTGAGCCGGATGACCTCGATCGTGCTGGCGGCTCCGATGCCGACCAGCGATTCGTTGATCTTCAACTCGTCCCGGAGCAGCTTGAGCGACTCGCCGATCAGCTTGAGGGACGACTCCAGCGATTCCTTCCTCGCGGCGTAGAGCTGCGTCTCCTTCGCGATGAGATCCGGATGCGTGTCGAGCTCGGCGGGAAATCTGAGCGATGTGCCGTTGACCTCGGCTTCGAGCCTGACCGAACTCGCCAGGGCCGCCCTGTATTTGGCAGCGCTTTCCTCGACATTTGACTCCGTTCGCGTCGGATCGAGCTGGGCCAGAATCTGCCCCGGCGCAACCGTCTCGTCTTCACTGACGTTGAGCGAAGCCAGTATTCCGCCTTCCAGCGACTGAATGACCTGCTCTTTGCTCGACGGGACCACCCGTCCCGAACCCGTCGAAACTTCGTCCAGGACCGCGAAGTAGGACCAGGCGATCGCTATGGCGAGGAGCAAGGCCACCAGGACGGTGACGCGCTTGGCGCGGGCCAACCTGACCTCGCTGCCGGTATCGCTCGACCAGTCCGGCAGTTGCGCAGATGCCTCCGCCGCGGCCGTCACGGCAAACCGCCGGCCATCGCGGCCTCGGCCATCCGCTGGAGCTTGCGAACCGGCAATCCGCCGTCGGCGCTTGGCGGCTTGGGCTCCGTCCTTGCCCCGCGAAGCCGTTCCAGAGCTTTTTCCTTCTCGTCGTCGAGCACGACCTGCCCGCCCTCCAGAACGACGATCCGGCCCACCAGATCGAGCACCCGCATCCGGTGGGTCGCGATGACGACCGTCCGCCCTGCGCTCCATTCCTGGAAATTGAGAATGAACTGCCGTTCCGTGGTTTCGTCCATGGCGGCCGTCGGCTCGTCGAGCAGCAGAACCTTCGGTCTCCGGATCAGCAGCCTTGCCAGCAGGAGCGCCTGCTGCTGGCCGCCCGACAGGCCGCGGCCGCCTTCAAGAATGAGATGATCCAGACCGCGCGGGAGCTTGCTGACGAACTCCAGCGCGCCGACCATCGCAAGCATGGCGAGAATTTCGGTCTCATTGGCATTCGGAGCCCCCAACACCAGGTTCTCGCGTATCGTCCCGTGGAAAAGCCGCGACTGCTGCGTCAGAAGCCCCACATGGCTGCGAACATCAGCCGGATCGATCTGGTCGAGCGTCAGGCCGTCGAGCAGGACCCGCCCGTCGGTCGGCGGCATCATGCCCGACAAGGCATGAAGAAGCGTCGACTTGCCGGCGCCGTTGCGACCCAGGATGGCTATCCTTTCGCCGGCTTCGATGTCGAGCTTCTTCACCGCGAGCGCAGGAAACGGCGTGTCCTCGTCATGATGGAACGTGGCCGTCTCGATCCGGTAGCGCCCTTGCACCGTGGCGAGGCTTATGCGGGTTTCGTTTTTCGGATGATCCACCGGCATTGCCATGATCCTGCTCAGGCTCTGGAAGCCGAGCTTCGCCTGCTGAAGGCGCGTCAGCACATGCGCGAGCTGTGCCATGGGACTCATCATGCGCGAGCCCAGGATCGAGCACGCGACGAGCACGCCGGTCGTCATGTCGCCGGCGATGACCATCGGAGCCCCGATGAATATGGTCACCGCGTAGACGCCGGTTTGCAGGGCATGGCTCCAGGCGGTCAGCGACCCGTTGAGGTTGCGGGTGCGCAATTGTGCCGATGCCGTCGCGGCGGTCAGGTAGTTCCATTTCTGCTGGAAGCGTTCCTCCGCCTGCAACGCCTTGACATCCTCGATTCCCTGGACGGCCTCGATCAGCGTCGCATTGCGCAGCGAAGCCTCGCGCATGGCCTGGCCGGCGCTGTTGCACAGCGCCCCCTGCGCGAGCAGGCCCGGCATGACCAGGACGATCAGCGCCACGGCCGGGATCACGACAAGCTGGCCTCCGATGAACCAGTAGACGACAAGGAACAGCAGGAAGAACGGCAGGTCGGCGATCGCGGCGATCGTGGTGGAGGTCAGCGTTTCCCGGACCTGCTCCAGATCCCGCAACTGCGCGATGAACGTGCCGGTGGATTTCGGACGGGCCTTGTTCGTGACGCGCAGCGCATGGCCGAAGACGACATCCGACAGACGCGCATCCGCCTGCTTGCCGACGATGTCGATGATCTGGGCCCTGACACGACGCAACAGGAAGTCGAACAGGATCGCGACCGCGACGCCGAGAAACAGCACCTGAAGGGTCGGCATGGATTCGGCCGGAATGACGCGATCGTAGACCTGCATCGAGAACACGACGCCCGCCAGCGTGAGTGCGTTGGCCACGAGCGACGCCAGCATGACGTAGCCGTAGGGGCGCAGATCCCGGAGAACCAGCCTGCGCAGCCAGTTCGTCTCGTTCGGCCGAATATAGTCGTCCACCCGTGCATCGGGCGGATTGCCGAGCGGACGCGGCGACAAGACGGTAGGGGCCTGGCGCGCCAGATCGTCCAGGGTGGCAAGGCCCCAGTCCAATCCGTGCGCGTCGAATACGAGCTTGACCTTGCCATTCGCCAGAAACTTCTCGACCAGCGCGACCGCGCCGCCCTGCATCTCCACGATGACCGGCAGATCGAGGTGGCTGAGCCGGCGGACCGGGACCGTATTGACCTTGACCACGAGGCCGAAGCCTGCCGCGAGCATCTCGATCCTGCCTCGGTGATCGCCGTCGTTCCGGCAAGGCCCGGTGGACAGTTCTTCCCGAAGCCTCGACGTTCCGGCTCTGGAATAGGCCATCCCGAAATGCGCCGCGGCGAAGGCGAACAAATCCGACCATACAGTCAGCTTCGACCGAGACTGCTCCTCGCATCCTTCGGCGCGGGTCACGTCTTCAGTGACGGCGACCATCGCCTCGTTCCGGGCTCGAGCCAGACGCTCTCATCACCCCCTCCGCGATCACACACCTAAAGATGCATATACAACAACAATGAACCTTAAGTTGTATAAGATCGGTTAACCATCAATGCCGGCATCCTCCTGCCCGACCTATATGATGTTCTCGTTTCTTTCGTCCTCGTGCGGCGCCGGCACGAGGTAGTCCAGGGCGTCGTGCAGCGGCTCGTAAGACGACGCCGGATCACTCTCGATCCCGCCCGCATCGGCGGCCTTGTCGGCCGGTCCGTTCAGCCAGGCGTCCGAGCGGCCATGCGCACCGCCCTCCTCATCCGCCAGGCTCCCGAGAAACCCGCCGATCGACGGGCTTTGCGCCTCTGCCGTCAGCAGCTCGTCCAGTCGGGGCATATCCGCCGGCTCCCCGTGATCGGCGGCGACAGGCTCGTCTGCCGCCGACAGGCCGTCCAGCGAAACATCGTATTCGGCGGCGCCCATGAAATGGGCCATGGCGGCATTCATCGCGGGCGCCTCCGGCCCCGTGCCATGTTCCACATCGATGGTCAGTGTCGCGTCGGACGTCGTGCCGTTGGGATGCTCGAGCCGATAGGTGAACTGATCCGTGTTGCCGATGCCCGAGAGGCCGCCGTTCGGCTGGTAGCTGTAGTCGCCATTGGCATAGATCGTCAGGGTGCCGTAGCTTCCGACAATCTGCGTCCCCGCGGCGTCCGCATCGACGAAGCTCACGCCGTCCTGCGTGACCTGAAGCTTCGTGAATGCCGATCCGAGAACGTCGTCTTCGAGGACATTGCCCGAAGCCGTGTCGAAGCCCGACACGACAATCTGGTCGAGATGCATGGTCGAGGTTGCGATCTCCACATCGAGATGCCCCCCCACGCCCACGAGCACGAACTGCGACACCGTAACCCGGTAGGTGCCCGGGCCAAGGTCGTCCAGTTCCATGCCTGCCCTGTCGGGCAGGAGCCCGGCAAGGTCGGCCAGTCCCGCTCCCGAAACCTGATTGACCAGGCTCCAGCCACCCGCGCCATCGGCGAGCTCGACGCGGATCGTCGTATTGGCGCCGAGCCCGAGAAGCTGTGCTTCCTGGATGCCGATGAAGACATCGGCAGTCGTCCCGCTTTCGACGGTGAACTGGCCGGTCTGGGTGATTGTGCGAGCCAGGCCGATGCCCCAGTTGAGATCCATGAAATCAGGATTTACCGCATCCTCCACGGCGTAGGTCGTGTCGATGGTCGAGGTATCCGCGTCAACGACGGCTTCCATATCGACGGTCGCCGGCCGGGATGGATCCGCAGGATCCCAGACCAGACCCTGGTCCTCGCTGTCTATTCGGACATAGAGGTCGGCGGTCGCCGTGTGACCCGTGACCGGATCCGTCAGCGTGTACTCGAACACATCGACCTGGCCGACGCCGGAGGCATTCCCGTTCGGCGTATAGGTGTAGTTGCCTTCCCGGTCGATGGCCAGGTCGCCATATGCGCCATGGATGACAGCGCCGCCCTCCGGCACGGATTCACCATTGACGCTGGCAACGATCGTCATGCCGGTCACGGTGTCGGCTTGGCCGTCGCCGTTCTCGTCGGTGATGACGTTGCCGCTGACGGGAACCGCCTCATAGCTCCCGATCGTCGTGTGGTCGTAATCTGTTCCGCCAGCGTTCAGGCTCCCCAGAACGCCGGCGCCGACCAGACCGTCATAGGTCACGAAAGCGCGATATTGGCCCGGCTCGAGATCCGCCGATGCCCTGTAATCCCGGCCGCTCAGCAATTCTATCTCGAGCAGCGTCGCCTCGCCCGAGCCATTGATGCCGACCCATCGGTTTGCCTCCGGGTCCCATTTCTGGACGGCAACGGCATAGTCGGCGATCACGCCGAGCGAAACGGCAGCGCCATAATCGAAATTCGCCTCAAGAGTATGCCCGTCCGCCACCGCAAATGACACGCTGGGCGTGCCCAGGACCGTTGCCTGGAGATCAAGCAGGCCAGCCGAGACCAACAGCAGATAATTGGCATCACCATGGTTCACGGCTTCACTGGCCGGGATCAGGTTCAGCCCCGCCGTCGCGAAGTCGTCGTAAGCAGCGATGTCGGCGTCGGCATCGGCGTCGGCGTCGGCATCCGCATCGGCGTCGGCGTCAGCATCTGCGTCAGCATCTGCATCCGCATCTGCATCAGCGTCGGCATCCGCATCAGCGTCTGCGTCGGCATCGGCGTCAGCATCTGCGTCGGCATCAGCATCCGCATCTGCATCGGCATCCGCGTCGGCGTCGGCATCTGCATCGGCATCAGCATCTGCGTCGGCATCAGCGTCTGCGTCAGCATCTGCATCCGCATCAGCATCAGCATCTGCGTCGGCATCAGCATCTGCGTCGGCATCAGC
>JAFKJW010000024.1 GCA_017305925.1 Hyphomicrobiales bacterium | reverse complement strand
TCGCCGCGACCATCCCTTGATCTGCCGTTCCCGTGCGAGCGCATCGGTAATGCGCTCGTAGCTTTCGGTGAAGACAAGGACGACGGGCCTTCTGCGTGCCGTATAGCCATCGATGGACAGGTTGTTGTGCTCCCACACGCGAGCCTCGATTTCCTGTTTGGTCGAGCCGACATAGTAGCTGCCGTCGACACAGCGCAGAATGTAGACCGTCATCTCGAATTGCATTTGGTGCGTCCTTCGAGGCTCGCTTCGCTCGCACCTCGGGATGAGGGGTCTCCTTGGCCTTCATCCCAAATTTTGAAGCGTCGCCATCGGCATATCATAGCTTCCAGGCCTCTCAGAACCCGGCGCCGAAGAGACAGCAC
Source organism: Hyphomicrobiales bacterium (assembly GCA_017305925.1). Classification (GTDB taxonomy): domain Bacteria; phylum Pseudomonadota; class Alphaproteobacteria; order Rhizobiales; family Rhizobiaceae; genus Arvimicrobium. The sequence continues at coordinate 7,335 of JAFKJW010000024.1, read as the reverse complement.
TTGCCTCCCTCATCCTGAGGTGCGAGCGAAGCGAGCCTCGAAGGACGCACGATAATTCCTTATCCTCTCGCCAGCCTCGCCTCTCTCCCGCCGCGCCGCCTTCCACCGGCGGCGGCACCGCCCTCGGCGCCCGGCGACACCACCGGAACCGGCGGCGGGGCGGCGTGCTCGCCCGGCTTGAAGTCCTTGTAGGTCTTGATCCAGGTCATGCAGTCCCTGTCGGTGCCGGCCAGCACGTTGGCGCCGCGCACGGCCTCCATCTCCTGCGGGCGGCAGGGGTTCATGATGGCGCTCGTCATGCCGGCGCCGATCACCATCGGGATGAAGGCGGCGTTGATGCCGTGGCGGTGCGGCAGGCCGAAGGAGATGTTGGAGAGGCCGCAGGTGGTGTTGACCTTCAGTTCCTCGCGCAGCCGCCTCAGCAGCGCGAAGACCTGCCGGCCGGCATCGCCCAACGCGCCGATCGGCATGACCAGCGGATCGACCACCACGTCATGCGGCTTGATGCCGTAGTCGGCGGCGCGCTCGACGATCTTCTTCGCCACAGCGAAGCGCACGTCCGGGTCCATGGAAATGCCGGTCTCGTCGTTGGAGATGGCGACCACGGGCACGTCGTATTTTTTCACCAGCGGCAGGATCGCCTCCAGCTTCTCCTCCTCGCCGGTGACGGAGTTGACCAGCGGGCGGCCCTTGGCGACCTTGAGGCCGGCCTCGATGGCCCGCGTCACGGAGGAATCGATGGAGAGCGGCAGGTCGACGAGGCCCTGCACGATCTCCAGCGTCTGCACCAGCAGGCCGGGCTCGGTGGCGTTCGGATCGACGGCGGTGACGCCGGCATTGACGTCGAGCATGGTGGCGCCGGCCATGGCCTGCTCCAGCGCATCCTTCTTCACCGTCTCGAAATTGCCTTCCATCATCTCCGCCGCCAGCTTCTTGCGGCCGGTCGGGTTGATGCGCTCGCCGATCACGCAGAAGGGCTGATCGAAGCCGATGACGATTTCGCGGGTCGCCGAGGCGACGATCGTGCGGGTCATGAAGTTCTCCTCGTGATATAAAGATTTCTTTATATCGTTATCTATAGTCGATCAAGCGGATGGCGTTGCCTCAATGGGCGGTCTTCACCATGTCCACCTGGGTTTCGGTGATGTTGTCATGCAAGATTCGGTCGAGCCGCTCGGCGACGAGACGGTCGTCGGCGCGGACCTCGCGCTTCCATGGCTGGCGGTCCTTCAGCACGCCCGACTCATCGACGATCTCGGCGACATATTCCTCCTGGCGATAGGCCATCACATGGACGCCGGAGACGCCAGGAATCTCCTTCACCTCGTTGATGATGTCGATGCAGAGCTTCTTGCCCTCCGCCTTCTGATCCTGCGCACCCTCCAGCCGCTTGATGACCGAATCGGGGATGTGGATGCCGGGCACGTTGGAGCGGATCCATTTGGCCGTCTTGGCGGACGCCAGAGGGCCGACGCCGACGAGCAGGAAAACCTTTTCCAGAAGGCCGAGATCGCGGGCCTTGTCCATGAAGGTCCTGAGCATCGGAATGTCGAAGCAATACTGGCTCTGCACGAACTGGGCGCCGGCCGCGATCTTCTTGCCGAGGTGGATCGGACGGAAGTCGTAGGGCGGCGCGAAGGGGTTGACGGCGGCGCCCAGGAAAAGCTGCGGCGGGGTGGTCAGCTTGCGCCCCGACAGGAATTTTCCGTTGTCGCGCATGACGCGGATCGTCTCCAGCAGGGACGAGGAGTCGAGGTCGAACACCGGCTTGGCGCCCGGCTGGTCGCCGGCCTGCACGCCGTCGCCGGTGAGGCACAGGATGTTGGCGACGCCCATGGCGGCCGCGCCCAGCACATCGCCCTGGATGGCGATGCGGTTCTTGTCGCGGCAGGCGATCTGCATGATCGGCGCGTAGCCCATGCGAGTCAAAAGCGCGCAGATGCCGACAGAGGACATGTGGCAATTGGCGCCGGAGGCATCGACGGCGTTGATGCCGTCCACCCAGCCGTCGAAGATTTTCGCTCGGTTGTAGACGTCTTCCGGGTCGGCGCTGTCGGGCGGGTTCAGCTCCGTGGTGACGGCGAACTCGCCGCGCCGCAGCACGCGCTCCAGCCTGCCGCGCGAGGTGTGCCCGGGCAGCGGCTCCAGCGGCAGGTGGACGCCGGCCGGGTTCTCGTCGCGCTGGGGAATGCGGATCTCGCTCATGACGCCTTCGCCGCTTCCTTTTCCGCCGCAGCCAGCGCCGTCACGCGCAGCCAGGCGGAGGTCTCGCGCAGCGACTGGTCGACGGGCTTCTGCACGTCGAGGATCCTGTCGCCATGCACCATATGCCGAGAGCCTTCCCAGGCCTTGACCCAGACACAGGGCATGTCGGGCTCGACCTCGCAATTGCCGTTGGCGCGCACGCCGCCGCAGGGGCCGTTGCGCAACTGTTTCGGGCAGTTCATCGGGCAGGACATGCCGGTGGAGGAGAGCACGCACTGGCCGCACATGCGGCAGTCGAACATGAAACCCTTCACCCGCTTCTCGACGAATTTCACCGGTGCCTCGACGCGAGCGTAGCCGATGCCCTTCCAGAGCGGATGCAGCTTCAGGAACGCGTCCGCGAAGCGGGCGTAGAACCATTCCAGCGCGCGGCTGTGGCGGACCGACCAGAGGCGCACGGCGAACGAGCGCTGGACGCGCCGCTGCGGCGACACGTCGGCCGGTTTGTAGGCGGTCTTCGGCGCGGTCTTCTTGACGATGGTCGCCTGGGTGAGGCCGCCGGTGGCCGACGGCGGCACGACCTCGTTCGGAGCCGCAGGCCCCGCCGCCGTGGTCGAAAGGGTTTTCGGCTCAGCCATTTTCCCTGCCGCCCGCCTTGGCGAGCGCCACCAGGCGTTCGCGCGTATATTCGGCTTCCAGCCTGTCGATCGCCTTGCCGGCCTCGGCTTCCAGGTCGTCGCCGACCGGGACGGGATCGGCCTTGCGCCATTCGGCGAGATAGTCGTCCGTTTGCGCCGCGCCGGAGCGCATGGCGGCCATGTCGATGGCCTCGGTGAAGCGCAGGGACAGTTCGCGCTTGGCCGACAGGCGCCCCCTCTTGACGATGACCTGCGCGGGGATGTCCCGCCAGTAAAGCACCACCAGATCGGCCATTTGCCAGCCCTCGAACTCGATGCCGGAGCTTTGCAGGAAGCCGGATCGGGCTGCTTGTTGCCGGACGACGCGCGGGCCTTCAAAAGCGACGCAGGCCGATCGCCAAAATGCGACACGGCCGGCGCGCCCGCCGGTCTCACCAGACGCCGCGCGTCAGCCCTGTCCAGACATAGGCCCAGATCGTCGGATGGTACCAGAGCTTTGACGGCAGGTCGGAGGGCAATACGCTGTGCCGCCCGTTCAGCACGTCCTCGGCCGCCCTGACGCAGATCCCGCGCGACATGGCCGCCTGGCGCAGCGCGTAGGTGGCGTAATCGTCCTCCGGCCCCGGTTGGCCGCGCACCTGATAGAGCGTGCCGCCGGTGTCGACGCCGGAATCGACCAGATGCACGGTCGTGCCGAAATTCTCCGGATCGCCGCTGGCGAGCGCCCAGTAGCCGCCGTTCATGCCGCGGTATTTCGGGTTGATGCCGGCGTGATAGTTGAGGACGGGGCAGGGGATCGCCGCAAGCACCTCCGGCTTGAGGATACGGCAGCCGGCGAGGAACAGCAGGTCGGGCTTCAGCCGCCGGATCTCGGCCAGGAATTCCGGCGCGTTGACGGAGGGCACCGCGATGACGCTCTGGCCATCCGGGGGCGACGCCTTCAGCCCCTCGCCGGCGATCAGCCTTTCGATCCGCGGGGCGACGAGCCGCTTGCTCAGCACGCCCCAGGCCATCATGGCGAACTGCCCGGCCGCGTTGACATAGCCGAACTTGCGGATGCGGCGGCGGATCAGCGCGGAGCGCGGCTCGCGGGCTTCGACGATGACGTCGATGGCGCCGAACCGGTCGATCAGCGCATTGGCGATGATCCACGGATGCGGGCCGCCGGCGGTTGCGAAGACGATACGATGCTGCTGCATGCGGCCGACACTGCAAGGACTCTTTCCCGCAGGATAGGCCGCAGATGGTTATCGGCCGGTCAAAACCAGCCGAATCAAAACCAGCCGAACAGGAAATGGGTCAGGAAGCCGGCGGTGCCGACGACGGCGCCGATCACTCCGATGGCGGCGATGCCGACCAGGATGCCGGCGCCCAGAAGAACGCCGTCGCGTTCGGAGAGCGCGATGCCGAGCAGGGCGGTCGAGCAGGCCGGCAGCCAGTTGCCGAGCGGGATGGGCAGCGTGACGACGATGCCGAACAGCAGCGCGATGACGCCGATGACGCGATCGTCCTGCTTGCCCCGGAAAGGCCAGTAGCGCGGGCGGATGACCCGTTCGAGCCTCACCAGCTTGGGAACGAGCCAGTCCATCATCTTGCGGAACTGTTCCGCCGAGATGGATTTCTCAAGCACGAAGCGGGGCAGCCATGCCCGCTCGGTGCCATAGGCGAGCTGCGCGGCGACGATCAGCAGCGGCAGGCCGAAGATGGTCGAGGCCGGTGGGGGCAGCGGAACCATGTTGAGAGCCGCGAAGAAGATCAGCAGGCCGGCAAAGCCGCGGTCGCCGAGCTCGTCGCGGACGGCGCGCAGCGAGATGGGGCCGTTCGCCTCGGCGGCCATGCGCGTGAATACCCCGGAGAGCCGCGCCTGCTCGTCCGGCTCGCCTTCGATCCGGCCGTCCTGGCCGCCGGGCATCTCGTGTCTCATCGCCGGATCCGGTTCCGTCGCGCCCCGCATGGCGCCCGAAGGTGAAGGCCCGCAGGCCGCGCGCAGCCGCTCGACCTATCGTTGAAATTCGAGGATGTCCAACGTTGATTCATAGGCAGGGGCGGGGAATTCGATGCGCCATTCCTTCGGTCCGGTCCTGAACGCATAGCCGACCTGATCGGTTTCCGGGCCGCTGCCATAGGGTTTCGGCCTGTCCTCGTTCACCGAGAAGGAACCGAGATAGATCAGGCGCTTGTCGCCGTCGTCGTAGAAGCGGCCGGTCGTGCGCTGCGAGCCCGTCAGCTTCGAAAGCATCCAGCCGGAGCCGTCGTCGGTGACGCGGCACTTGAACCAGGGATAGTCGACGAAGGGGAGGAGACCGCCGAGCTTGACGGTCCGGCATTTCCAGGCGCCGGTCATATCGAGGCCGGAAAACGGCTTCAGCGGCTTGGCCAGCAGCTTTTCCGTTTCGGCGAATTGCGGATCGCCGCCCGCCTTCGCCTCGGCGATCGCCTTCCGGCGGGATTCGCCGTATTTCTCCAGTCGGATACGGTCGGCCTTGGTGATAAGCTTGTCCACCGTGCCGTCGGCATGGGCGGCGAGCGGCACGAGGCAGATCAGGAAGGTTGCGGCAAGGCGGCGCGGCATCGGCTTCTCCAGCTCAGGGATGTCGGTGTTTCGCGCCGGCGCGCTTCAATGCGGGAACGAGGTCGCCATAGCCTGTGAGGCGGCGCTCGAAAGCCAGCCCCAGCATGCGCGCGGCGTCCTCGGCGACCTTCGTCAGCTCCGGGTCGTCGGTCTGGGCGAGATACACGACCTTCTCGTAGCTGCCGAAATAGTCCCGGATGAGCGCCGGGTGCCGATCGAGACCGAGCGGCTTGATGAAGAAGGCGTCGAACTGGCGGCACAGGAAGTCCGTCATGTAGAAGCAGAGCATGTCCGCTTCGCCCGACGCGGCGAAGGCGTCGAGGCCCTGGTAGAAGGCGAAGCAGTGCGGGCCGCCGACACGCTCCACGCCGTGCTTCTCCAGCACCTTGTCCAGCATTCCGCCGGTTCCGCAGTCGGCATAGCCGGCGAAGATCGTCTCGTAGCCCTCGTCGCGGGCGCGCAGGATGGCCTGCTCCATCGCCGGGACGATCCTGTCCGGATAGAAATGGAATTCCGCGGGCAGGCAGGTCAGATCGATGTGGTCGAGCCGGAAGGCGGCCTTCACGGCCAGGATCTCGCGCGCAAGCATGCCGCAGGCGATGACGCGCACAGCGTTTCCGGGAACTGCGTCATGCCGTTTCGCAGGATCGGTGGAACTCATCCGCGCCTTCGCCGTTCACCCCTGGTTCTATCCAGTCGAGGGAATTCCGTCCATGAAACTGTCGCGCCTCGCATCGATCGCCGCCGTGTTTGTCTGCGCCCTTGCCGTCGCGTCCTGCGCCAACACCGTCCGCGGCGTGAAACGCGATCTCAACAACACCGCCAACGCCGTCCAGGAATAGGCCACTTGACCAAACGCAACGGGCCGCCCGCGGCGGCCCGTCTCATATAGGCGTCTCGCCCGCGGATTTCAGCCGGCGGGCACTCAGACGCGCACGTTGTGCCGGCGCTTCATATATTCCTTGGCGGTCTCGACGGCGACCGCGGCATCGCGGCAGTAAGCGTCGGCGCCGACCGCCTTGCCGAATTCCTCGTTGAGCGGCGCTCCGCCGACCAGCACGACATAGTCGTCGCGGATGCCCTTTTCCTTCATCGTGTCGATGACCACCTTCATGTAGGGCATGGTGGTGGTGAGCAGCGCCGACATGCCGACGATGTCGGGCTGGTGCTCCTCGATGGCGTTGAGATAGTTCTCGACGGGGTTGTTGATGCCGAGGTCGACCACGTCGAAACCGGCCCCTTCCATCATCATGCCGACGAGGTTCTTGCCGATGTCGTGGATGTCGCCCTTGACCGTGCCGATCACCAGCTTGCCCTGCTTGGGCGCGCCGGTCGCCGGAAGCGGGCGCAGGATGGCCATGCCGGCCTTCATCGCGTTGGCAGAAAGCAGCACCTCCGGCACGAACAGTATGCCGTCGCGGAAATCCTCGCCGACGATGCGCATGCCCTCGACCAGCGCCTCGGTCAGCACCGTATAGGGCACCCAACCGCGCTCGAGAAGGATGTTCGTGCCCTCCTCGATCTCCTCCTTCAGCCCATCATAAAGGTCGTCATGCATCTGCTGCACGAGCTCTTCATCCGAGAGTTCGGAAAGGATGATCTCGTCGTCCGACATTTGTATGGGAACTCCCGTGGGATGGCCTGCCCTGCACTGCGCCTATTAGGTATCCTGCCGAGCGGCCAACTCCATAGCCGATTTGCGACCTCGCGCAAAAGGAAAGCGACCGCAAGGCTTTGGTGCCAACGCGACGTGCCTGTCCGCCTGCTTGTCGATTTTGCGACAGGCCTTGGCGCTGGCGGGCCGTTTCGCCGGGGGTCGTCGGCTACGATCCGCCGAAAGGGCCGCGCCAGCGCGGCCGCATTGCCATCGAGGATGACGACCATGAACGATACGACCGCCGCCGAAGGCGAAGCGACAGG
>JAFKJW010000023.1 GCA_017305925.1 Hyphomicrobiales bacterium | reverse complement strand
GGGGGAGATGGGCAGTTTCGACCTAACCGCCCATTCTGCGGCGTTAGAGATTGGCGAAATCCGAAACGCCATACGATCTCCCCCCGTGTGGGGGAGATGTCCGGCAGGACAGAGGGGGGCGCGAAGAAACGCGACCTTTCCAACCTGACGTCCGGAAACCCGTCATGAACCACATCCTCGAACGCGATCCGAACGACTCGAAGAAGGACGCGAAGGAGCCGATCAATCCGGTGCTGAAGCTGGCGCTGGAGCTCGGGCCGCTCCTGGTCTTCTTCTTCGCCAATGCGCGCGGCGAGTGGCTGGTGCAGAAATTTCCGGTGCTCGGCGAACTCGGCGGGCCGATCTTCGTGGCCACCGCGCTTTTCATGATCGCCACGGCGGTCGCGCTGGCGGCTTCCTGGGCGCTGATCCGCACGCTGCCGGTCATGCCGCTGGTCTCGGGCGTCGTCGTCTTCGTCTTCGGCGCGCTGACGCTCTATCTGCACGATGACGTCTTCATCAAGATGAAGCCGACCATCGTCAACACGCTGTTCGGCGCGGTGCTGCTGGGCGGGCTTTTCTTCGGCAAGTCGCTTTTGGGCTACGTCTTCGAGTCCGCCTTCAAGCTGGACGCCGAAGGCTGGCGAAAGCTTACGCTGCGCTGGGGCCTGTTCTTCCTGTTCCTCGCCATCGCCAACGAGGTGGTGTGGCGCAACTTCTCCACCGACTTCTGGGTCGCCTTCAAGGTGTGGGGCATCATGCCGATCACGCTCATCTTCACCTTCACGCAGCTGCCGATGATCATGAAGCACTCGATCGAGGAGCCGGCGGCGAAGGGCGGGGACGGCAGCTGAGGCGCTATCCCGGGGTGCCCGCCAAGGCCGCGCGAAACCGCCGCTCCGGCAGGGAGTCCGGATCGGGATCGCCGTCGCCGCCGCCATTCATCGGCAGTTGCATGAGCACCGTGTCCAGCCAGCGCCCGTGCTTCCAGCCGGTCGCTGCCAGCATGCCCGAATGACGGAAGCCCAGCCGCTCGTGCAGGCGCACCGAGGGGCTGCGCGGCGAGCCGTCGCCGATGACGGCGACGATCTGGCGAAAGCCGAGCCTGCGGCACTCGCCGACGAGCGCCTCCATGAGCGCTTTTCCCACGCCCCTGCCCTTCGCCTCGGGTGCCACATAGACCGAGTTCTCGACGATGAAGCGATAGGCCGGGCGCGGGCGGAAGGGGCCTGCATAGGCATAGCCCAGCACGGCACCGCCACCGGAGGCCACGAGATAGGGCCATCCGGCCGCCGACACGGCCTCGAAGCGGGCCGTCATCTCGGCAAGAGACGGCGCCTCCAGCTCGTAGCTGGCCGTGCCGTTCGTCACGGCATCGGCATAGATCTCGGTGATGCGCGCCAGGTCGCTAGCCAGGGCGGGCCGGATGTCGATATTGCTCATTTCTTATGCACTTTTATTTTGTGCATTTCATATGAGCATCTTGCGCGACAAATGAAAAGGGCGGCCGCTTGGCCGCCCTCGGGATTTCGATCGGTCCAGTTCGCTCAGTCGCGATTGCCCATGAACTGCAACAGGAAGGTGAACAGGTTGATGAAATCGAGATAGAGCGTCAGCGCGCCCATGATCGCCTTGCGGCCGGCGACCAGCACGTCGTCGCCCTCGAAATACATCTCCTTGATCTTCTGCGTGTCGTAGGCGGTGAGGCCCGAGAACACCAGCACGCCGATCGCCGAGATGGCGAACTGCAGGGCCGAGGACTGCAGGAAGATGTTGACCAGCATCGCGATGATGATGCCGAACACGCCCATGATGAGGAACGAGCCCATGGCGGTCAGGTCGCGGCGGGTCGTGTAGCCGTAGAGCGACAGGGCGCCGAAGGCGGCGGCCGTCACGAAGAAGGTCTGCACGATGCTGGCGCTCGTATAGACCAGGAAGATCGAGGACAGCGACAGGCCGACCAGCCCCGCATAGACCCAGAAGGCGGTCTGCGCGGCCGATACGCTCATCGTATGAACGCGGAAGGACAGGAAGAAGACGACCGCGAGCGGCGCGAAGATCACCAGCCAGCGCAGCGGCGAGGCGAAGACCGCGTAGCCGATGCCGGTCAGCATCTTGCCGTTGCCGAGCGTGGCGACCGCCTGCGAGGGATCGCTGGTGGTGGCGAGCATGATCATGCCGAGGGCGGCGAGACCCGTGATCACCAGTCCCATGCCCATCAGGTTGTAGACCTTGAGCATGTAGGCGCGCAGGCCCTGGTCGATCGCGGCGTCGGCGCGCGCGCCGGTGGCGACGCGGGCCTGATAGTTGCGAAGGGGTTCAGCCATGGAGTTCCTCTGTTGCTTCTGTCCCGTCGGGGTCGGTCGCATCGTCGCGTGCGCCCAGGCGCCGCTGGCGGGACTCCAGCATGCCTGCGCGGAATATGATGCGTCTCGGGCAAGAGAACAAGACCCATGACAGGCTGCAAGGGGCCGTGATCACGTAATTTTCATACGATGACTAACGTGACAGGCCTTGCCGTGCGCGGTCGACGGGCCTCCGGCTGCGGCAGATTAAACTTGTGTCATGCGCCTCGCCCGCCGCTTCACAGCTCGCGCAGCACCGGCGCGGCCTTGTGTCCCAGCACGCGCCACGTGCCGGCAAGCCCGATGCCGATGGTGAGAAGAAGCGCGAAGACGATCGTGCCCGCCGCCACTTCGGGCAGGAAGACGGAGGGCAGATTCATGATCCTGGCGACGACGAACCAGCCGGCTACGCCGCCGGCGACCAGCGCGAAGACCGCCGTGGCGAGGCCGATCAGGAAATATTCCAGCGAGAAGGCGGCGATCAGCGTGCGGCGCGTGGCGCCCAGCGTCTTCAGCACCACGGCGTCGTGGATGCGGGCGCGGTTGCCCGCGGCGAGCGCCCCCGCCAGCACGAGCACGGAGGCGACGAGCGCCACGCTCGCGGCGGCTCGGATCGCCGTGCCGAGCTGCGCCACCAGCCGGTTGACCACGTCGAGCGCGTCCTTCACCCGCACCGTGGTGACGGTCGGGAAGGCGCGCGTCACGGCGTTCAGGATGCGCGATTCGTCGGCGGGCGTCGCCTGCCGGTCGGTCAGCGTCGCCAGCCAGGCATGCGGCGCGCCGGCGAAGGTGTTGGGCGAGAACACCATGACGAAGTTGATGGAGAGCGTCTCCCATTCGACGCGGCGCAGATTGGCGATCCTCGCCGTGAGGTTGCGGCCGAGCACGTTGACGGTGATCGCGTCGCCGAGCTTCAGGCCGAGCTGGCCGGCCTCCTGCGCGGAGAAGGAGACGAGCGGCTCGCCCTGGTAGTCCGCCGGCCACCATGCGCCCGCCGCCAAGGTCGCGTTTTCCGGCAGCGTGTCCGAATAGGTGATGCCGCGATCGCCGCGCAGCACCCAGGCGCCTTCCGGCGGCACCTTGAGATCCCGTACGTCGGTGCCGTTGATCTGCATGATGCGGCCGCGCAGCATGGGCACGCGCATCAGCGCGCCGCCGGGCGCCTCGGATTTGACCAGTTCCGCGAAGCGGTCGACCTCGTTGCCCTGTATGTCGACGAAGAAGAAGTTGGGCGCCTGCTCCGGCAGGCTGCCGGCGATCTGCCGGCGCAGATTGCCGTCGATCAGGGCGAGCGTGACGAGCAGGGTAAGGCCGAGACCGAGCGACAGCACCGCCGAAGGCGTGAGCGCGCCGGGCCTGTGGATGTTGCCGATCGCCAGCCTGAGCGGCGTCGAGCGCACGCGCGGGCTTTTTCGCGCCAGCCATTGCACGCCCGCGCCGACGGCGCGCAGCACGATGAAGGAGACGATCGCCGCGACGACGAAGATCCACGCCACGCGGCGGTCCGCCGCCATCCAGATCGAGATCGCGGCAAGGGCCGCCGCGATCGCCAGCGCCACAATGACATAGCCGGCGCGCGGAAAGCCTTTCCCCTCGAAACCCATCTCGCGGAAGAGCGCGGTCGCCGGCACGTCGCGGGCGCGGCCGAGCGGCAAGAGGGCGAAGACCAGCGTCACCATGGCGCCGAACAGCGCGGCAAGCGCCAGCGCGCCGGGATAGAGCCGCGGCTCGGCCGGCACCGGGATGACCGATTGCAGGAAGGCGCTGGCCGCGAAGGGCATGATCGCGCCCACGACCAGCCCGAGCACGATCGCGATGCCGGCGATCAGCAGGATCTGGAGAAGGTAGATCTCGAAGACGAAGCCGCCGGAGGCGCCGAGGCTCTTGAAGGTCGCTATGACGGCGCGCTTGCCGTCCAGATAGGCGCGCACCGCATTGGCGACGCCGACGCCCCCGACCACCAGGGCGGTCAGCCCGACCAGCGTCAGGAACTGCGAGAAGCGCTCGATGTTGGAGGCGAGCGCGGGGGCGGCCGTGGTGCGCGTGCGGACCGACCAGCCGGCCTCCGGAAAGGCCTGCGTGGTGCGCTCCAGGATGGCGGCGACCTGCTTGTCGGTCGTGCCGGCCGGCAGCTTCACCTTGTAGGCATTCTCGACGAGGCTGCCGGGCTGGATAAGGCCGGCCGCGCGCAGCGCGTCGAGCGAGACGAGCAGGCGCGGCGCGAAGCCGAGACCGTCCGAGACGGCATCCGGCTCCGTGACCAGCCTGGCGCGCAGCTCGATGGTGGCGGTACCCAGCCTGATCCGCGCGTTCGCCGACAGGCCGAGGCGCTCGAACAGCAGGTCGGGCGCGGCCGCCCCCCAGACGCCGCCGCGCCCGGCGAAGAGATCGCTCTCCGGCATGGCGGGCTCGGTGACGAGCTGCCCGAACAGCGGGTAGGCGCCGTCCACGGCCTTCACCTCGACCAGCGCCTGATCCGAGCCGTCCGGCAGCCGCGCCATGGAGCGCATGTTGGCCGACTGCGCGACCGCGCCGAGGCTCTTCAGGTAATCCACCTCGGGCGCGCTCGCCTCGCGCTGGATCAGCTCGAAGCGCAGGTCGCCGCCGAGCAGCACCTGTCCCTGGTCTGCCACGCCGTCGGCGATGGCACGGGCGACGGAGTTGACGCCGCCGATCGCCGCGACGCCGAGCGCGATGCAGACGATGAAGATGGCGAAGCCGGACAGCCCGCCGCGCATCTCGCGCAGCGCGAAGCGAAGGGCGAGGGAAAGGTCGCGGGTCATGGGGTGATGGACCCCGTCGGCGCTCTGTCGCGCCCCCCTCTGTCGCGCCCCCCTCTGTCCTGCCGGACATCTCCCCCACGCGGGGGGAGATCGGCAGCTTCGATATTTCCGCCTGTCCCGCAACGTTGGTGATTGGCGAAATCAGAGACGACGGCCGATCTCCCCCCGTGTGGGGGAGATGTCCGGCAGGACAGAGGGGGGCGGGGTAGAGCGTCGTCGCCCGTCATCATGCCGACATCCTCTCGGGCACCGGAGCCCCCTCGATCCGCCCCGACCGCATGGCGACCTGCCGCGTGCAGCGGGCGGCCAGCGCCGGATCGTGCGTCACCAGCACCAGCGTCATGCCGCGTTCGGCTGCCTTGGCGAAGAGCAGGTCGGCGATCTGGCGGCCGGTCGCCTGGTCGAGATTGCCGGTCGGCTCGTCGGCGATCAGGAGGCGCGGCGACGGTGCCAGCGCGCGTGCGATCGCCACGCGCTGCTGCTCGCCGCCGGAGAGCTCGCCGGGATAGTGGGTGAGCCGTTCGGAAAGGCCGACGGCCACAAGCTCGCGCTCGGCCGCGGCGAAGGCATCACGTCGGCCGGCGAGTTCCAAGGGTACCGCGACGTTCTCCAGCGCAGTCATGTTCGGGATCAGGTGGAAGGACTGGAAGACGATGCCGATGGTGCGGCCGCGAAAGGCGGCGATCCGGTCCTCGGACTTGCCGTTCAGCACCTCGCCGGCGATCTTCACCGTGCCGGAATCGACCTTCTCCAGCCCGGCGAGCACCATCAGCAGCGTCGACTTGCCCGAGCCGGACGGTCCGACGATGCCCGTCGCCTCGCCGGCGGCGATGTCGAGCGAGATGCCCTTCAGGACGTCGACCGAGGACGCGCCCTCGCCCTGGCGGTGGCAATTCAATCCGCTCGCGGTGGCGCGGCGATTGGTCATGCCGATCGCGCTGCTCGTGCTCTGGCAACTCGTGACGAGCGCGGGCATCTACAGCCGCAGCCAGCTCCCGGCGCCGCTCGATGTCTACCGGGCGGGACGACAGCTCTGGCAGCTCCACGACCTGTGGCCGCACGTCAGGATCAGTTCGATCCGTGTCGGCGAAGGCTTCGCGATCGGGGCGCTGGCCGCGATCGCGCTCGGTCTGCTGGTTGGGCTCTCCCGAACCGCGGAGGAGATGCTCGACCCGACCATCCAAGCGATCCGCACCGTGCCCTCGCTGGCGTGGGTGCCCCTCTTCGTGCTCTGGATGGGCATCGGCGAGGAGCCCAAGATCGTCTTGATCGCGGTCGGCGTCTTCTTTCCGGTCTACACGAATCTCGTCGCGGGGATTCGCCAACTCGACCGCAAGCTGGTGGAGGCCGCCTCCGCGTACGGCTACTCAGGTCTTTCGCTCGCCTGGCACATCCTTCTGCCGGCGTCGCTGCCGTCGCTCTTCACCGGCTTGCGGATCGGCCTGGCGCAGGGTTGGCTCTTTCTGGTCGCCGCCGAGCTGATCGGCGCGTTCCAGGGCCTTGGCTTTCTCTTGACCGACAGCGAGAACACGGGCCGCTCCGACATCATCGTGCTGGCGATCCTCATCCTTGCGGTGCTCGGCAAGGTCAGCGACTGGATGCTCCAAATCCTCGAACGACGACTGCTGCGCTGGACCGACGCCTTTCAAGGCAGCCGGTGACGCGCTACGGCTTCAGCCATTTCGTGAACCAGTCGACAATGCGACCCATGAGATCGATTTGGTAGTTGCGCTCCTCGATGCCGTGGCCTTGGCGCGGGTAGCGGACGAATTCGACCGGCACGCCCAGCACCTTCAAGGCGCGGTACATCTCGGCGCCCTGGGTCGGCGCGACGCGAGCGTCGGCGTCGCCGTGCAGGATCAAGGTCGGTGTCGTGCAGTTCGTGATGTGCTTGATCGCCGATCCTTCCCAGTAGAGATCGAGATTGTCGTACGGATGGCCAGGGAAATAGAGCAGGTTGGCGGTCGGGATGTCGTCGGTGCCGTGGTCGGAGATGAGATTGGCAAGGCCGGCGCCCATCATCGCCGCTT
>JAFKJW010000022.1 GCA_017305925.1 Hyphomicrobiales bacterium | reverse complement strand
CCGGCGCCCTCGGGGCCGAGCGCGCCGATGGAGACGGAGAGGTCTCCCGGCCCGACGAAGACCAGATCGACGCCGTCGACCGCCGCGATCTCCGCCGCATTGGCCAGTCCTTCGGCCGTCTCCACCTGGACGGCGACGAGCGTCTCCGCATTGGCGCGCTTCAGGTAGTCGAGGATGCGGTAGCCGTAGCCGGCGGCCCGCCCCGGCCCGACGCCCCGCTCGCCCTGCGGCGGATAGCGCGAGGCCTTCACCACGGCCCGCGCCTGTTCCGCCGTCGAGACCCGCGGCGCGAGAACGCCACGCGCGCCGCTGTCGAGCGCCGCGGCGATATCCTCGGCGCGGTGCCCCGGCACCCGCACGATGGCCGGCACGGCATGGACGTCGCAGGCCCGCACCAGCGCCTCGATCGCGTCGCGCGCGATCTGGGCGTGCTCCCAGTCGATGCACAGGAAATCGACGCCGGATGCCACCACGACCTCGACGGCAACCGGATGCGGAATTGCCGAAAAGGTCCCGACGAGCCGGTTTCCAGCCAGGCATTGCTCCCGAAATCCCGGCATGGACGCCACCCTTTCTTCCGCGCTCGCGACGGAGACAGGCTTACCGGCAAAACGGCCCCGTGCTAAGCCGCTGGTTGCTTCATGCTTGAAATATTTTCGCCGCGGCGTAGCGTGGCGCACCGTGGAGGGACGCTTTCGATGATCAAGCCGCATCCGCTCAGGAACGACAACCGCCTCAAGCTCGGCGTGTTCTCAACCAACGCCGACGGCGGACTGGCGATCACCGACGTTCCGGAGCGCTGGCAGGCGGGCTGGCAGGACAATCTGACCGCCGCGCAGGTCGCCGACCGCGCCGGGCTGGAATTCATGCTGCCGATCGCCCGCTGGCGCGGCTTCGGCGGCCGCAACAGGGTCAGGGAATGGTCTTTCGAAACCTTCACCTGGGCCGCCGGGCTGGCGGCGGCGACGGAGCGGATCGGCCTCTTCATGACCGTCCATGTGCCGCTCATCCACCCGCTCTACGCTGCCAAGGCGCTCGCCACGGTGGACCACATCAGCGCCGGCCGCGCCGGCCTCAACATCGTCTGCGGCTGGAACCCGAAGGAATTCGGCATGTTCGGCACGCCGCTGGTCGAGAAGGGCTACGACCAGGCTGCGGAATGGATCGGCATCGTTGAAAAGGTCTACGCGGCCGACGGCCCGATCGATTTCGACGGAGCCTATTACCAGCTCAGGCAGGCGGTGAGCCGGCCGGCAAGCCTCCAGACGCCCCGTCCGGCGACGATGAACGCCGCCTTCGGAGGGCCGGGGCGCGATTTCGCCGCCGCGCATTGCGACTATCTCTTCACGACCTTCTCCGAGATGGACGACGCCGACAGGCATATCGCCGACATCGCCGGACGCGCCGCCAGGATCGGCCGCGACGTCGGCGCCTATACGGTCGCCCATGTCGTGTGCCGCGAGACGCAGGAGGAGGCGGAGGCCTATTACGAGCGCTATGCCGTCACGCAGGCCGACCATGCGGCGGTCGACGAGCACATGGCCGGCAAGAAGGAGTTCTCGCAGTCGCACGACCGCGAGGCCTACGACAAGTACCGCCAGCGCTTTGCCGGCGGGGCCGGCAGCTACCCGCTTGTCGGCACGCCCGACAGGATTGCCCGGGACATGATGAAGATCGCCGACAAGGGCTATCAGGGCATTGCGCTGACCTTCGTCAACTATACGCAGGAGCTGCCCTATTTCTGCGACCGCGTCCTGCCGATCCTGCGCGAGGCCGGCTACCGGAACTGACGGCGGCGGGCTTCATGGCGATGTCCCGACCGCCTCGCGCCATCTTCCGGCGATGCCGGCGAGCCGGCTCGCCGGCGCCGCGAGCAGCGGGATCGCAAAGCGCCGCACCCGGTCCCGGTCCCGTTCCGCGGTGATGTATTCCACCGGCGACTTGCCGTCGATGCGCGCCAGCATCAGGCCGGGAAGAAGCGCGGCGACGCGGCGTTCGATCGCGTCGGCCTCCCGCCGCGGCACGCCGGCGAGATAGGCCTGCGAGAGCGCGGCAAAGCACGCCAGGAAGGCTTCGGAGGCTGGCGGCGTCCAGACGCATTTCAGCAGCAGATGGTTGAGCACGAAGGCGACGTCGAAGGCGGGATCGCCGAACCACGCGCATTCGGCATCCAGGAAGACGGGCCCCTTCGGCCCGGCGAGGATGTTCTTCGGGCTGACGTCGCCATGCACGAGGCAGCGCTTCACCGCCGCCGTCGCCCGCGACAGCGCGAACAGGCGCGCCGCGACGGAGGGATGTCTTGCGGCCGTCGCCTCCAGATAGGGCTCCAGCCGGAGCGCGTGGAAGGAGGCGTCGGTCGGGAAGCGCGAAGCCATGGCGGGATCGCCGGCGGTCGCCGCGTGGATGGCGGCCAGCGCCGTGCCGACCGCCGCCGCGAAATCCGGATCGGCGCGGCCATCCCGCAATTCCGTCTTCCACAGCGTGTACTCTGACGGCGGAAGGAAGGGCATGACGAGGAGATGGGTAACCGGATCCTCGGCGATGACCTTCGGCACGTTGTCCGGGCGGATCGCGCCGGCGACACGCATCCACTCCGCTTCGTAATGGCTGCGCTCGGGCGGCGCTTCCCAGACCGCCGCCACCTTGAGCCGCGCCAATGCGCGTTTCGCGCAAAATTCGCCCCCGCGGGTCGAAACCTTCCAGATCTCCGAAGACACGCCGCCGGTCAGCGGCACGAGCGCCGGCGCCTCGTCCGGCTCGACGAGCCCGAGACGGCGCAGGGCGTCGACGACCTCCTCCAGAATGTCCTTGCCGGCCATGTTCATGCGCGTGTCGGATGCGTCCAGGGTGGGCACTTCGCATAGCAGCCCCGGCATCGGAATGAAAAGCGTCTTGAACCCGGCTCGGCCCCGGGAGTAAGCCAGAACGCGATACGACCGGCGGCGGGAGAGGCGCATGGCAAACCATCTGTTCGGACAGATCCGCGACCGCATGCCGGGGCGCGACGCCGTCTTCGCGGCGCTCGACGCCGGCCGCCGCTACACCTACGGCGATGTCCTCGACGTCTCGGCCCGTTTCGCCAACGTGTTCGTCGACCTCGGCGTCAAGCCGGGTGATCGCATCGCCGTGCAGGTGGAGAAGAGCATCGAGGCCCTGATGCTCTATCTCGCGGCGGTGCGCGCCGGCGCCGTCTTCCTGCCTCTCAACGTTGCCTATACGCCGGCGGAGATCGCCTATTTCACCGGCGACGCCGAGCCCGCTGTCTTCGTCTGCGATCCGGGCAAGGCCGGCGCTCTCGGCGACGTGGCCGCGAAGGCCGGCGCGAAGCTGGAGACGCTCGGCGTGTGGCATTCGCCCGACGTGTCGGCGGGCACGCTGTCGGACAGAGCGCTGGCCGCGCCGGCCGTCTTCGACGATGTTCCGCGCGGTCCCGACGATCTGGCGGCCATCCTCTATACGTCCGGCACCACGGGGCGCTCGAAGGGCGCGATGCTCAGCCACGAGAACCTCGCCTCCAACGCACGCGTGCTGGCCGAGGCGTGGCGCTTCACGCGGGAGGACGTGCTGCTTCACGCGCTGCCGATCTTCCACACGCACGGCCTGTTCGTCGCCACCAACACCATCCTGTTCGCCGGCGCCTCGATGCTGTTCCGGCCGAAATTCGACGCCGACGACGTGATGCGCCTCTTGCCGCAGGCGACCGCGCTGATGGGCGTGCCGACCTTCTACACGCGGCTTTTGCAGCACCCCGGCCTGACGCGGGAAGCGACCGCGCACATGCGCCTCTTCGTGTCGGGCTCCGCGCCGCTGCTTGCCGAGACGCATGCCGAGTTCGAGCGCCGCACCGGCCATGCGATCCTCGAACGCTACGGCATGACTGAAACCAACATGAACGCGTCGAACCCCTATGAAGGCCCGCGCGTCGCGGGCACGGTCGGGTCGCCGCTTCCCGGTGTGGAGATCAGGATCACCGACCCGGCGAGCGGCGCGGTGCTCCCGCAGGGAGAGGTCGGCATGATCGAGGTGCGCGGGCCGAACGTCTTCAGGGGCTACTGGCGGATGCCGGAAAAGACCGCCGAGGAGATGCGCGCCGACGGCTTCTTCATCACCGGCGATCTCGGAAGCTTCGACGAAGCCGGCTACCTGTCGATCTCCGGGCGCGGCAAGGACCTCATCATCACCGGCGGCTTCAATGTCTATCCGAAGGAGGTGGAGGCCGAGATCGACCTGATCGAGGGCGTGGCCGAGTCGGCCGTCATCGGCCTGCCGCACAAGGATTTCGGCGAGGGCGTCACGGCCGTCGTGGTGCTGAAGCCCGGCGCCATGATGGGCGAGGCCGATGTGCTTGCCCATCTCGGCACGAGGCTGGCGAAGTTCAAGCTGCCGAAGCGCGTGATCTTCGCGGACGACCTGCCGCGCAACACCATGGGCAAGGTGCAGAAGGCGGCGATGCGGCAGGCCCATGCCGGGCTTTACGACTGATCGCGGCGTCTCGCCTATGGCGTGCGTCATTCAAGTTCGTCTATGGTGAGCCGAGGCCGCACCGCGTCCAGACCGAAGGAGAAGAGGGAATGAAGACACGCGCCGCCGTCGCCGTTGCCGCCGGAAAGCCGCTGGAGATCATGGAGGTGAACCTCGAAGGCCCGAAGGACGGCGAGGTGCTGATCGAGGTGAAGGCGACGGGCATCTGCCACACCGACGAGTTCACGCTGTCGGGCGCCGATCCGGAAGGCATCTTCCCCGCCATCCTCGGCCATGAGGGCGCGGGCGTCGTGGTGGATGTCGGCAAGGGCGTGACCTCCGTCAGGAAGGGCGACCATGTCATCCCGCTCTATACGCCCGAATGTCGGCAGTGCCCCTCCTGCCTGTCGCGCAAGACCAACCTGTGCACGGCGATCCGCGCCACGCAGGGCCAGGGCCTGATGCCGGACGGCACGAGCCGCTTCTCCATCGGCAAGGACAAGATCTTCCACTATATGGGCTGCTCGACCTTCTCGAACTTCACCGTGCTGCCCGAGATCGCGGTGGCCAAGGTCAATCCGGACGCGCCCTTCGACAAGATCTGCTATATCGGCTGCGGCGTCACCACGGGCGTCGGCGCGGTGCTCAACACCGCCAATGTCGAGGCGGGCGCCACCGCCGTCGTCTTCGGGCTGGGCGGCATCGGCCTGAACGTCATCCAGGGGCTGAAGCTCGCCGGCGCCGACATGATCATCGGCGTCGACCTCAACGACGACAAGAAGGCCTGGGGCGAGAAATTCGGCATGACGCATTTCGTCAATCCGAAGGAGATCGACGGCGACGTGGTGCCCTATCTGGTCAACATGACCAAGCGCGGCGCCGACCAGATCGGCGGTGCCGACTACACCTTCGACTGCACGGGCAACGTCAAGGTGATGCGCCAGGCGCTGGAGGCCAGCCATCGCGGCTGGGGCCAGTCGATCATCATCGGGGTTGCGGGCGCCGGCCAGGAGATTTCGACGCGGCCGTTCCAGCTCGTCACCGGCCGCGTCTGGAAGGGCACGGCCTTCGGCGGCGCGCGCGGCCGCACCGACGTGCCGAAGATCGTCGACTGGTACATGGACGGCAAGATCCAGATCGACCCGATGATCACCCACACGCTGAGGCTCGAGGACATCAACAAGGGCTTCGATCTCATGCATGAGGGCAAGTCGATCAGGAGCGTGGTCGTGTACTGAGATGACCGGGACGTTCGAAGGCGGGTGCACATGCCGACAGATCCGGTACCGGATGCGCGGCCGGCCTTTCTTCGTCCATTGCTGTCACTGTAGCTGGTGCCAGCGCGAGACCGGCTCGGCCTTCGCTCTCAACGCCATGATCGAGCATGACCGCGTCGACCTGCTTTCCGGAGCACCGGAGCGCATCATGACGCCCAGCCTGAGCGGCAAGGGCCAGGCCATCATGCGCTGCCCCGCCTGCCGCGTCGCGCTCTGGAGCCACTATGCCGGCGCCGGCGAGGCGGTCAACTTCATGCGGGTGGGAACCCTCGACGATCCGGCGGCCATGCCGCCGGACATCCATATCTACACATCCACGAAGCTGCCGTGGGTAGGGTTGCCCGCGGACGTGCCGGCCGTGCCGGAATTCTACAAGGCAAGCGATTATTGGCCGCCCGATGCCATGGCGCGGTGGCAGGCGATCCGCTCGCGCGCAGGAAATTGATAGGGTTGAAGGAAGGGAGGAAGGAAATGGCAGAGAAACTGCATCCGAACATAGACAAGGGACTGCCGAAGAAGAGCGCGAAATTCGCGGGCGGCACGCTGCTCTGCGCGTGCGTGAGCAACCCGGTCAAGGTCGAGATCAAGGGCCAGGTCGCGCACAACCATGCCTGCGGCTGCACAAAATGCTGGAAGCCTGCCGGAGCGCTGTTCTCGGTGGTCGCGGTGGTGCCGACGGAGAACGTCAAGGTCGCGTCCGGCAAATCGAAGCTCAAGGTGGTCGACAAGAAGGCGCTGATCCAGCGTCAGGCCTGCCGCGCCTGCGGCGTCCATATGTACGGGCCCGTCGAGCGCGAGCATCCGTTCCAGGGCCTGTCCTTCATCCATCCGGAGCGGTTCGAGGAGAGCGGCTGGGCGCCGCCCGGCTTCGCCGCCTTCGTCTCGTCGATCATCGAGGCCGGCGTCGATCCGGGCAAGATGAAGGGCATCCGCAACAGGCTGAAGAAGGCGGGGCTCGAGCCCTATGACTGCCTCAACCCGCCTCTGATGGACTTCATCGCCACCTGGACGGCGAAGAAGTCCGGCGCGCTGGCCGCCTGACCCTTAGCGGTCAGGAAACGGCGGGACCGGTTCCGGCGGCGCGTGCCGGCACGCGCCGCCTTTCCGCGTCGAAGAAAGCCCGCGTTCCGTAGCCCTTGAGGAAGAGGTCGACGCCGGAGCGTGCGACATATTCGATCTCCTGCCGCGTCGGCGCTTCCGAGCGGTAGCCGAACAGGCATTGACGGAAGAGGCCGGCGAGCGCCAGCTCGGTCAACTGATAGGCGGCGAGATCGACGTCCGGCATCTCCAGCAGCCCGCGCGCGATGACGCGGTTCAGGAACTCGACCACGCGGTCGTGCCCGCATTTCGGCCCCTTCTCATAAAAATGCCGTCCGAGCTCGGGGATGCGCTCCGAGGCCCCGATCACCGTGCGCTGGG
>JAFKJW010000021.1 GCA_017305925.1 Hyphomicrobiales bacterium | reverse complement strand
GCTGGCGACTGGCGAAGCCCGAAATGAAAGCCGATCTCCCCCCATGTGGGGGAGATGTCCGGCAGGACAGAGGGGGGCGCGAAGGAACGCCGGCATTTCCGCTCCGATCTTACGCCGCCAGCGGCGCGCGCTTGGTAAGATTGAGCTTACGCCGAACCTCTTCCGGTCCGATCACCCGCGCGCCGAGATTGGTGACGATATTGGCTGCGCGCTCGACGAGCTGCGCGTTGGTCGCCAGCACGCCCTTGTCGAGCCACAGATTGTCCTCCAGCCCGACGCGGACGTTGCCGCCGGCCAGAACCGCCGCCGCCGCATAGGCCATCTGGTTGCGGCCGAGCGAGAAGGCGGAGAAGGTCCATTCCTTCGGGACGTTGTTGACCATCGCCATGAAGGTGTTGAGATCGTCCGGCGCGCCCCACGGCACGCCCATGCAGAGCTGCACCAGCGCGTCGGGCTTCAGAACGCCCTCGGTGACGAGCTGTTTCGCGAACCAGAGATGGCCGGTGTCGAAGGCCTCGATCTCCGGCTTGACGCCCAATTCCGTCATCATGGAGCCCATGGCGCGCAGCATGCCGGGCGTGTTGGTCATCACATAGTCGGCCTCGTTGAAGTTCATCGTGCCGCAGTCCAGCGTGCAGATCTCCGGCAGGCACTGGCGCACATGCTCGACGCGGTCCGAGGCGCCGCCCATGTCGGTGCCTTGCTCCTTCAGCGGCAGCGGGCTCTCGACCGGACCGAACACCATATCGCCGCCCATGCCGGCGGTGAGGTTCAGCACCACGTCGACGTCGGCGGCGCGGATGCGCTCCGTCACCTCGCGGTAGAGCGCGACGTCGCGGCGCGGCTTGCCGGTCTCGGGATCGCGCACATGGCAGTGGACGACCGCCGCGCCGGCCTTCGCCGCATCGATGGCGGAATCGGCGATCTCTCTCGGAGAGCGCGGCACATGCGGGCTGCGGTCCTGGGTGCCGCCGGAGCCGGTGACGGCGCAGGTGATGAAGACCTCGCGGTTCATTTCGAGCGGCATGGGTTCCTCCTCGGCAACTGCCGCCAAGGATCGCGCGGCTTGGCAGCAAAAGCTTTTCACTTTACGAAACCAACTTGATGAAAAGCGAAGCAAGCACGATCTTTCAGGCCGAGCGCACGCCGCTGAAAGTCACCTTCCTCGTCTTCGCGGGCGCGTCGATCATGTGCGTGGCCTCGGCGATCGATCCGCTGCGCGCGGCCAACCGCGTGCTGGGCGAACAGCATTTCGACTGGCGCATCGTCTCGGTGGACGGGGAGGCCCCGGCGACGACCTCCGGGCTGCCGGTCGCGGTGGACGGCCGCTTCGACGCCTCCAGCAGGCCCGACGTGCTGATCGTCATCGGCGGCTTCGGCACGCGCGACCGCGGCACCTCCGCGCTCAAGGCGGCGATCCGCCGGGTGGCGCGCGCCGCGCGCGCGGTGGGCGGCGTCGAGGCAGGCACGTGGCTGCTCGGCCATGCCGGGCTCCTGGCAGGGCGGCGCGCGACGACGCACTGGGAGGACATGGAGGACTTTTCCGCGGCCTTTCCGGATACCGAGGTGCGGCCCGACCGCTATGTGATCGACGGTCCCGTCTTCACCTCGGGCGGCGCCTCGCC
This sequence comes from Hyphomicrobiales bacterium, assembly GCA_017305925.1. GTDB lineage: Bacteria > Pseudomonadota > Alphaproteobacteria > Rhizobiales > Rhizobiaceae > Arvimicrobium. The sequence continues at coordinate 5,659 of JAFKJW010000021.1, read as the reverse complement.
GACCTTCGACCTGATGCTGCATCTCGTCCGCTCGCGGCTCGGCATGGCGGTGGCGCTCGATGTGGCGAGCGTCTTCATCTACGACCAGGCGCGCGCGGCGACGGACGCGCAGCCGCTGGTCTCGCTCGGCCGGCTCGACGGCTACGACCCCCGGCTGGCGCAGGCGATCCGGCTGATGGAGGCGCATCTGGACCGGCCGCTGACGGTGGCGGCGATCGCCCGGCGCATCGGCGTCACCGCGCGCACGCTGGAGACGCTCTTCCTGCGGTCGATCGAGGAGACGCCCGGCGCCTACTCACTCAGGCTGCGCCTCAACGCCGCCAGAAGGCTCGTGCTCGACACCGCGCTGCCGATGGCCGACATCGCCGCGCGCACCGGGTTTTCCAGCGCGTCCGTTTTCAGCCGCGCCTTCTCGAAAGCGTTCTCGACCGCGCCGACCCGGCTCCGGGGTTCGTAAGGTTTTTCCACACGACGCGGAGCGCCTACCAGGCGCCTTCGACGAACTCGGCCTCCTCCGGCCCCGGCCAGGGCGGCATGGTGACGCCGACGATCTCCAGCGGCACGCCGCCGTTCGAGCGGAACTGGAAAGCCGTGCCGACCGGGATGGTGAGCGACACGCCCTTCACCAGCCGCACAATCCGCTCGTCCGTGCCGTTCGACCGCCACATCTCGCCCTCGCCGGCCAGGATGTACCAGATCTCCTCCACGGTCCTGTGGCGCACGGCCTTGGCGGTGCTTCCGGGCGCCAGCGAAAAATGCGCCATGCCGCCCGCGCGGAGCGTCGGCAGCAGGCGGACCTCGGACCCGTCCGGCGCGATGGCGTCGGGGGCGGCGGGAAGCGTTCTCGTCTCGAAGGCCATGCGGCGGTTCCTCCGCGCGCAGCCTAGTTTTGCGCGGCGTGCCCGTCAAACGCGGAAGGCACATCTTGCCGCGGGATATGCTCCGGTATATATCATGGTCTATACCAAAGGAGGCGCCGATGTCCGCCACCGCGAAACTGTTCATGAACGGGCGCAGCCAGGCCGTCAGGCTGCCGGCCGAGTTCCGCTTCGAAGGCACCGAGGTCGACATCCGCCGCGACCCGCTGACCGGCGAGGTGATCCTGTCGCCGCGGCCGCAGCGCACGGGGTCGTGGGATGCTTTCCTTGCCGCGGTGAACGACCTCGGTCCGGACGATATCCCCGAAGGCTTCTTCGAGCGGGATCAGGGCGTGCAGGAACGAGACGATCCGCTGGCCTGAGCATGCGCTACATGCTCGACACGAACATGGTCCGGCAGGCCGTCACGCGACGCTCGGTCCATGTGGTGAACCGGATCGTTCGTACGCCTCCTTCCTCGATCTGCGTTTCAGTGCTCACATATGCCGAGTCGATGTTCGGACTCCGCCGCTTTCCCGACGCGACCAAGCTCGCGGCGTCCAATGCCGTCTTCTACGCAGATACCGAAATCCTGCCTTTCGGCGAGGAGGCCGCCGAAACCTATGGCGAGCTGCGCGCCCGGATGGAACGGCTGGGCAAGCCGCTCGGCCCCCTCGACATGCTGATTGCCGCGCATGCGCTGGCGGCCGGCGCGACGCTGGTCAGCGCCGACCGCGCCTTCCGGGCCGTGCCCGGCCTTCCCGTGGAGGACTGGACGCGGCCTCCGGATTAGAGCTGCCGCTCCATCAGCGTGCGCAGCCTGTCGGCCAGCCGGCGCTCGACCACGCGCTTCCACAGCGTCGCGCCCTCGTCTTCCTCATGGGCGGGCATCGCCATCAGCGTGTCGACAATGGAAGCCGGCTCGCCGCCGAGCAGAACGGCGATCTGAGGGTCGGAAGCGCCGCCCGGCGCAGGGGTCAAATCGTGATTCGGTTCCATGACCCAAAGGATAGGCGCACCGCATGACGGGCCGAAGGCAGCTTCGTGACGAATTTTCGTCAGACGGCGCACCGGATTTGCGGCTCGCCGGCCGGATGGAGAACGCTCTTCCCGACGATCTTCGGCAGGGCCAGTCAGGCGACGCCGCGGATGGCCGGATAGAGCCCGCGATAGCGCCGGTAGGCGGTCTCGTAGGCTTCGGCGAGGTCCCTCTCCGGCTCGACGGTGGCGGCGGTCTTCGGCGCGGTGCATATCGCGAGCGGATCGGCGCCCTCGGCGGCGATCAGGCCGAGGCGGGCCGCGCCGAAGGCGGCGCCGAAATCGCCGTCAGCCGGAATGTCGACCGGGATGCCGAGCGCGGTCGCGATCGCCTTCAGCCAGTAGAGCGAGCGCGAGCCGCCGCCGATCGCGGTGACGCGGTCGAGCTTCGTGCCGGCGGCGCGGAGCGCCTCGAGGCAATCGCGGAAGGCGAAGGCGACGCCTTCCAGCACGGCCTGCGTCAGCGCCTCCACGCCGGATTCATGCTCCAGGCCGGTGAGCGCGCCGCGGATCGCGGAATCGTTGTAGGGCGTGCGCTCGCCGGAGAGATAAGGCAGGAAGGTGACGCCGCCGGGCGCCCTCAAGGTCTCGCCCAGCGCCTTCGTCAGGTCGCCGGCGCTCCTGCCGGTGACGCCGGCCAGCCAGTTGAGCGAATCGGTCGCCGACAGGATGACGCCCATCTGGTGCCACGCATCGGGGATGGCGTGGCAGAAGGTGTGCACCGCGCTTTCGGGATTGGGCAGATAGGAGCCGTTGGCGGCGAAGAGCACGCCGGACGTGCCGAGCGAGACGAAGGCATGGCCCGGCGAGACCGTGCCCATGCCGCAGGCCGAGGCGGCGTTGTCGCCCGCGCCGCCGGCGATGACGACATCGCCGCCGATGCCCCATTTCGCGGCGAGCTCGCGGCGCAGCGTTCCCGCCTTTTCCGTGCCCTCGACCAGCCGCGGCATATGGCGCTCGCCGAGGCCGGTCGCGGCCAGCAATTCGTCCGACCAGCGGCGCGCGGCGACGTCCAGCCACGCGGTGCCGGCCGAATCCGACATTTCGGAGATGTGCTCGCCGGCCAGCCAGAGCCGCAGATAATCCTTGGGCAGGAGCACCTTGGCGACCTTCGCGAAGATGTCGGGCTCGTTGTTCCGCACCCAGGCCAGTTTCGGGGCGGTGAAGCCCGGGAAGACGATGTTGCCGGTAATCCTGCGGAAGCGCGGATCGGCATCGAGCTTCGCGGCCTCCGCATGGCTGCGCGTGTCGTTCCACAGGATGCAGGGGCGCAGCACGGCGTCGTGCCCGTCGAGCAGCGTGGCGCCATGCATCTGGCCCGAGAGGCCGATGCCGCGCACGGCGGCAAGCTCGCCCGGATGCGAGGCCTTCAACGCGGCGACCGCATCCTCCGTCGCGCGGATCCAGTCCGCCGGATCCTGCTCGGACCAGCCGGAATGCGGCCGCGACACGTCGAGATCGCCATGGCCGGTGGCCACGACGCGCTGGTCGCCGTCGATCAGCAGCGCCTTGACGCCGGAAGTGCCGAGATCGAGACCGAGATACATGCTTTTTCGTCCCTTCGCCCGGTTCATCCGGGTCTCGGGATCCATATCAGGATTTGGAGAACCTAACAAAACCTCGCGGGGGTCGGGGAAGGCAATTGCTCGAAGGGTATGGCGCCCCAGGTTGCCCCCCTCTGTCTTGCCGGACAGAGGGCCGTCAGACCTTCCGGAGATAGTCGCGCGCGATCTCGCGCATGCGCTCCGCGTCGAAGGGCTCGCCATGGCCGCCGAGCACCCGGTCCACGGGAAGGTCGAGGATGCGCCGCATCGTCTCGCGGTAGACCATGCGGTTGGAATCCGGCAGGTCGTCGATCAGCGTGTCGTCATAGATGGCGTCGCCGGAGAAGAAGAGGCCGTCCTCCTCGTCCAGCAGGCCGATCGAATCGGGCGAATGGCCGGGAAGCTCGACGACGCGGAAGCTGCGGTCGCCGGTGTCCAGCCGGTCGCCCTCGCTGAGCAGGCCGGTGAGCGGCGCCGGCTCGATCCGGTACTCCTCCACCGAAAAACCCTCGCGGGGCAGCACGGCAAGCGGATCGGCCAGTTCCCGCAAGGCGCTCTCGTAGGTCTTCGCCGGCGGCATGGTGGCGAAGTCGGCGCCCGAGGCGCGCGGGCCGACGCGATGCTGGAATTCGTGCAGCGAGCCGACATGGTCGAGATGGATGTGCGTGGCGACGGCGACGAGCGGCTTGCCGGGCGTCTCGGGCAGCGCCGCCCGCAGGTTCACCAGGCCCATGCCGGTGTCCACGATCAGGTCGCAGTCGCGGCCCGGCAGGAAATACATGTTCGCCCTGAGATAGGGATGGACGTGCGGCTCGCTATACCAGACGATCCCGCCTGGAAGGTCTGTTCTGGAAAACCAGCCGGAAGGCGGAATGGCGTTGGTCACGTCTCGATCTCTCGCGGCAATCCATCACATAGAGCGCCCGCCGGCCGGGCACAGGCAGATACCGGGACGAATCGACGCCGGTCATGACGTGCCCGCCAGCAGATGCACGAAACCGGTCAGGTCGTGCTTGGCCGCAACGCCCGCCACCACCGCAAACAGCGCCGCGATATAGAGAAGAACTTCGAATTTAAGATGGTCGCTCATGATGTCCCCAGCAGGTATCCCCTCGGACGTCCCCTCTCGGGACTCCGCGTGTCGGGACGAGACGTAGCGGCGACTGCGGCTAAGATTGTGACGCAATCGGGAAGAGTTTGTGGCGATCGGCCCGGGCGGCGCGCCGACGCGGCGGCAAGGCCTCTTCGAGATATTATAAATAATTGATTCTGTTGAATTTACTCTTTTTCAACCATGAATGCAGATAGTCTTATGAAGACCGAAGCATCGTGCTTCCGGCGTGGATTGGTGTATCGCGTGTCGAAATCCAGGATGCCTTCCCCCGCACTCTCGACATTCACCGCCGCGCCGACGCGGCGCGCCGTGCTCGTCGGGCTCGGCGCGGCCTCGCTCACGGCCGGCTGCACGAGCGCCGGGCTGGACATGCCCTCGCTCGACCTCGACCGGATGTCGACGGGAGCCATCCGGCCGCAGATCTCCGTCGACAGGAACATCACCAGCCCCGACCTGATGTATGCCTCGCTGCAGGACGGGGATTTCACGGTGCCGGCGATCCCCTACCAGAAGGTCAAGCCGGAGTGGCGGCGGCAGATCGTGGTCGATCCGACGGGCGAGCCTCCCGGCACGATCGTGGTGCGCGTCAAGGAGCGCCATCTCTACTGGGTGCAGTCCGGCGGCGACGCGGTGCGCTACGGCGTGGGCGTCGGCAAGGAGGGCTTTCTCTGGAGCGGCCGCGGCGTCATCCAGTACACGAAGAAGTGGCCGACCTGGACGCCGCCCAGGGAGATGATCGCGCGCAAGCCCGAGGTGGCGAAGTGGGCGAACGGCCAGCCGGGCGGCCTGACCAACCCGCTCGGGGCCCGCGCGCTCTACATCTTCACCAACGGCCAGGATTCCGGCTACCGCGTGCATGGCAATCCGGAATGGTGGTCGATCGGCACGCAGGCCTCGTCCGGCTGCATCCGCATGATGAACCAGGACGTGATCGACCTCTACAACCGCGTGGTGTCCGCGCCCGGCAAGGTGCCGATCGTCGTGGCGTGAGGCAGCGGCTGGACCGCTGGTTTGGTTGAAACGGTCCGGCATGGATCCTCGGGCAAGCGACCGCGCAGCGGAAGCGCGACCCGAGGATCCATGCCTGAACGCTTCAATCGCAGGCG
>JAFKJW010000020.1:2535-9838 GCA_017305925.1 Hyphomicrobiales bacterium | reverse complement strand
CCCTGCCGCAGGCCCGGCGGCCGCGGCCGAATCGGGCGGCGCGGACCCGCCGCACCGCTTCCCTCGCGCCCTGCAAATCCCGTTCCGGCAAAAAGAGGGGTTGCCAGAATCGGTAGAATCGCGCCTTACTTGTAATATGAGCAGCAATGCCGAACAGATTCGGAAGGATGTGGCCGCGCATCGCCGGCGGTTGCGGGAGGCAGGCCGCACCTTCGTCAACACCGACCTTCCCGCCGAGCTGGTCAGGGCGATCGACCAGCTCAAGGAAGCCAAGGGCGTGCGGGGGCGCACGCCGATCATCGAGGAAGCACTGAGGTTCTACATAGAGCAGCAGCAAGAGGCATAACGGCAAACGCCCGATCGTTGGCGCGATCGGGCGTTTCTAGGGACCGTCAGACACAACCGTAGGTCAGAGGCCAACTCTCCCCTCCTCCCTACGACAGAGCGCCCCAATCCGCAAGATCGATTCTTGGCGGAAACGGGAGGCGCGTGTCCGCCGCCCGCGCCGCCATGCCTTACCGGACGGAAGGACGAAGGGCTTATGACCAGGACACGGATCACGGCCGCAGCAGGCTGTCGGCGCGGGCACGCGGCGCAAGGCGTCGAGCGGCTCCCGCGCCGGGATGGCGGGACGGCTGTGCCCGTTGGCGCAGCGAAATCTCACGCTTCCGGCGGCCTGGATTCAAGGGTTGCAGAATCGGGGGAATCGCTGCTTACTCGTAAGCATGAAGCAGAATACGGAAAAGATTCGGAGGGACGTTGCCGCCCATCGGGCACGCCAGGCGGCGGCCGGCCGCGTGGCGCTGAATACCTACGTTCCGGGTGATCTTGTCGAGGCCATCGACCGGATCAAGGAACGCCGAGGCGTGCCGGGTCGCGCGCCGCTTGTCGAAGAAGCGTTGAGGCTGCTTATCGAAAAGGAAACGAGGGCATAACGAAAAACCCCTCGCCGGTGGCACGGCAAGGGGTCTTTGGATTTCGGAACGGCTAGCTGAGGGGCCAACCACAAACCTGACCCCAACATAGCCCGTCACAAGTGACCCCGCAAGACATGCGTTTTGCGGAAACGGTGAAACTTTGTCCGTTGTCCAGGCCGTCATGCCCTCCCGAACGGAAGGACGGGAGACATATGACGAGGACGCACTACGCGGCCGCGATCGGCTGCGCGCGCGGGCGCGCGCTTGAGGAAATCATGCGGGAAATATGGACCCGCTATGCCGCCGGCCAGTTCACCGAGGCCGAGGCGGGCGCGCTTTCCGCGCTGGCCCATGAGCGCCGGGAGGCGCTGCGGGGATCGGGACAGGGGGCCTTCGGCCTGGCCATGCCCCCTCCCCCGGCGCGCTGCCCGGCGCCGATTCGCCGGCACAGCCATGCCAAGGCCGGCGCCGAGGCGCGCCTGTGGCGGCCGACCAGCCGGCAGGAGGTGCAGAAGGTCCTGCTCGCCGCCAAGAAATACGACCTGGCCGGGCGCCGGAAGGGCGAGCGCACCGGCCCGCTCGGATCGGTGGCGATCGAGGTGCTGGAATATTTCGTCAACCTGGTCGATTTCCGCACCGGCCGGCTGGAGCCGTCGCTCGTCACCATCATGGGCAAGCTGCGGCGCTCGCGCGACGCCGTGGTGCGGGCGCTGAAGGCGCTGCGCACGCATGGCTTCCTCGACTGGCTGCGGCGCTACGAGCCGACCGGCAACGAGGGGCGCGGCCCCCGGGTCCAGCAGGCGAGCAATGCCTACCGGCTGTCGCTGCCGCAAAAGGCCCTGCGGCTGCTCGGCCGGTTCGCCAAAACCCCTCCCCCGCCCGACGACCATGTCGCCGCCCAGGCGGCCCGCGCGGCCGAGCTGGACGCCTACGGAAAGGCCCTTCCGCTTGACGAGCGGGCGCTGCTCGACGCCGGCGACACGCCTGTGGGGCGGGCGCTGGCGGCGCTTGGAAAGGCTGTCCGGAAACGTGAGTCCGCCTGGCGGACTGAATCCCTGTCTGATCTTTCCCTTCATGCAAAAACATAAGCGGACGCCGCTGTCCGGGCCGGCCTCCGCGGCCCTGCGGCGGTTCCGATCCGCTTACGGGGCGGATCGGGAAGCGGCACCCGAACCGCCAGAACCACGCCATCCGCGCCTACGACAGCCGCCGCATGGGCTTTCGAAGGAAAGCCTGCGGGCAGGGCGGCATGAAAAAGATAGCGGTTTGTTAGCCGATATCTTTTTACAATAAGATTGCTTGCGGTTTGGTAACGGGTTGTAAACGGCTCGCGGCTAGCATGCTGCTGTCTATCGGATGATCGGAGAGGGCATGGCCGTCATATCTCTCGTTTCGAGCAAGGGCGGGGTCGGCAAGACGACCTCCGCCGTCGTGCTGGCCGGCGAGCTCGCGGCGGCCGGCCGCAGGGTCGCGCTGATCGACGCCGATCCCAACAGGCCGCTCGAGGCCTGGTCGCGGCTGCGGCCGCTGCCGGAAGCCTTGCGCATCGTCGTCGACGATTCGGCCGAGACCATCATCGACACGATCGAGGACGCCCGCGCCGCGGCGGATTTCGTCATCGTCGATCTGGAGGGAACCGCGACGGACCGCATCGGCTTTGCCGTGGCGCGCTCGGATCTGGTGCTGATCCCGCTGCAAAGCTCGGTCCTGGATGCGGCCGAGGCCGCCAAGGCCGTCAAGCTGGTCCGCCAGATGTGGCGGGTCGCGAACCGCGAGATCCCCTACCGCGTGTTCTTCACGCGCGTGCCGCCGGCGATCCGCGAGCGCACCGCCCGCGACATAGAGCGGCAGTTCTCCGGCGCCGCGGTTCCGGCGCTGCCGGCCGCCCTGATCGACCGGGCGGCCTATCGCGCGCTGTTTTCCGTCGGCGGCACGCTGCACGAACTGGAGGCGGCGGACGTGTCCGGCCTGGAAAACGCCAGGGAGAACGCGCGCGAATACGCGCAGGCCGTCATCAATGCGCTGCGGGGAGGGGAGGCATGACCGGCGAGGACAGGAAGCGCGCCACCCTCGATTTCGGCGACGGGCCGGACAGGCCGCCGGCCCCGCCCGTCGATCCCGACGCGGTCAAGGCGGCCACCCGCGCGGCGGGGTTCCGCGAGACCCCGAAGGCGCCGGATCCGTTCGCGCCCCCGCCCGGGCGGCCGCCGCGCCGCACGCGCCGCAAGACGGGCCGCACCGAGCAGTTCGCGACCCGGCTGCGCGCCGATACGCTGCAGGCGATCTATGCCTATGCCGACCGCCACGAGATCACGCTGGCCGAGACGATCGAGCGGGCGCTGGCGGCGCTCGAGAAACGGGAAGGGTAGCCGGCGCCGCCCTCCGTGACGGGGCGGATTGCATCCTGTATCGATACGCGATACAGTCGCGCATGATCATCGGATTCCGGCACAAGGGCCTGGAGACCTTCTATCGGACGGGCTCGACGCGGGGGATCCAGGCGGCCCATGCGCCGAAGCTGGCGACCATCCTTGCCATGCTCGACGCGGCGGCGGAGCCGCAGGACCTGAACCAGCCGGGCCTGCGGCTTCATCCGCTCAAGGGCCGGAAGCTGAAAGGGCATTGGTCGGTGTGGGTCAACGGCAACTGGCGCGTCACCTTCCGCTTTGCCGGAGCCAATGTCGAGCTGGTCGATTATCTCGACTATCACTGAGGACAAGCATCATGCACGACCATCCTCATCCCGGCACGATCCTCAAGGAAACCGTGTTCGATCCGCTGGAGCTTTCGGTGACGGAAGCCGCCGAAAGGCTCGCCATGTCCCGCGTGGCCATGTCGCGGGTGCTCAACGGCAAGGCCGGCATCAGCCCGGATCTCGCCGTGCGGCTGGAAATGGCGGGCGTCAGCTCGGCGCGCTTCTGGATGACCCTGCAGGCCAATTACGACCTTTGGTGCGCACGCCAGCACGCGCAGCCGCCCGTCAGGCCCCTGCGGGAGGCGGCGTAGATTTTGCTTTGCCCCGCGGCATCCGAAGGCGATGCTGCGGTTTCCCGGGCTTGCGGGGAGCGGGCCATGACGCAGGGCAGGGGGTATTCGGGCCCGGCCTCACCGGAACGCGAAATATTTGAGGATCAGGAAATTCAGCGCCGGCGACAGGAGGATCAGCCCTGCCAGCGCATAGAGATAGTGGACGTGGAAATACTCGGCCGCCGCGGCGAGCGCCACGATGATGCCCAGCGTCACCAGCGACGAGGACAGGAACTTGAGATAGTTCAGGAAGACGACCGGGACGCGGAAGGTCAGCATCGCGTTGAGCACGAAGGAGGCCGCATTGGCGGCCAGGAAGCCGCAGACATTCGCATAGACCTGGTTCACCGAAAGGTGTCCGGCCAAAAGGACGACGATCGCGGCATGGACGAGCGTGTTGACCCCGCCGATGACGCAGAAGGTCAGGAATTCACGATAGCTTTTGGCCTTCTGCGCCAGGGCGGTTCTGGTTTTCACGGAATGGATCGAACCGCTCTATCTCTTTGCCTTTGCCGCATTTCCGGACGCAAGACCGCTTCGCGGTTTTGCTGGAAATGCTTTAGGGCGCGCATGGCTCGGTTCTTTCACGGACACTGTGCGGATGACATAGAGGGGACGGAACTTCACCTCCTTGTAGGTGCGGCCCACATATTCGCCGAGGATGCCGATGCCGATGAGCTGCAGGCCGCCCAGGAAGGTGACGAGGGCGACGATCGAGGGATAGCCGGGCACCGGGTTGCCGAAGAGGAGGGCGCCCAGCATGATCGTCAGGCCGTAGGCGATGGCGAGCAGCGACAGCGCCATGCCGACATAGAACCACAGCCGCAGCGGCACCGTGGTGAAGCTGGTGATGCCGTCGACGGCGAAATTGAGCAGCTTCCACAAATGGAACTTCGATCTTCCATGCGTCCGCTGCTCCACCGCGAATTCGATGGTCTGCGTGCGGAAGCCGATCCAGGCGAACAGGCCCTTCATGAAGCGCTGGTTTTCCCGAAGCCGCGAGAGCGCGTCGACCACGGCGCGGTCCATCAGCCGGAAATCGCCGACATCGCGTGGGATCTTCACCTCGAACAGATGCGCGGAGAGCCTGTAGAACAGGCCGCTCAGGAAGGCGCGCAGCGGCGAATCCGCATCGCGGCTCTCGCGCCTGCACAGCACCACCTCCGTGCCCTGCCGCCACAGCCGCACCATTTCGGGGATGGTTTCGGGCGGGTGCTGGAGATCGGCGTCGATGATGACCACGGCCGCGCCGCGGGCATGGTCGAGGCCGGCGGTGATCGCCGCTTCCTTGCCGAAATTGCGGCTGAAGTCGATCACCTGCACCGCGCCGGTCGACGCGGGCAGGCGCGCGATCGCCTCCAGCGTGGCGTCGCTGCTGCCGTCATTGACGAAGATCGCCTCCCAGGCGAGCCCGAGCGGCGCCACCGCGCCGGTCAGCCTCTCCCAGAACGCCCCGAGCCCGGCCGCCTCGTTGTAGCAGGGCACGACGATGGAGAGATCCACGCCGCTCACGGCTGCTCCTTGCGGCATACGATCCAGATGTCGAGCTGGCGGCAGGCCGCGCCCGCCGGCAGATAGGCCGCGATCTGCTCGTCGCTGAACTGGGCGCGGGTGAAGACATAGGCCGAGGTGGCGGGATCGGAGGCCGCGATCTCCGGGGCGATGGCGTCGCAATCGGCGCCGTAGCGCGAGATGAAGCCGGTGGTGAGATTGTAGCCGCCCCTGGCCGCGACCATCTGGAGCGGCAGGATCTCGCGGATCAGCGCGCCGTTGCACTTGAATTTCGGAAAGGCGTGGATGGTCCTCGCCCCGGCGAGCGCGGCGTTCCATTGCGCGATGTCGGCCGGCTCGTTGGCCTCCCGTTTCAGCGCGTGCCTCACCACCGCGAAGGTCGGCTTCACGTCCACGGCCTGGACGAGCAGCACGGCGGCGGCCAGCCCGAGGCGCGGGAGCCGCTCCAGATGGGTGAAGCGCGCCACCGCGTAGAGCACGATCGCGTAGGAAACCGGCCAGAAGAAGCGGCCGGAGGAGCGAAAGGTCTCGAACAGCGGCATCAGGAAACCCGGCACCCGCCAGTGCAGGAGATGCACCGGCCCGACATAGATCTCGTTGGAGAGCGCATAGACGGTGCAGGCGGCGAGCGCCAGGACGAGGAAGAGCCCCGGCCGCTGCCAGCCGGCTCCGGGGCGCGCCAGCCTGGTGAAGGCGAGCCCGGTGAGCCCGATCAGGCCGAGCCCGAGATAGTTGTAGCCCTCATATTGCCCGCCCGTGGCGTCGACGGAGAAGGGAAACGAGATCAGGCTGCCCCGGCCGACGGGGGCGAGCAGGTTCATGGAATAATAGCCGAAGCCCGGATCCGCCACCGCCTCGCCGAAGGCCAGGCCCAGCATCGGCGGCACGGTGGCGGCGATCGCCAGGAGCGGCACGGCGGCGAGCGCGAGATCCCTTTTGTTTCCCGTCTTGCGCCAGAGGTCGATCTGGCAGGCCGCCAGCACGGCGAGCGCCATCGCGGTCAGGTAGAAGTTGATGTAGAAGGCCGCCACCAGCAGGAGCGTCCAGGCGCCGGGCAGGCTCTGCTGGCGGCGCCGGGTGCGGATGTAGAGGCCGAGCGAAAACAGCAGGATGAAATGCGCCTGCAGGCTGAGATGGCCCATGCGCGCCGTCAGCGAGGGCATGGCCACGCACAGCAGTACCGTCAGCCCCAGCACCCACCAGTCGTCGTCGCGCAGCTGCGAGGCCGCGAACCACGCCGCCGCACCCTGCAGCGCGAAGCACAGCAGCACCCACAGGCCGAACGGATTGTCCGGCAGCGGCACGACGGGCGAAAGCAGCTTCAGCGTCAGCGAGAAGACGGGAATGGCGTCGACGAAGGTGACGACCGTGCCGGACGGCCAGTTCAGCGAGGGGATGGAGAGCAGCGGCAGCGACCAGGGCGCGCGCAGATAGGCCAGGTAGCCGGAATAATATTGGGCGATGTCCTCGACCTGGGTGTGCCAGTAGCTGGAGGTGCCGGCGATAAAACCCTTCGGCGTCACCGCCAGCGCGAAGGCCGCGCCGAACAGCACCGAGAGCACGAGGCCCGCTGCGCCCGAGGATTTCCACCCCGAAAGAGCCGGTCTGACGGTCATTCGTGCTCCGGAGATCGCCGCGGCCGGCAGGGTTGCGGCCGGCCTCACGCCAGGGGCAGGTTGGCGAAGTCCTGCGCGTGGCCGATGGTGGAGACGATGGTGTGGTCGTCCCATATCCAGCTCACCGAATAGGCGCGGTCGCCCGGATCGTCGGCCACGGTGGTGTCGAGGAAGACGATCGTGTTGCCGGATTGGATCATCTCGATCGAATGCGGCGACTTCAGCAGGAAC
>JAFKJW010000020.1:0-2494 GCA_017305925.1 Hyphomicrobiales bacterium | reverse complement strand
GGCGTCGCCGGGCAGGTACTGGGCGATCACGTCGACGGGGGGCAGGCTGTCCAGCGTCCCGCCGGTGTCCGCGGGCGCCTTGCCGGCGCCGTCCTGCTGCCCCGCGAGATCGGCCAGCACGAGCTGCGCCGTCTGCTGGCTGAGCGTCGAGACGTCGAAGGTGGCGTCGACGCTCAAGCCGGCGAGCTTGTAGGTCGAGACCTGGCCCAGATGCTCGGTGGCGAAGTCGACCAGCGCCTTGGCGTCCTTCGCGTCGTCGACCGCCACGACTTTCGCGAGCGTCGAGGCCTGCGAGGCGGGCGCGTCGGCCTTCACCTGCGGCGCGGCCTTCTCGATCGGCTCCGGCAGCGAGGCCTTGGCGGCCGCGGCCGCCAGAACCGTCACCTCGGCAGTGAGGTGCACGGGTGGCCCCTCCTGCACGTGCAGGGCCACAGGCTCGACCTTGACCGCGACCTCGGGCGCTGCGACCGCGTCCCGGCCTTTCGTCATCGCCCTGTCGGGAGTGGCGAAGTCCGCCTGCAGCGAAACCGCATGCGCCGGGTCGGGGGCCGCGGGCAGGGCCTCGGCGACGGCCGGCCTGGCCGCGTCATGCGCGTGCTCGGCGAACTTGCTGTCGTAGAGCCCGAAGGAGACGGCGATCGCCGTCAGCCCCGCCGCGATGCCGGTCGCGCTGCTGGCCATGTTCCAGGAGGAGCCGTCGGCGGACGCCGCGGCGGCGCGGGAAAGCTCGGCCTCGCGGGCGATCAGCCGGTGCAGGTCGTCGCCGGCCGGCGCCTTGCCGCGTCCGGCGGCCTCGCCGTCGAGCCGGACCAGCGCCTTGTCGGCCTCGGCATGCACATCGGCGGCCGGCCCCTCCAGCGAGGGGAACAGCGGGGCATGGCCGTCATGCCCGGCCGCGCCGTCGCTGGCGTCGAGCTCGTCGGCCCGGGCGGATCCGACCATATGGTCGGAGGCGAGATAGAGCGACCACACCAGCGCCGCCAGCATCACCGCCGGATGCAGGCGCACCACCGAGTCGGTCGAGCCGGAGCGGAACTGCACGATGTTGCCGCGCGGCGCGCGCGCCGCCACCGCGCCGGCGAAGCGCTCGATGAGGGCGGCGAAGCTCGGACCCGAAAGCACCGCGTCCATCCCCGGGCCGTCGAGCACATAGACCCCGTCGATGCGCGCCAGGTGCACGAACACCTCGCCGTCGGCGTGGCAGAACACGAACCACGGGTCGCCCTCGTCGCTGACGCCGCGCATCGTCTCGATGCGGATGTTGGCCTGCACCAAGAGCGCCTCGACCCGGTAGAGGTCGGCCAGCTCCTGGTTGGACCAGTCATGCCTGCCGCCGGCCGGAGCCCCGTCCGCCGAAGCCGCGCCGGCGTGGTCTCCGCGTCCGTCGTCGAGGGGAGGGGCGGCAGGCGCGCCCTGCGGGGCCGCCGCGCGCAGGAGGTCGACGCGGACCATGTCGTCGTCGATGAGGCCCCCGGCCACGGCTGACCTGTTCGTCCTGAAGCCGGCAAACCTCAATATATCGGCCATCGTGCGGTCCGCCCTCTATATCGGCGTCTCGGGCAGGGTCGGAATCAGGAGGCCCTGGCCGGATCTTCGAAGAGGATCTCGTAGGAAACCGGATCATAGAACATCAGGAGCTTCCTGACGAAGGTCTTCTCGTCCAGCTTGAGCGCGCGCGCCCAGTCGCGGTAGCGGTTCGGCGGAATGCGCCCGCGCCCGTTCTCGAGCTGCGAGATGAAGGTGTAGTATTCAAGCTCCAGCATGCGCGCCAGTTCGCGCTGGGAAAGCCCTGCGGCCTCCCGCTGCTCGCGCAGCCAGATACCCGCGGCATGGCGCAATTCACTGGTCTCGCTCTGCTGGGACTGATTCGACTTCGCCAACATGGGTTCGCAGTCTCCAAGGATGCCCGGTCGGCCCGCGTCGCTTTCCGCGTGGAGGCCGGCGGACCCATCCGCGCGGCCCGGCCGGCAAGGCGCGCCCCCGTCGTTACTGCAACCAATGCCAAACTGTGGCCATTGCGTCAATCTCCGAGGGTATGATTCTTACGCTACGTTTTCGCTTGCGCCGTCCACGGCGTTTCAGTAGCGTGATCTACTACCGAAGGGTGCAGCTGTATGAAGGGTGCGGTTTTCGCGTTCTTCGGCCGGTGTACTGACGCGCCGGCGCCGGTGTGCCGAAAGAGGGCCACGCTCCGCGGCAGCAGCCCGGCGTGACCTCTCAGCCCCGCTGGAAAGAGAGGAACTTCCACAATGGCAACTCCTGCTGAACTGATTGCCCAGATATACATCGGCTTTTACGACCGTGCGCCCGATACGACGGGCCTGCAGTACTGGATCGGCCGCCTTGCGGCCGGCGTGTCGACGGCCGACATCGGCGATTCCTTTGCCGCCTCGCCCGAGGCGCAGGAAACCTATCCCTATCTGAAGTTCCCCGACCTGCTGAGCCCCGACGATTTCCTGGGCCAGGTCTACCAGAACGTGTTCGGCCGCGCGAT
>JAFKJW010000019.1 GCA_017305925.1 Hyphomicrobiales bacterium | reverse complement strand
ACCAGGTCGAAGGGCGGCCGGTTCGTCTCGGCGAGCGCCGAGATGAAGAACACGACGAACATCGGGAAGAGCCCCAGCCAGTGCCAGTCGAGCAGCGTGTTGGGCAGGCCGAGATGGGTGCCGAGCCCGTCGCGCTGCGAGAGCACGATGTCCTGAAGGTTGAGCGAGCCGACGCAGAGCAGAACCGTGACGATGACGAAGCCGATCGAGACCTCGTAGGACACCATCTGCGCGGCCGAGCGCAGCGCGCCGAGGAACGGATATTTGGAGTTCGATGCCCAGCCACCCATGATCACGCCGTAGACCTCGAGCGAGGAGATGGCGAAGACGTAGAGGATGCCGACATTGATGTTGGCGATCGCCCAGTTCTCGTTGACCGGAATGACGGCCCAGGCCGAGATGGCGAGCACCGCCGCGACCAGCGGCGCAAGCAGGAACACGCCCTTGTTGGCGCCGGAGGGGATCACCGGCTCCTTGAACACGAACTTGAAGAGGTCGGCGAAAGCCTGAAGCGTGCCCCAGGGGCCGACCACGTTCGGGCCACGGCGCAACTGCACGGCCGCCCAGATCTTGCGGTCGGCGTAGAGGATGTAGGCCACTCCGATCAAGAGGATGACGATCAGCGCCACGGACTTGATCAGGATGATCAGCGCCGGGATGACGTAGGTCGTAAGGAAGGCGTCCATCGTCTTACTCCGCAGCCTGCTGCAAGCTGCCCTTGGCCAGGGCCGAGCATTCCGCCATGACGGCGGACGCCCGCGCGATCGGGTTCGTCAGGTAGAAATCGCCGACCGTCGACACGAAGGCCCCGCTCGCGAGCGGCCCGGCCAGCTCCGCCGCATTGGCGACGCCGGCCGCGTCCGCGACGGCCGCATGGTCGATTCCCGCCAAATGCGGATGGTCCGCATAGAGCTTCGCCCGCAGCGCGGAGAGCGAATCGAAGGGGAGCCGCTTGCCCAGCACGTCGGAGAGCGCCCGGAAGATCGCCCAGTCCTCGCGCGCGTCGCCCGGCGCGAAGCCGGCCCGGCTGGTCATCTGCACGCGGCCCTCGGTGTTGACGTAGGTGCCGGACTTTTCGGTGTAGGCCGAGCCCGGCAGGATGACGTCGGCGCGATGCGCGCCCGCGTCGCCATGCGTGCCGACATAGACGACGAAGCCGCCGGCCTTCGCCATGTCCATCTCGTCGGCGCCGAGCAGGAAGAGCATGTCGGAGCCGGTCAGGATGTCCTCGGCGGCCTTGCCGCCCTCGCCCGGCACGAAGCCGATGTCGAGCGCCCCGACACGCGCGGCGGCGGTATGCAGCACGGCAAAGCCGTTCCAGCCATCGGCTATCGCGCCGACCGCCTCGGCCAGCCGCGCCGCCAGGCCGAGCACGGCCGCGCCATCCGGCCGCGCCAGCGCGCCCTGTCCCACGAGGATCAGCGGCTTCTTGGCATTCTTCAGCGTCTCGAAGAACGACCCCTTGCCGGCGGCAAGCTCCTTCAGCGTCTCCGTGCCGGCCCCGAGGCGCTCATAGGGATAGCGCGTGTCGCCGATTTCGCCGACGGCGGCGATCGGGAAGTTGCCCGGCTGGCGCCAGCGCTTGCGGATGCGCGCATTGAGAACCGACGCCTCGAAGCGGGGATTGGCGCCGACGATCAGCAGCGCGTCGGCCTGCTCGATGCCCTCGATGGTCGGGTTGAAGATGTAGGACGCGCGCCCCAGCGACGGATCGAGCGCCGCGCCGTCCTGCCGGCAGTCGATGCTCGTCGAGCCCAGCGCCTCCATCAGGAGCTTCAGCGCATACATCTCCTCCACGGCCGCGAGGTCGCCGGCGATCGCGCCGATCCTGTCGGGAGACGTGCGGGCCACGGCGTCCTTGACCGCGGCGAAAGCCTCGCCCCAGGTCGCCGGCACCAGCCTGCCGTCCTTGCGCACATAGGGCCTGTCGAGCCGCTGCGAGCGAAGGCCGTCGGCGACGTGGCGGGTCTTGTCTGAGATCCACTCCTCGTTCACCTGTTCGTTGACGCGCGGCAGGATGCGCATGACCTCGCGGCCGCGCGTGTCGACGCGGATGGCCGAGCCCACCGCATCCATCACGTCGATCGTCTCCGTCTTCGTCAGCTCCGTCATCGCCTGTTCGAGATAGGTGGTGATCTCGGCGTCCTCGCCGCGGCCGATCAGGCCGAGCTCGGAGATGCCGGCCACCTCGGTGGTGAAGCGGACGCAGCGCGTGCAGTGGATGCAGCGCGTCATGATCGTCTTGACCAGCGGCCCGATATACTTGTCCTCGACCGCGCGCTTGTTCTCCTTGAAGCGCGAGCCGTCCAGCCCGAAGGCCATCGCCTGGTCCTGAAGGTCGCACTCGCCGCCCTGGTCGCAGATCGGGCAGTCGAGCGGATGGTTGATGAGCAGGAACTCCATCACCCCTTCGCGCGCCTTCTTCACCATGGGCGAATTGGTGAACATCTCCGGCGGCTCGCCGTTCGGACCGGGCCTGAGGTCGCGCACGCCCATGGCACACGACGCCTGCGGCTTGGGTGGTCCGCCCTTCACCTCGACCAGGCACATGCGGCAGTTGCCGGCGATCGACAGCCGCTCGTGGAAGCAGAAGCGCGGCACCTCGGCGCCTGCCGCCTCCGCCGCCTGCAGGAGCGTGTAGTGGTCGGGTACCTCGATCTCTTTCCCGTCGACCTTGATCTTAGCCATGCCTGTCTTTCCTCGGCCCGTCGACGCGCGCCGCGCCCGCCGCCAAATTTCCCGCCGCCAGACTTCCAGCGGCCAAATTCCCCGCGGTCCGCACCCAGCCGTCGCGCGCGATCCTGCCTGGAAATCCGCAATATCCCTCGATCCGTTCGATATCGGCCGGCGTCCAGGCGGCGATCTGCGCATAGGTCGAGACACCGAGCCCGTTCAATACCTTTTCGAGCTTGGGGCCGACCCCTGCAATCGCCTTCAGGTCGTCCGGCCCGGCCGTGCGACTCACGATTCGAAGCCTGGGCGCCTCGCCCTTCGCCGTCACGGCGGCCGCCTCCGCCGCAGCCGCTCCTTCGGCCTGAAGGGCCTCGCGAGCCGCCCGCGCCGGCCTTGCCCGGAGCGGCGGCTCCGCTGCCTTCCCCGCTGCATCCAGCAACGGCTGCCACAGGCGGTGCGACGCCTCCGCCGCGGCGGCCAGCGCGCCCATCCACGCGCCGAAAGCCTGGCTCGCGACGCCGATGCCGAGCGCCGACAGCGCCGCGGCACCCGCGGTCGGATGCGCCATCAGGTTGACCGCGCTCGCCGCCCGCGGGGGCAAGGGCGGCAGCGGCGCCCTGGCCGGGGTCGAGGCGTGGGTGTGCTCTTCGGCCATCGCCTACTCCGCCGCCACCAGAACCGGCTGGACGCGATGCGCGTTGCGCGAAAACTCGTCGATGCGGCGCTCTATTTCGGGACGGAAGTGCCGGATCAGGCCCTGGATCGGCCACGCCGCCGCATCGCCCAGCGCGCAGATCGTGTGGCCCTCGACCTGCTTGGTCACGTCGAGCAGCATGTCGATCTCGCGCTTCTGCGCCTCGCCGCGCACCAGCCGCTCCATGACCCGCCACATCCAGCCCGTGCCCTCGCGGCACGGCGTGCACTGGCCGCAGCTCTCGTGCTTGTAGAAATAGGAGAGCCGGGCGATCGCCTTCACGACGTCGGTCGACTTGTCCATGACGATGACGGCCGCCGTGCCCAGCCCCGACTTCAGGTCGCGCAGCGCGTCGAAATCCATCGGCGTGTCCATGATCTGCTCGGCCGGCACCAGCGGCACCGACGCGCCGCCGGGAATGACGGCCAGCAGATTGTCCCAGCCGCCGCGAATGCCGCCGCAATGCGTCTCGATCAGCTCGCGGAAGGGAATCGACATGGATTCCTCCACCGTGCAGGGATTGTTGACGTGGCCGGAGATGCAGAAGAGCTTCGTGCCGGCATTGTTCGGCCGCCCGAAGGAGGAGAACCACGCCGCCCCGCGCCTCAGGATGGTCGGCGGCACGGCGATCGATTCGACGTTGTTGACCGTGGTCGGGCAACCATAAAGGCCGACATTGGCCGGGAAAGGCGGCTTCAGCCGCGGCTGGCCCTTCTTGCCTTCGAGGCTTTCGAGCAGCGCCGTCTCCTCGCCGCAGATATAGGCGCCCGCGCCATGGTGCATGTAGACGTCGAAGTCGTAGCCGTTGATGTTGTTCTTGCCGATCAGCCGCGCCTCGTAGGCCTCGTCGATGGCGCGCTGCAAGGCTTCGCGCTCGCGGATGAACTCGCCGCGCACATAGATGTAGGCCGCGATCGCGCCCATGGCGAAGCCGGCGATCAGGCAACCCTCGACCAATGTATGAGGATCGTGCCGCAAGATCTCGCGATCCTTGCAGGTTCCGGGCTCGGACTCGTCGGCGTTCACGACGAGATAGCTCGGCCGCCCGTCGCTCTGCTTGGGCATGAAGGACCATTTCAGCCCGGTCGGGAAACCGGCGCCGCCGCGCCCGCGCAGACCGGACGCCTTGACCTCGTTGACGATCCAGTCGCGGCCCATGGCCAGGATGTCCTTGGTGCCGTCCCACTGGCCGCGCGCCATCGCGCCCTTCAGCGAGCGGTCGAACTGGCCGTAGATGTTGGTGAAGATGCGGTCCTTGTCCTGAAGCATGTTCTGGCCCCCTCAGACCGGCTTCTTGCCGAAGACGCGGATGTATTCGGCGACGCCGCCCTTGGCGAGCGCACTGGCCTGCTTCACCCAGTCCTCGCGCTCGATGCGTCCGTGGAAGTTCAGATAGCCGTCCACCCAGTCGCGCTCCGCCTTCTTCCAGGCGGCGACCTGCGCGAAGGTGTAGATGCCGAGCGAGTGCAGGACGGCTTCGTTCTTCGGCCCGATGCCGGAAATCATCTTGAGGTCGTCGACGGCCGCGGGGCGCGCGATGCCGGCGGGACGGTTCCTGTCGTCGAGCGAGGGCCGGCCCGTTTTCGCCGGCTTGCCGGCTGCGCCGACCGGCTCGCCCTTCAAAAGCTCGGGCGACGCGAAAGAAGCGGCCCCGGCCGGAGCGGTGCTGCCCTTGCGCTGCCGCGACGTCCCCTCGACCGCCGGCTCCACCTTGTTCGCGGCGGCCTCGTCGTAGGCGGGCGCGGAGGAGCTCGTCGCGGCTTCGCCCTTGCCGCTGGTCTTCACGGGAGACGGGCTTTTCAGCGTACCATTCGTCTCGGGCGCATCGGTCTTCGGCTTGGCGGCCTGGGAAGGCGGCAGCTTCGCGCCGGCCGCCGGGGCGGCGGCAGGAGCCGGGGCAGCGGGGGGTGCCGCAGGCGGCGCGGCCGCGGGTGCGGTCCCCGCCGCGATCTTGCCGCGCCGTTCCTTCGCCCATTTCAGGATATCGGCCTCGCTGGTGAGCGATGTCAGCCCGCCCGCGGGCGCGCAGGACATGCGCCCGTCCTGCGGCCCGACCGGCACCGACGCGCCGTCGCCCGCCTCGAACGCATCGATGATCTCGGCCAGGCGCTCGGGCGTCAGATCCTCGTAGGTGTCCTTGAAGATCATCACCATCGGCGCGTTCACGCAGGCGCCGAGGCACTCGACCTCTTCCCAGGAGAGCGTCCCGTCCGCATTGGTATGGAACTGCTCTTCGTGGATCTTCGAGCGGCAGACATCCTTCAGCGCTTCCGCGCCGCGCAGCATGCACGGCGTCGTGCCGCAGACCTGCACATGCGCCCGCGTGCCGACCGGCTTCAACTGGAACTGCGTGTAGAAGGTCGCCACCTCCAACGCACGGATATGGGGCATGTCCAGCATGTCCGCGATGGACTCGATCGCGGCGCGCGTCACCCAGCCCTCCTGCTCCTGCGCCAGCATCAGGAGCGGAATGATCGCCGACTGCTCGCGACCCTTCGGATACTTGGTGATCCAGCGCTTCGCCTCCTCCACCCTCGAACCGGCGAAGGCGAAGGTGGCGGGCTGGACGGCTGGCTCTGCGAGGCGGCGGACGGACATTCGACGGACCTTAATGCACGGGCTTGCAATACTGCGTCGCCACAACGGGCGAGTCGGGCTTCTCGGCGACGAAGCACAGCATCAGCCCGTCGTCGCTTTCCAGCAGGATACCCGGTCCCGCATTCGACGGTATGACGCCCACCACGTCGTAGCCCTGTTTGATGAGGGAATCGACCGTCGCCTTGTCCTGCGCGTGGCAGGGGACGGCGACCGAAAGAAGAGCGGCAGCGGCGAGGAGACCGGCTTTCATCGATCCACCTCGCCGAAGACGATGTCGAGCGAGCCCAGCACGGCAGAGACGTCGGCCAGCATGTGCCCGCGGCAGAGGAAATCCATGGCCTGGAGATGCGCGAAGCCCGGCGCGCGCAGCTTGCAGCGATACGGCTTGTTGGTCCCGTCGGAGACGAGGTAGACGCCGAACTCGCCCTTCGGCGCCTCGACGGCGGCATAGACCTCGCCCGCCGGCACGCGATAACCTTCCGTGTAGAGCTTGAAGTGATGGATGAGCGCTTCCATCGAGCGCTTCATCGCCGCCCGCTTCGGCGGCACGACCTTGCCGTCGATGCTGGAGACCGGCCCGGTCTTCTCGCTGCCCAGCAGCCGGTCGATGCACTGCAGGATGATGCGGGCGGACTGGCGCATCTCCTCCATCCGGATGAGATAGCGGTCGTAGCAGTCGCCGTTCTTGCCGATGGGAATGTCGAAATCCATCTCGGCATAGCACTCGTAGGGCTGCGACTTCCTGAGGTCCCACGCCGCGCCGGAGCCGCGCACCATCACGCCCGAAAAACCCCAGGCCCAGGCGTCGTCCAGCGACACCACGCCGATGTCGACGTTGCGCTGCTTGAAGATGCGGTTGGGCGTCAGGAGCGAGTCGAGGTCGTCCAGCGTCTTCAGGAAGGACGGCACCCACTTGCCGATGTCCTCGATGAGCTGGTCGGGCAGGTCCTGGTGCACGCCGCCCGGACGGAAATAGGCCGCATGCATGCGCGAGCCCGAGGCGCGCTCGTAGAACACCATCAGCTTCTCGCGGTCGACGAAGCCCCACAGCGGCGGCGTCAGCGCGCCGACGTCGAGCGCCTGCGTCGTCACGTTGAGGATGTGCGACATGATGCGGCCGATCTCGGAATAGAGCACCCGGATCAGCTGCCCGCGCTTCGGCACCTCGATGCCGAGCAGCCGTTCCACGGCGAGCGCATAGGCATGTTCCTGGTTCATCGGCGAGCAATAGTCGAGCCGGTCGAGATAGGGCACGGCCTGGAGATAGGTCTTGGCCTCCATCAGCTTCTCGGTGCCGCGATGCAGGAGCCCGATATGCGGATCGACCCGGTCGACCACCTCGCCGTCGAGCTCCAGCACCAGCCGCAGCACGCCATGCGCGGCCGGATGCTGGGGGCCGAAATTGATGTTGAAGTTGCGGACGTTGTGTTCGGTCATTGTGACTTTGCCTCGTCGAGGGTCGGTCGTCGGTCGTCGGTCGTCGGTCGCGCAAAGGCTGCCCGAGCTTTCGAAACGCGTTCGACTGGCGTGTTCGCGACTTTTCTGATCAAGCTCCCGAGCATGCGGCCGATGTCTTCCGACTTCGCAAGCAACGCGAGCGATCCCTGCTCATCGAGCAGGTCGACGCGCGCCGCCAGAAGAATGTGGGTTTCGAATTCCTTCAAGGAACCCTGGGCGTTTCGCAGGAACTGGGCGAAGGAACCGGATGCCTCGCGGCCGAACCCCTCGGCGATATTGGCAGGCACCGAAGCCGCCGAGCGCCTCACCTGCGATGTCAGCCCGTAGGCTTCCTCCCTGGGCCAGGGTTTCGTCACGCAATAGGCGTCCGCGGCCAGGTCCATGGCAAGCTGCCAGACCCTCAGATCGCGATATGACTGGATCACACCCATGACTTCGCTCTCACGACCGACGACCCACGACCGACTCACTTCGCCTTCTCATCCCCCGGCAGCACGTAGTCCGTGCCTTCCCAGGGCGACAGGAAGTCGAAGTTGCGGAATTCCTGCTTGAGCTCGACCGGCTCGTAGACCACGCGCTTGGCCTCGTCGTCGTAGCGCACCTCGACGAAGCCCGTCAGCGGAAAATCCTTGCGCAGCGGATGTCCCTCGAAGCCGTAGTCCGTCAGGATGCGGCGGAGATCCGGGTGGCCGGAGAAGAGCACGCCATAGAGGTCGTAGGTCTCGCGCTCGAACCAGTCGGCGCCCGGATAGACCGCCGTCGCGGACGGGATCACCGTGTCCTCGTCGGCCAGCACCTTGACGCGGATGCGCCGGTTCTGGCGCGGCGAAAGCAGGTGATAGTTCACGTCGAACCGCTTCTCGCGCGACGGATAGTCCGCGCCCGAGCAGTCGATGAAGGAGACGAACTGGCACTGCCCGTCCGTCTTCAGGAAGGTCAGCACCTCGATCAGGTTTTCCGGCTCGACCGTCACCGTCAGTTCGCCATAGGCGACGACGGCGCCGGAAATCTTCCCGCCGAGCTTCTCGCCGAGATGGGCCGCGAGGTCTTCGAAAAGCTCGCTCATTTGCGCGCCTCCAGCTTTCGGACTCGACGCTCGAGCACGGCAACGCGCCTGCGCAATGCCAGCAACCGTTCAACTCTGGTCCAATAATCGGCTTGGGTCGGGGATGTTTTCCCTGAGGCGCCGGGCTCCCTGCCCTCGAGATCGGCGAGCGCGGCCATTTCCCGCAGATAAGCATCGGAATCAAGGTGGCGGCGCGCCAATGACCGCATTTGGGCTGCCACCGAAGATGCCGTTGCAGTCATTTGCGTTTCTCCAAAGCACCAACCTTCTCTTCGAGCGCTTCGATACGTTCTTCAAATTCTCCGACAAGCATTCTGCTGAGGACAGTCTCTCCGGCCAACGCCGAGCGGATATTGCGCTGCCCGCTTTCCGGCTTTGCCAGACGCTCACCAGTCTCCTTTCGGAAGGCGGCCAGATCCGGCTGAATTTCACGGACGATCGGCAACACGAGGTCTTTCGGCTCGCTCATCGCCGTCACCGCTCGATCGTGCCGGTGCGGCGGATCTTCTTCTGGAGAAGAAGGATGCCGTAGAGCAGCGCCTCGGCCGAAGGCGGGCAGCCGGGAACGTAGATGTCCACCGGCACGATGCGGTCGCAGCCGCGCACCACCGAATAGGAATAGTGATAGTAGCCGCCGCCATTGGCGCACGAGCCCATGGAGATGACGTAGCGCGGCTCCGGCATCTGGTCGTAGACCTTGCGCAGCGCGGGCGCCATCTTGTTGGTCAGCGTGCCGGCCACGATCATGATGTCGGACTGGCGCGGCGAGCCGCGCGGCGCCACGCCGAAGCGCTCGCTGTCGTAGCGCGGCATCGAGGTATGGATCATCTCCACCGCGCAGCAGGCGAGCCCGAATGTCATGAACATCAGCGAACCGCTGCGCGCCCAGTTGATCAGGGCCTCCGTCGAGGTGACAAGAAAGCCCTTGTCCGCCAGCTCGTCATTGATCTCGATGAAGAGCGGATCCTCGGACCCGAAGGGCTTGCCGGTGCGCGGGTCGAGGATGCCCTTCGGGCGCGGCGCGACGAGGGTGCCGGATGCGTCGTTCAATCCCATTCCAGCGCTCCCTTCTTCCACTCGTAGACG